>CAYRPX010000077.1:0-12156 GCA_964426195.1 uncultured Salinivenus sp.
CGCCGCCCATCCACTCCGGCGGCCTGCGCTACCACGGCATGAGCCCGCAGATCAGTGCGCTCCTGGACGCGGGGATCATCGAGGCGACGAGCACGCCGCAGATCCCGATGTTCGAAAGCTGCGAGGAGTTCGTGCAGTGCGAGGGCATCCTGCCCGCCCCTGAGGCCGGCCACGCTGTGTGGGGCGCCCGCGAGGAAGCGCTCAAAGCGAAGGAGGCCGGCGAGGAGAAAACGATCGTCTTCAACCTCTGTGGCCACGGCCACTTCGACCTTAGCGCGTACGAGGACTTCCGGGCCGGCGAACTGGAGGACTTTGCGCTGCCGGAGGACGAGATCGAGGAGAGCCTAGCCGCGGTGCCGAGTGTGGAGTAACGTGCCGGTGCATGGGGGTGAGCGTGCGGGATCAGGATCGCACCGCTCTTTACTTGTCCACCGCGCGGATCCGGCACAGGGCGTGAAGGCGCGACACGGTGCGGTCGAACTTCACGGCCACGGCCCGCGCGATGCCCGCGTACTGGTCGGGATTGAACCAGTCGTCGGGCGGCTGCTCGGCAGTAAAGTAGAGCGTCGGGGCGTCGGCGTGAAGATACAGCGCGTCGACGACGCGGAGGAGGCGGAAAGCATCGTCGGTGTCGGCGATGGACACGCCCTCGACGAACAGATGATCGAGCGCCACTAGGTCGCCAATGAGTTCAGAGTGGGCGGTCTCCGTCGTAGCCTGGCGCAGGTCCGCGAACGACGCCCACCAGGACGCTCCCGACGCCTCCGCCCACGCCTGCCGCATCGCCCGCCGGGTAGTTCCACTCGGCCCGATCCACCCCCATCCCGACTGTTGAACCTCTCGAGTCCGCCGATAATCGTCTCCACTCACGCCCACGACGCGGTATTCCTCCCGAACTTCCGTGCGGAGAAACCGCTGGATGCGCCCGTCGCCAAGCTGGTTCGCCAGGTACTGCTCGGGCTCCACGTTACTTGTGGCGAGGAGCGGCACGTCCCGCGCCGCCAGCGTCTTCATGACCCCCGCCAGACGCATTTCATTGGCCGGGTCGTCGATCTCTACCTCGTCGAGACAACAGACCTCGTACTGGTCGGACAACCGGTGGGCAAAGGCCTCCGGTGGTTTGGTTTGCCGGAACAGTGTGCTGGAATGAAGGAAGGCACAGGCGATCTCGGGATGGAGGGCATGGTACGTTGCGGCCAGCAGGTGCGTCTTGCCCGTGCCCGCCGGTCCCACTAGGTAGAGTCCATGCGTGCGGCCGTCGCCCGCCCCTCCCCACAGCTGTTTGAACCACCTGCTCCACGACAGCCCCCGGCGCCGCTCCGCCACAAATTCACGGGCCACCCGTAGCGCCTCCGCCTGACTCGGCGTCCGGGGCTCGTAGCGTTCGAACGTCGCGTCGTGGAAACGATCGGGGAGCGTCATGCCAAGGGGCGTTCGTGCTGTATCCTTCTTGGTGGCCTGCATGCTAAGATTCGGTCCCCACCCCGTATGCAATCTGGTCCTCTCGCTATGACTGTCCGTCGGCCGCCCGGAAACCCGCCTGCCTGAGGGAAGGTGACCAAGCAGCTGCAGGTCCAGCCAAGGACCGGACCGGCCCCAAACGTCCCTGAATAGTTTTTCTCGGTCGCATCACAGCTTTTTCGCGGCCCTCCGGAGGCCATTTCCTGTTTGATTGGTTGTACTCCCGAACGGACAAGGACTCGTCTTTCGGGAAACGCTCTCCTCCACACCGGTCCTCTTCTCCGAATAAATTGTTCCTCTGCACGAGGCGTTACTAGCATGAGTGAACGCGAGCACAGAACGCCCGCCGCCGGAAATAATTCCTCTCTCGCGCAAGAATCCGCCGTCGAGGACGAGGCGTTTGCCGAGCCGGTGCAGGCCTTTATCAGATCGGCCGTCCTCGGCCTCGCGTTCGGGGCCGTTCTCTTCATAGTGTCTGATCAGACCGGCCTCGCCGAGCCCCTTCTCCGGTGGCTCGACCTTCCCGGCGTGGGGGACCACCTCGGCCCCAAACAACTCGTCATTGTCGGAATCCTATTCGGCGTTTCACTGAACGTCCTGCACACCCTCTTTCGCCGGGCCCGCCATCTTCTTGGCACCCCCGTTGCTTGAGGCACCGCCCCCACGTCAAGGAAAACGCCCGCGCCCCCGTCGCACACGTCCGTCGGGTCCAATTGCTTACGACAACTCCTTCTGCGTCGCTCGCAGCCGCTGGGCGTCGTGGGGCGCGTGGCCATCGCCCGCCGTGTTGTTAAGATACACGTACACGTCGCGCCCCTCGGCCCGCCAGTCCACAATGGCGTTGGCCCAGTCGTTGATCTCGGTGTCCGAGTAGCGGCCGTGATAGGCCTCCCCCGTTCCGTGCAGGCGGACGTAGACCCAGTCCGTGGTTACCACGCGATGGGTGGAGCGGTCGCCGAAGTCGTAGATGCAGAACGCCGCGTCGTGGGCCGCGAGGGCGTCGTAGGTCTCCTCGTTGAGCCACGTGGGGTCCCGGAACTCGAAGACGTGCTGGTGCTCGTTATCGAGCACCGCCAGAAAGCTGTGGAGGCGCTCCAGGTTCTGGTGCCAGTTGGGCGGGCACTGGAAGAGGAGAGGGCCGAGGGCGTCGCCGAGCGGCGCTACCGCCTCGTAGAGATTCTGGACCGGTTCCTTCGGGTCCTTCAGTTTCTTGAAGTGCGTGATATACTGATTGGCCTTTACCGCAAAGGTGAAGCCGTCGGGCGTCTGTCGTCGCCAGGCGCGGAGCGTGTCCGCTCCGGGACTCTGGTAGAAGGTGTTGTTCACCTCGACGGTGCCGAACGTGTCGGCGTAGAACGAGAGGCAGTCGCTCTGGGACAGGTCGTCGGGATAGAAGCAGCCGGTGAAGGTGTCGTGCTGCCAGCCCGACGTTCCGATGTGAATAGAAGGCACGGGAGTATGGGGGTGAGAGCGTGGGGGCGTAAAGGTGGGGGAGACGAGTCTACCCCGGCGGCGACTGGCGGGCGGGGGAGTAGTAGGCGGTGCGGCCCGAGACCTGCTCGGTTCCGAGCGGGACGCCGGTTTTCGGGCAGCGCTCGTCGTCGTAGCGGTGGGGGAGCATGAAGCGCTCCGGATCGAGCGCCGTGGGATCGGCCTCCACCTTGACGGCGGCGTCGACAACGGTCTGGATTGCATCGTAGAGGCCGCGCAGGTCGTCCTCCGACAATTCGGGCACGGTCGTGCGCGGATGAATGCCGGCCTGATAAAGCACCTCGTCCGCGTAGATGTTGCCGAGGCCGGCGACGACTTGTTGGTCGAGGAGACGTCCCTTGAGCGTGCCGCGCCGCCTCTCGAACTGGGTCACGAACGCGTCGGCGTCGGCCCGCCGGGCGTCCGGCCCGAGCTCCTTTGCCGCCACGAAGGCCTCCGGCGTGTCGACCAGCCGCACGCGTGCAAACTTGCGCGGGCAGACGAAGGCCAGGTGCCCCTCCTTGTCGAAGTGAAACTGCACATAGGTGTACTCAGGGGCCTCCCCGTCCTCCACGTACTGTACGGTTCCCGTCATTCCGAAATGGAGGGCGAGCCAGCCGGTCTCGTCGCCGTACCGGGCGAAGACGTGTTTGCCGTGGCGGTGGGTCTCCGCGAGTTGACGTCCTCGAAGGACCGTCCGGAGTCGACCTGGGGTCAGTCCGTCGCCGAGGACGAGCGAGTCGACGACCGTCGTGTCGGCGATGGGACGGTCGAGCGCCGTGCGGTCGAGACGGCCTCGGTAGACGACGGCATCGGGCAGTTCGGGCATTATTTGGACGTGGGAGCGCGGGTGGGTGGGTGCACGGGAGAATGGGCGCGCAGGAAGACCGCGCTGGTTCCCTCACGCGATCAATCGAGCACCACGAGCCGCGAGACGCGGCAGTTTTCCTTGAGGCGGCAGCCCATCCGGCTCACCACAAGCAGCGCCTCAAGCGGATCGCGGCCGTCGTCGAGGACGAACGTCCCGTGGTGCGCCCCGGCGAGCAGCGTCCGCTCTAGGGGCGACACGACGGCCTGCTCGTTCTCCTCCAGCGTCAGGGATTCGTTGTACTGAACGACGTATGCCCCCTTCTCCAGGGTCCACCATCCATAGTCGTCCTCCGGATCGTCGAGTACCGGGTCGAGCCGCTCGCGGGGCGTCGCCTGAAACTCACTGCCGCCGAAGTCGAGCTGACCGTGACCGGTGGTTCGGTAGACCGTGTCGACCGTCAAATCGACCCCGCTCGGTGCGCGCTGGGTATCGAGGTGAACGAGACCATCGAGCTGCTGGGGAATGGCATCGGCGGAACGCATCGCTAAATAACGAGCACTGTTGAAGGAGAATGCAAGGGAAAAGCTCAAACCGAGGGTCGCATTCACAGGTTCAGAGCATGACGGCTCTCTGCCCCCCTCCCGGACGAAAAGCTTCAAACGCAAGGGGCAAAAATACCCCTACACGCCAAGAGTACCGCCTTGGAGTCTTCAAAAAATTAGACTTGACGGCATTAAACCTTCTTTACTATTATGTAACTGCCAGACGTAGGAGACGCATCACTGTTGGGGATAACCTCTTTTCTTCCCCCAAAGCTACAGAGACTCATCTCCTGCGTCCAGCGCAACATTCGTGCCTTTTGGGAGCGCGAAGAGCCGTTTCCTGCTCTCCCATCACGTCATCAACACTGATCGTCATGCCCAACACATCTTCTGGATCAACCTCCGTAGTATCTCGCACGGGATTTGGAAGGGCTTCCAAAACGAAGGATCTCCCACACATCCCACTTCTCGTGTTGGATTCGAGCGGCACCATCAAGCACCTCAACGAGCCGGCTCACCGGACCCTTGAATATTCCGCCGACGCGCCGGTCAACTCCTGCTTCTTCTCCCACGTTCACGGGCACAATTTGCGGCGCGTAATGCGGGACTTGGCACTCATGGTGAGTCATCGGAAGCAACGCGCACGATGGCTTCTTCGTCTCCGCACCGGCAACGGGCGATGGCGGTGGTACCGACTTTTTGCCCGCAATCACCTCGACCAGGAGAACGGCGGCATTCGGATTCGCCTTCGTCCCCTATAGGATGCTTGCCAATCCAACCTGGTTGTCTAAATCTCATTGAGCGCGCTTACAGAGGTCTCGGTGTGGATGGCCCGGATTGCTGCGGCGAACCGGGGGGCGGCGTCACAGATGCGAAGGCGTTCTCCCGCTGCGCCCGTCAGCCGAGGCGCCACTGTGTTGGTCACAAAAAGGGCATCGAGCGGAGACCCCGCGATTCGTTCGTTTGCGTTGCCAACGAACAGACCGTGCGTGGCCACCGCGCACACCGCCTGTGCGTTCCCCGTGGAGCAGGCCGCAATCGCCTGACTCATCGTTCCGGCCGTGCTGATCAGATCGTCGACGACGATGGCGATACAGTCCTCTACTGCCCCTACGAGCGTGCCACCGATCACACCATCCTCGTTCCGCATTTTCTCCACGAAGGCCGTCGGCACCTCGCGGCCGAGCACGGTGCCCAGTCCCTCGGCAAATTTTCCAGCCCGTTTCACGCCTCCCTCATCCGGCGACACGACCACCACGTCCTCCTCCCCAATCACGTCGTCGAGTTCGTGCACGAATAGCGGATGGGCCTCCAGATGCTCGGTGTGCGCACGGAATGAGTTTTGGAGAACGGCGAGGTTGTGCACGTCCATTGTGAGGACGCGGTCGACCCCGACGGCTTCGAATAGGCCCGCCACGTACCGGGTCGTCACGGGGCCTCGCGGCTGCGTCTTGCGGTCCTTCCGCTGGTAGCAGAGGTAGGGAACCACCGCGGTGACCCGCTCGGCCGAAGCGTCGTGGAGGGCTCCGAGCATAAACAGCAAGCGGCAGAGCTTGTCGTTCACACTCCAGGTGTCGTCCGCGTAGAGAGACTGAACGACGAAGGTGTCGCGTCCTCGCACGTTGACCTCCGGACGCACCTCGTGCTCCCCGTCCGCAAAGGTCTGTTCGTGGTGGTTCTGGAGCTCCGTATCGAGCGCTGCGGCCACGGCTTGGCCGAACGCCCGGCTCTCGGAAAGGGCGAATAGACGAAGGTCGTTGGACATAGGGGTTGCTTCGTCGGTCGAAAATTCGGCGTGCGGCAGGAAGGCGCTCCGGAAATCAAGATGCGACTCGTGATCCATGAAACGTGATGCGTGAGGATATCGATCGGCTGACAATCACGCAATCACTCTTCACGTATCACGGCCCATGGAGGAAAAACCCAAAGCAAGGGGGCAGACTCCATAGCGTCGGGAACAGATTCTAGTCCTGGCTCTCCTTCAACGCCCGCTGGGTGAGCTCGTCGGCCGACTGGATGCCGGCATCTTCGCGCAGAACCCGGCGAATGGCGCGCTCGGCGTCGGCCTTGTTCATGCCCAGCTCGGTGAGGGCCTCCAGGGCATCGGCCCGCGCCTCAGCTCGTGCGTCCGACCCCCCGCTGAGGGGCGAGGTGTCATCGAAGACGTCCAGATCCGCGAGAGGATCGCGGAGTTCTACGATGAGCCGATCGGCCGTCTTCTTGCCTACCCCCGAAATCTGGGTCAGGCGATTCTTGTCCTCCTCCATCACATGGTCGCGCAGCTCGGTAGGACTCATCGACGAGAGGGCCGAGAGGGCCAGCTTCGGTCCCACGCGTGACACGCCCGTCATGGTCTCAAAGACGGTCCGTTCGGCCTTGGTGGAAAATCCGTAGAGCGACTCGTCGTCTTCCCGGAGGTAGTGGTAGGTGTAGAGCGTTACCTCTTCGTCGGTGTCGGGGAGGCGCTGGTACGTCGAGGTGGGCACATGGACGCGGTAGCCAATGCCGCTCACGTCCACGAGGGCCGACTCCGGATCCTTGTCGACGAGCGTGCCGGAGACGTAGTCGATCATTCAACTGCGTATGGGCGTGTGAGAGGAGGGTGATCCGTTGGCACGGGACACGAAACAAACGATCGGGGTGATGTGGAACTACGATTTAGGAGGAGCCTCTTCCGCGAGTGCATCGCCGACCTCCCGGTCCCACTCCATGACAATGGGGATGCGCCGACCGATGCCAAACGCTTTTTCGGTGACGCGGAGACCAGGCGGGGCCTGACGGCGCTTGTACTCGTTCTGATCGACCTGGCGCAGCACATCGCGCACGAGGGGCTCATCGATGTCCGTCTCGTTCACGATGGTGCCGAGTTCCTTCTTCTCCTCGATGTACCGCTTGAGAATCGCGTCGAGCACCTCGTAGGGCGGAAGCGTGTCGGTGTCTTTCTGGTTTTCCCGCAACTCAGCGGAGGGCGGCTTCTCAATTGTGCTCTGTGGGATCACGTTTTGCCCGGCGCGCTCGTTGATGTGGTGCGCGAGTTCATAGACGCGCGTCTTGAGCACATCGCTCAGCACGGCCACGCCCCCATTCGTGTCGCCGTAGAGCGTGACGTAGCCGACAGCCATCTCGCTCTTGTTGCCCGTCGACAGGAGCAGGTGGCCGAACTTGTTGGAGAGGGCCATGAGCGTCACGCCCCGGGCGCGAGACTGAATGTTTTCCTCGGCCACGCCGGGCTCGGTCCCCGCAAACGCGTCGGCCAGCATCTCATCGAAGGCGTCGACCGCCGGCTCGATGGAGATCTCCTTGAACTCGATGCCCAGGTTCTCGGCGAGCTTCTCAGAGTCGGTGACGGACCCCTCCGACGAGATGTGCGAGGGCATGGTGACGCCCACCACGCGCTCGGGGCCGAGGGCCTCGGTGGCCAGGGCGCAGGTGACGGCCGAGTCGATGCCGCCCGAGAGGCCCATGAGGGCCTTGTCGAAGATGCCCGTCTTCTCGTAGTAGTCGCGGATGCCGAGGACGAGCGCATCGTGCAGGTCGGCGATCGGGTCGCGGTCGGTCGTGCAGGCCCGCGTCGGGGCCTCCGTGTCCCAAAAGATCAGGTCCTCTTCGAACGACGCTGCGCACTCGACCTGCGTGCCGTCGGCGGCGTGGACCCGGCTGTCGCCGTCGTAGACGATCTCGGTGTTGGCGCCCACCTGGTTGCAGAGGAGGAACGGCCGCTCGTGCCGGCGGCAGATGTGCTCCACGAGGTCGTCGCGCACCGCGTGCTTGCCGATCGAAAACGGCGAGGCACTGATGTTGATGAAGAGGTCTGGATCCTGGGCTCCCAGCTCGGCGACCGGGTCGCACTCGTAGCGGTGGCCGTTGTTGTAGCCCTCCGGGTGGTGCACATTCCACATGTCCTCACAGACGTGCAGCCCGAGCCGCACCCCGCGCCACTCGACGATGCCGCGCGAGTCGGCCGGCTCGAAGTGGCGGTGCTCGTCGAAGATGTCGTAGGTGGGAAGCAGGGTCTTGCAAACATGGTCCTGCAGTTCCCCGTCCTCGAAGAGGAGGGCGGCGTTGTGGAGCGGCTTGCCGTGCGCATCGGGGTTGGGGACCGGCGCGCCGATGATGATCCCGAGGTCCGGCGGCACGTGCTGCGCAATGTAGTCGACCGTCCGCTGAGTGGCGGTTCGGAAGAACGGATTTTCGAGGAGGTCTTGCGGCGGATACCCCGTTACGCACAGTTCGGGGAAGACGACGAGGTCGACCTCTCGCTCTCGAGCCTGGCGGGCATCCCGAAGAATCTTGTCCCGATTGCCCTTCAGGTCGCCGACGGTGGGGTTGATCTGGGCAAGTGCAATCCTCATAGGGGAACGACGATCAGCAAAGAGCGGGCCTGTCGAGGAATTACACACGCCCGATGTTTGTGGTGCGTTCCGGCCCGCTATTCGCTTCGTTGAGCAGAGCGACAGGAGGTACCGATGACCTCCACGGTAGGCCGAGAACCGCGACGGTTAGTCCTCTACCGGACGACGACCAGTCGCTCGGTCTGCGTCGCCGATCCGGCCGTCAGACGCAGAAAATACGTGCCGCTCGGCAGGGTCGACACGTCGATCCGAATTTTGTGGCGTCCTTCCGTCCTGGAGGCCACGACCGTCCGCATCACTCGGCCCAACGCATCGTGGAGGCGGAGCGTGACCTTTCGTCGTTCCGGCGTGGCAAAGAGTACCGACACCTGATTCCGGGCCGGGTTCGGGTAGACTGCTCTCAGTCGAAGGCGCGTCACCGCACGCGCCATCGTAATCGGCCTCGTGAGATGGGCCGTTCCATCCACGTCTACCTGCCGCAGGCGATAGAACAGCGAGTCCGACGCAAATGGCGGCTCCGGGTCGACGTACCGGTAGGCCCGTCGCTCCCCGGTGGTGCCGCCTCCCTTCACACGTCCGATCGTCGTCCACGGGTTCGTGCTTTTCTTCTGGTTAGTTTTTCTACGCTGCACCACGAACCGGGCATTCTGTGTCTCCGAGGCCGTGTGCCAGATGAGCGCCACAGCTCCGTCGTCCGTCCACCGGCCCTCGAAGGCAACCAGTTCAACGGGCAATCTCCCGTCCGTATTCGCGTACCACGCTATCTTATTGTCGTTGGTGGACGCGGAGAGGACATCTACGCGGCCGTCTCCGTTCAGGTCGGCGGCATAGACAGACTGCGCCTCGTCGGCGTCGGTGGTAATCGTCTCCTGGGCACCAAAACCGTCCTCGTCACTTCCGCCCTCCACGATCTGATTTTCGTACCAGGCGATCCGGTCGTCGGACCGCGAGGCAGAGAGAACGTCCGCATCCCCGTCTCCGTCCAGGTCCGCGGCAAACACCGACGCCGCGTAGGGAACTTCGGTCGTAATTGTCTGCCGGGAACCAAAACCGTCCCCCTTCTCCCCGATCTGATTTTCGTACCACGCCACCGTGTCGTCGTAGGAAGACGCCGAGACCACGTCCGCATCGCCGTCTCCGTCCAGGTCGGTGGCATACACAGAGGCAGCCCCGTCGGCACTGGCGGTAATGATCTGTTGAGGCCCAAAGTCCCCGGTCCCACCCTCGCCGATCTGGTTTCCGTACCACGCCACCGTGTCGTCAAAGGAGGAGGCCGAGAGGACGTCCGAGTCTCCGTCTCCATCCAGGTCTGTGGCAAAGACCGAGTAGGCCGTCTCGGCGCTGGTGGTAATGACCTGTTCCGGGCCAAAGCCGTCTCCACCGCCCCCCTGGCCGATTTGATTCTCGTACCAGGCGATCTTGTCGCCGTTGGCTGCGGCAGCCAAGACATCCTTGTCCCCATCCCCATCCAGATCCGCGGCGTACACAGACTGTGCCCCATCGGCACTGGTGGTGATCGTCTGCTGGGGACCAAAGCTGTCGCTTCCGGCCCCGGCCTCGCCGATCTGGTTTTCGTACCAGGCGATCTTGCCGTCGTAGGAGGAAGCCGAGAGAACGTCCGCATCGCCGTCTCCATCCAGGTCGGCGGCCTGCACATCCTTCGCCAGCTCCACGTCGGTGGTGATGATCTGCTGGGGGCCAAAGCCATCGCCACCGGCCCCTCCGTCGTCGATCTGGTTTTCATACCAGGCAATTTTGTCATCCGCGAGAGACGCCGAGAGGACATCCACAGCTCCGTCCCCATCGAGATCGGCCGCGTGGACGGACACGGCCGACTCGGCGTCCATCGTGATAATCCGCTGTGGAACCTGGGCCTGCACTTCTGGAAAGGACAATCCAGGTGCGAACACACAAATTACAACGAGCCCGGTCCAGAAGCCGACCACATTGAGGAGGCGCTTCGACACAACAGGGAAGGGGACAAGTCCAGGGCACGTGAAAAGCGAAAGGCTGGTGCCCACTCGTCCGGGCACCAGCCCTCCTACGCTCCGTACGAGAAGTGTCCGATCCTCTCTACATTAGCTCCCTCCGCCGGTCGTGTCGATGGTGGCCTGAATGGCGGGCGTAATGACGAGATTGCCTTGTCGATTTCCTTTCAGGGAGCTTGCAACATCCCAATTGAGCGTAAGCTGGACATGATCCTCTCCGGAGTCGATGGTGAAGGGTTCAAAGTTCACCTTGAAACCGGTCTGCTGACCGCTTGCGACCATGACCTCTCTCTCGGTGCCGTCCTCAAAGACCATGAACGCCTGGTCGGCCGTGATCAGGCGGAGCTGCGCGTAGGTCCCCGGATCCAGCTCGACCTCGGTCATCAGTGTGTCGAGTCCATTCTGCAGATCCATAAGGTCGACGGTAAAGTCCTCCTCGGTCAGCACTTTAATGCCGCCGGCTTCGCCGGTGGAGTCTCCCTGGCCGGAATCCTCCTGGGCAATGATCGCGGCCCGCGTGATGGTGACCGACGCCGAATCGATGTTGCTCTGCACGGTCTCGTGTGAGTCAGCGGACGCTGTGAGGGCCTTGGTTGTGGAGGCTCCCGTCATGTGGAGCTCAAGAGTTCCCGGCCCATTCTCATCAAGGGAGGGTCCTGTCGCGTCACACCCAGCGGCAAGAAGGCCGACGCTCACGACGAGGAAAAGTGAAAAAAGGAACAGGCGTCTCATGGGAGTATGTGGGTCGGTGAAAAAGTGCGAATTCGGGATGCTGATGAATCGGCCTATAGCACGTGGGAAGTGCGGCCGTTTGTATGGTGTTCGGCGGTAGGAGGCGCCGATCACGCACCCAGAGGACGACCCAGCAGCGGAACCGTTACATTCCGACTTCTCGCGTTGCAACCTCCGGGTTACCCCGAAAGACACGCAAATACCCCACGAGCTGCCAGTGTCTCCCAGAAGAGGGGCCTTGACGCTTTCGCAAAAAGTGTCCGGGAAGAACGAGGGAATGGGGGTAAAGCGACACCCTGTCGCGCTGAGCTCAGAGCTAGGCGATCAGGGTGCGATGGAGAGAGATCCAGGTGTCGCCATACAGGCCCAATGGGCATAGATGAGAAGTGCCCGCCCTCCTCACGGGAAGGCAGGCACGATCGGTCGTCGGCAATTGAGGTTCAAGTGGTCTTACACCGCCTCTCCAGTTTCGACCTCTTCGAGCTGGGCGCCCTTCAGCCCCATCGCGTCGTAGGTCGCGCCCTCGAACGCCGCAATCTCGGACTGCACCTCGTCCATGATCTGCTCCGGCCCCTTCGGATAGTCCATCTCTTCTCCGACGCGCTGGGCAATCGCGGGCAGGAGTTCCCAGCTCGGCTTGCAGTTGATCCGGTTCTCGTCGTTGTGCCAGCGGTCGAAGGGCGTACCGTGCTCGTCCTCGCGGCTGGTGCCCATCTCCATCATGAGCGTTCGGTTGACGCCCTGGATCTCCTTCGCGGGGCGCACGCGCTGGGCGCGGCCGTCCTGGTTCACGTAGGTGC
>CAYRPX010000078.1:0-12027 GCA_964426195.1 uncultured Salinivenus sp.
GATTGTACGTTCTCGCTCTGATCGCCGGTGATGAGCACCTCCGTGCCGCTCGGAAAGTCGAAGCTGTCCAGTGTGGACTTCACCTCGTCGGCGGTCTCCAGGATGTTGGCACCCGGGCGCTTCGTGACGTTGAGGGAGATGACCTGTGCCGTCCGGCGCTCCGACTCGGGCACAGTGACAGTCGCGCCCGCGCTGTTTTCGCGTTTCAGCACGCGGAGGCGAGAGTAGCTCGATCGATCCTTGAACCCGAACTTGGCCTCTGCCACGTCGCGCACGTAGACGTTGCGTCCGTCGGGGGTGGTCTTCACCACCAGGTCCTCGATCTGACTGGCGGGGTCGTCGAACTGGCCGTCCACCCGGACCAGGTAGTTCAACCGGTCGATGTCAATCGATCCGCCCGGAATGCTCGTGTTTTCGTTTTGGATCGTGGTGATGAGATCGTCGAAAGTCACGTTGTGGCTCTTGAGGGCCGACAGGTCCACGTTGACCTGCACCTCGCGCGTGAGGCCTCCGACGATGTTCGCCTCCAGCACACTGGAGATGCCTTCGAGGTCATCCTGCAGATCTTCCCCCACGTCCTTCAGCCGGGCCAGCGAATAATCACCGGCCAGGTTCACCGTCATGATCGGGAATTCGTCCGTGTTGATCTCGTTGATGAGCGGGTCCTCCACGGCGTCCGGAAAGTCCGGCTCGGCCCGGTCGATGGCCTGGTTGACCTCCTGATACGCCTTGTCGGTTTCCACGTCGGGCGTAAACTCGATGACGATTGTGGAAACCCCCTCCGACGAGATCGACCGCATCTCGTCGATGCCATTGATGGAGCTAATTTCTTGCTCGGCGACTTGGGTGACGGTCGACTCGACGTCGCTGGGACTGGCCCCCGGGTAGACCGACGTCACCACGATCTGGGGAAACTCGATGGAGGGGGCCGACTCCTTCGGAATGGTGAGGTAACTCACCAGTCCACCGATCGCCAGGATCAGGGTGAAGACGGCGATGGCCGTCCGGTACTTGATCGAGAGATTGGTAATCTTCATCGCGGACGTGTCGGGTTGATGTGAAGCAGGGCTGCTCGCGGACGTGATCGTCGGGTTATCCGAGGGGGGACGGGTCAGGAGTCCCGAATCATGAGGGGGGAGTCATGAGGAGGAATTGCGAGAGAGCTCTGATTCCGAATTCCACACTCTACACTCAACTCTACACTCAGTCTGTGGGCGGAGTGGGCAAGTCCTCATTTTGCCCCACATCGGCTGGAGAGCGTTGGTGTTGTTCGGTCACCTCGACCGGGCCTCCCGGCGACACGTCGTCTTGGCCGACTGTAATGAGTTCATCGTCCGCCCCGAGCCCCGACTCGACGACGATCTGATCCCCGGTCGACGGTCCCAGGGTGATGTCTCGGTTGCGGGCCACGGCCGTCGTGTCCGAACGCTCTACGACGTAGGCGTGGGTGCCGGTCTCGTCGCGAATGACGGCCGTGCGCGGAATCACAATGGCATCCTCGATGGTCGTTCGGGTCACGCGCAGAGTGACGCTCATTTCGGGCTTCAGGGTTCCCTCCTCGTTGGGCACAGTGGCCTCGATGGTAAAGGTGCGGCTGTCCGGGTCAATGGTGTTTCCGGCGAACGTGACCTCGGCGGTCCGCATGCCGGCGCCGTACCGGCGGGCGTCGATCTGGACAGGCGTGCCCTCTCGAATGTCATTAGCGTATCGCTCAGGCATCCCGGCCGTTACGCGCACTCTTCGGGTATCGACGATGCGGGCAACCTGCACGCTTGGGGCGACCTGCTCCCCGGTCTCGACGAACCGCTCCTCGACGGTGCCGGTGAACGGCGCATCCACCCGCGTATTCTCGAGCCGCTTCTCGGCTTGCTCCAGGGCCGCCTTGGCCTGATTGCGCTCCGACCGCACCTGTTCGAACTCCAGCGCGCTGATGATCGAGTCTCGATAGAGCGGCTCCTGGCGCTCGAACCGATCCTGGGCCAGTTTGTAGCGGGCCCGTGCCTGCTCGACGGCCGCCCGGGCCTCGTCGGCGTTGATGCGGGCCACCGGTTTGCCCTCCGCAATGCGGGCGCCGCGATCGGCCAGCATCGTGACGGTGCCGGCCGTCTGGGCCGAGAGGGTGGCGTCGTCGAGGGCCTCCACACTGCCGGTCACCTCGATGATGTCGGTAAAGGCAGTGGGCTGCAGCACGAGCGTTTCGACCTGCGATGGCTGAGGCGCGCGGCTCGTGTTGTTGTTCGAAGCTTCGCCGTTGCTGCATCCACCTGTGAGAACGGTAGCGCCGGCGAGAAGGACGGCGAGAAGAAGCGAGGGAAAAGAGCGAGTCATAGGTGCGGAGGCGTCAGAAATCAAGTCGTCGTGATAGTGCGGCGTGTGTTCAGCGAGCGTCAGTGTCCCGGCGGAAGCAGAGTTCTCACCGGCGGGTCATGAGGTACGATTCTGAGGTCGGCGTGAGCGGCTGGCCAAGGGCCGTTTCCAGGTCCGTCTGGGCCACCAGATAGTCGTGTACGGCCTGCAGGTAGTTGAGGCGGCTCTGATCGAGCTGTTCGGACGCCTCGCGGAGCTCGAGTTGGCTTGCGACGCCCTCACGCACGCGTTCCGACACGTGGTCGTAGTTGAGCTCGGCACGTCGGACATTGGCCTTCTGCGACTCGATGCGCTCCCGCGCGTTCTCGAGGTCGCGGAGGGCTTTGCGCACCTCCACCGTTACGGCCTTGCGCAGCTGATCGCGCTGGATCTCGGCCTGGCGGCGCTGAATTTCGGCCTGCTGCACGCGTGACGACCGCTGAAAGCCACTGAAGAGGTTCCAGTTGAGTTGCAGCCCCACGCTGAACGACGGGTTCCAGAAGCTGTCGTTGAAGAACCCGCGCTCCTGCTCGCGGAAGTAAAAGGGATTCGTTGGGTCCTGCGGATCGGTCGTCTGGAGGCGCGAGCGGTCGTCGGGCACGCGGCCCGAGTAGTTGAAGTTGGCGACCGCTTCGACCTGAGGATAGAACGCGGAGCGACTCGCCTCCGTCTGAATCTCGCGCAGCTCTACGTTGAGCCGGGCACGCTTGAGGTCCGGCCGGTTCTCGATGGCCCGGTTCACGGCGTTCGACATGGAGATGGTTTCGGGCGATACCTGCTGCAGGCCGTCGTCCCGCTGCTCTTCCAGGTTGCCCTTCAGTTCGATCGGACGCTCTGGCGAGAGGCCGAGGGTTCGTTTGAGATTGTCGCGCGCCAGATCGGCGGCGTTTCGGGCCTCGATCAACTGGGTTCGGGCGTTCGACAGTTCCACGTTGGCTCCCAGGCGTTGCGCCTTTGGAATAACGCCTCGTTCGACACGGGTCGACACTTCTTGCAGGGTCTTCTCTGCGCGGTCGACACTCTTCTGGAGCACCCGCGTCCGCTCCTGGGCCAACAGGGCCTGGTAAAAGGCCGTCACCACTTCGTTCGTCACCGTTTGTACCTGACGGTCGCGGGCGTGCCGGCTGACGTCTTTGAACTGCTTCGACCCTTTCACGGACGTGAAGGCCTGCTTGCTGTACAGGGTCTGGGTGAGCTGGAGTCCGGTCCGGAATTCATTGTCCACGCCGAAGGGATTGCCGCCTCCGCCGCCAAGACGGATGCCTGCCGCCGCCAGACTATCCTGCTGGCGCTGTTGAAAGTCCGGGAAGGTGATCGGTTGCTCGTCCTCTAATCGGCGTCGCTCGTTGAAGGCCAGCCACTCGGTTTCCCCCCCGCCGCCGATGAGGCTCGCGGCGTCGCTCCCGGCAAAGGGATTGGCCGTGACGACGTTGCGGGTGTAGCTGCCGGTGAGGTTGAGGGAGGGATAGAGGTTCCCCCACGCTTCCTGGACCTGCGCGTCGGCATCCTCCATGTCGAGTTGAGTTCTCCGCAGGTCGAGGTTTTTCTGAAGGGCGGTCTGGACGGCCTCGGTGAGGGTGAGCACCAACGGCTGGTCCGCAGGGGACGGAGCCCCGGCTTTTCGGTCGGCGAAGGAAGCATCCGTGTCGACGGATTGGGCCCAGCTGGTAGAGGGCAGGAGCAGAACCGCACACAGGCCGAATCCGAGAGCAAGAGCCGAGAGAGGGAGGTCACGCATGGGAAGCGCAGTCACTACGGGTGAAAGCTGAATTGGAAGAGTTATTCGGGCAGGCTGTTGGTTGCTAAGCCGTCAAAGAGGAGAGCGGTGAGGAAGTCGGCTGCGGCCTCGGGATCGTACAAGAGAGAAGCATCGGGCTTGCACACGCTCATTGCGTCCTCCTCCTCACTGTGTTCTGTGAGGCAGCGGCGGACCACCAGGTCGTGCACCACTTCAAGAAGCATGTGCGCCACGGACTGCGGCGGAAGCGATGCGATGCGGCCCTCCTCCACCGCTCGCTCTACTGCCGGTGCGAGGGCGTCAATCATGCGCTGCTGCTGTTCCTGAAAGTAGGCAGCTTTCTCGACATCGGTGCTGAAGCATAGCCGATGGGCCTCCCGAATCAGGATGAGAAAGAGCTCCTCTCGCTCCTCGTAATAGATGAAGGACTGCACGACCAATTCGTGGAAGTCATCTCGAAACGAGTGATCAGGGGCCTCCTTCGTCTCAAAGGTAGAGCGTATCATCTCGTGGAGGTCGTCGTAGACCTCGTCGAACGTGGCGAAGAGAAGCCCTTTCTTGCCCTCCTCGAAGTAGTTGTACAGGGTCCCCTTCCCGAACTCTGCCCGTTCGGCAATTTCGTCGAGGGTAGCCTGCGTGTAGCCCTTTTCGGCGAAGACGGACTGAGCGGCCTGAAGCATGGCTCGTCGGCGTCGGTGGCGCTCCCGTTCGCGGCGGGACAGAGACGGATCGGGGGAGCGAGGCATAAGGGAAGCGGAAGCGAAATGAAGAAGGCGTCAGAATATGACTGGTAAGTCACTCGATGACTGTGAAGTCACAAATTGATAATTCGTTCGGGTGATTCGGGAAAGTCCCCACAAAGATTGAAGGGCGACCGTGTGAAGCCCACGAGGGAGTACGCCGAGGAATCGAGAGGTAAAAGGGAGGAGATCCATTCTCCTCAAAAGATGCACACGCCGCAGGAACTCGCCGGTTTGTAGGTAATCGATGACGGGTCGTACGTCCTCGACGAGCTGGACCGTGACGTCGGCGAGTCCGCTATTCGGTGGAGGCTCCCGTGTCGCGCACCACTGCCAGAAATTCGGCCAGCATCATCGCCGTAGCGCCCCACACCGTGTGTCCCGCCACGTCGTAATAGGGAACTTCCACCTCTGAATCGTTCACCCACCGTATTTCGGTCTTGCGCGTGGCTGAATCCAGGAGGTGATCGAGGGGAACCCGAAGGACTTGTTCGACCTCCTCGTCCGTGGGGCGGAGGGCAGGGGCAATGTCGAGCCCGCCCACAACGGGATGCACGCAGAAATTGGACGGGGGAATGTAGAGGGGCGTCAGCCGACCGAAGATCTGGACGGAGGATGGGGGCAGTCCAATTTCCTCCTGTGCCTCCCGGAGGGCCGTCGTGGGGAGAGACTCGTCGTGCTCGCGCTGTCCGCCGGGAAACGAAATCTGGCCCGCGTGGTCGGGCAGGTGATCCCGCCGAACCGTCAGCACTACGGCCGAATTCTCATTCTGCGGAAGGAGAAGGATTAGCACCCCGGCGTTCCGGCAATCGTGCTCCTCCACCGACAAATCGGCCCGTCGCGCCGGGTATCGTGGGGCCATCGTGAGGTGCGCCTCGTGGCCTGGCAAGGGGCGCCCCAGGCGATCCTTGAGCCGGGAGGCGAGGGTGGATGCGGAGAGGGACATGGATGTCGGGAAGAGACAATCGGAGGGCGAGCCCTGGCGGGGACGGAGGACATTCGGGCAACAGAAAACCCCTGATCGGGGGGACCCGATCAGGGGCAGAATCGAGGACCCACCTTCCTCTGACGGAAGTCAAAGGGAAAGGATTCAGGAACTTCGACCTACTGAATTTCGATCTGGCGTGGTTTCACCGCCTCTGTCTTCGGCACCGTGACGGTCAGCACGCCGTTGTCGTACGTGGCGCTGATATTCTCTGCGTCCACCGTACGGGGCAGGGTGAAGGAACGGCGGAATTGGCCGAAGGAGCGTTCCACCCGCACGAACTCTTCCTCTTCGTGGGTTCGGGGGCTTGTCCGCTCGCCGCTAACGACCAGCTCGTTGTCCTTGTAGCTGATGTTCAGTTCCTCACGGCTCATCCCTGGCATGTCGAGGTGCAGACGGTAGGTGTCCTCCGTTTCGATCAGATCCATGCGGGGGCGCCAGACGGTCTGGGGGGAGGAGCTTTCCTCGCCCTGATCCCGAGATGGGAAGAATCGGTCGAAGACGCGGTCGATCTCGTCCTGGAGGCTATTAAGGTTTCGGTTACGGGTTCGAGTGCGAGTCAGGCGAGTCATGGTACGAGTGTCGTGTTCATTTGATGGATTTGTGAGGAGGCACGAAGGCAACCCTGTGGGCCGCCCGCCTCAAGTGGCTATTCCCCAAAGAAGCAACACCTGTACCACCCGAAATGAAGACCAAAATCTCCTGTCATTTCGGCGGGGGAATCGGACGACGTGACACCCACGTCAAAATGATCCGCAATTGTGACAACTGATCGATCGGACCGCCTGCCACGACGGCAACGGGAGGCAGGTCCTGTCGACAGAAGACGTGGGAAAGCCGTCTCATTCGCACCATGCAGGAAGAACCTGCCCCTCAGCGGTGCCGAAGCCGATCCGATATCCCTCCCCCTGCGCGTAGCCCCGAATGATTACGCGGTCCCCGTTCTCGAGGAACGAGCGGGTCTGATCGCCGGGCAGGGGCACCGGCTTCTCGCCGCGCCACGACAATTCGAGCATGCTGCCATAGTTGGCTTCCGTGGGCCCACTGATGGGACCCGACGCCATGAGGTCTCCAGGACACGCGTTGCAACCATTGACGGTGTGATGTGCAAGTTGCTGCCGCATCGTCCAGTAGAGGTGCTTGGTGTTGCTCCGACAAACTGTGTGGGGACTGCTCATCGATGGTGTTTCGAGGTCGACCTCTAGGGTAATGTCGTAGGCCGCGTCCCCATCGGTCTGCAGATAGTCGAGCGGTTCGGGCTCCTGCGTCGGTCCGTCGATTCGAAAAGGCTCCAGGGCTGTCATGGGCACGACCCACGGCGAGATGGTGGTGGCAAAGCTCTTGCCCAGAAACGGACCGAGAGGGTCGTATTCCCAGTTCTGGATGTCCCGTGCACTCCAATCGTTCGCGAGCACCATGCCGAAGATGTGGTCGGAGACCTCGTCGATCGGGATGGGGGTTCCAAGCTCGTTTCCGTTGCCGACGAAGAACCCAGTTTCCAGTTCAAAGTCGAGTGACTGCGAGGGGCCAAAGACCGGGGGCTCGTCGGCGTTCGGCCGGATCTGTCCGCAGGGCCGTCGCACGTCGTGACCATTCAGGATAACGGAACTGGCCCGGCCATGGTAGGCCACCGGCTGGTGGACCCAGTTGTCTTTCAGTGCGTTCTCGGTGCCGCGAAACATGACCCCGACGTTGGTTGCGTGGTACTTCGAAGAGTAGAAGTCCGTGTAATCGCCCACATCGACGGGTAGCCGAAGGGATACGTCGGCCTGGGGATGGAGAACTCGCTCGCGGAGGGAGGTGTCGTCGCGCAGGGTGGTCGTATCGGCACGGAGGAGCGTTTGAAGTTGCTCCCGGACGGACGTCCAGGCGGAAGGGCCAAGGGCCATAAACTCGTTCAAGGTGGATTGGGCAAAGGGACGGACGTTGCGGAGTTCGGGAGCGTCGAAAATTCCTTCCTCGTTCAGCATCGCCAGGTCGAGCACGTGGTCAGCAATGGCCACCCCCACCCGAGGCACGGTGGAATTGGGGGGCAGGAAGACGCCGTAGGGAAGGTTCTGGATGGGAAAGGGATGGTGAGCATCCACCTCGAGAAAAGAGGAGAGAGAAGGGTTGATCGTCGAGTCCGTCATGCGACTTTCGAGCTTGCGTGAAGGAGTGGGAAGAGGACGTAGTGAATCAGGATCTCGGTGTGAGTGAGGAAGTCATGAGTGCTGAGTCCCGAGTTAAAGTGTCATGAGTGGACGGCGCACAACGATTTTGGACGGACCCACGGATCGGCGTGAGATTTCCACGGGTGCAGCCGAATGCAGCTCCCATCGGTCTCTTTGGGGATTGGCATCCCGCCACTTATGCAGAAATCCGATGCTGTAGGGGCAACCGTGGGGCCGAGCGGAACGAAGTCATACTCTTTAGGGCGGATTGTTTGGGAAACACTCCAAGCGGTTGGTCTTGAGGCCGCGCGGCGTAGTATCACGCTGCGGCGCATGGCTTACGGGCGTGCCGACCAAGATTCGTTCAGGCACAACCGCACATCAGCAAAACGGCATAAATCCCGAGGACAGTTGCGGGGAAGGAAGTTTGGGGGAACGATTAGAGCAGTTCGAGATCGCGGAGGTGGTCGACGGGCTCCTCGAAGCTGGAACTGCTGAAGGAGAGGGCGAGGGTGTCTCGGGCGTGCTGAATTCCATCGAGGGATACGGTCAGGTCGCGCCAGGCGAGAGCCTCTTTTAGAAATCGAAAATTGTCTGCGATGTCTTCGAGGAGGACAGCCTGTACGTCAGGGTGCTCAAGGCCATGCTCGGCAGCCAGGGCCGTGGCGGCGAGGATGTTGAGGAAGCCGTGCATCTCCGTATCCAGACCGTCGTCGTAGTGGCGCACCGGGTGATGCAGTCCCGCTGCGGCCTTAAAAGAGATTCCGGCGTTCCGACATGCCACAATGAGGGCCGCGAGGTCGTCGACAGCGGGGACATCGCCGGGTTCGGCGCCCCCGCACCGCACCTTCAGACCGATGACGGTGCGAGGGGGCACGGCCTGCTGGCTGTTATGCTCAGCGACTGCGGCACAGATTCCCGAGAGGCCGTTCATTGTGTCACTACGCAAGGGCAGTTCGAAAAAGAGGTCTAGTTTTGCCGTTCCGGCCGCCACGAGCTTCCGGTTGAGGGCGTCGAGAAACGACGCCAGGTCCGCCTGCGAGCCGTCCACCAGGGTGTCGGGGACGGGCACCTCCATTACGTCGACCTGGGCGCGCCCCTTGTGGTCCTCGTCGAACGTATCGATGACCTTCAGGTCCCGCTCGAACGCCTCCAGGAATCGTTCCGGCGTGGCGCCACCGGTCCCCAGCACCGAGAATGCGTAGGGATCCCCCTCCTTGAACAGGGGGCGGTGTGCCGTCAGGTCGGGCAGACGGCGCACCGGAAGCACGAAGCGCGACAGCAGCCAGGCCTCCTGCTCCTGCCGATATTCCGCGTAGTTCTGAAGGGCGCGGTACAGAGACAGGTCCGCGGGAGGAAACAGGCCGGAGTAGTCGAGGATCTCGTGGAGGAGCGTTCGAAGACTCGGAGTGACGAGGGCGTCGGAGGGATCGGTCGATTCCATGGGGAGGAGGTTAAGGAAGGGGAGAAAGCAGCGCCGAACCCGAAAGGAACGGAGCCGTCGCGCCGGTTGAGGGGCGTTGTCGAAGAGGAGTTAGCTGGGGAGCTCCTCATTGGAGCATCAAGGAGAAGGCAGATCTCGTGAAGCAGGGCAGGAATAGAGGGTCGAGGATTTCCAGGGGAATCATTTTCACTCCAGTTACCGATGTCCCGTTAGCACCGTAAGGCATGTCCTTGACCCCTTGCATCACTCCTGTCGGCTTCGTGTTCATTCGCAAGGCAGATTCTTGAACAACTTTTGAGTCTGCAGGAGGGAGCGGGGAGGGTTCTCCTGACCCTCCCCCAAAAAGCAGAGCGAACGAGCAGTTCCAACGTACGAGTGTTCAGCCCCGATAGATCGGAAGTTCACGAATGGAATCGGAAACGTATTGAATGATCTCTGCATTCCTGATATCATAGAATACATTCCTGTTGGTTCATATTCCGGTGCTTATTCATCGTGAACCGGAGTGTCCGTTTCGCGGGCGGAATTCCAACACGGCATCCTCATTCCACCCCACTGAATTACGACCACCCACCATGACGACGCGACAGTCAGCGCTCTTTGCACTCGTTTTTGGGGCCGTCGGGCTCCTGGTGCTTTCGGGCTGCTCGGCCGGAAACCCGAACATGAACACGGCCGAAGACGCCATGGAGCAACAGGACTACGAGCGGGCCCTCGCCAACGTGGACTCGGCGATCGCTCAGGACTCGGCCAATGTAGATGCCTACAAGATGAAGGCGCGAATTCTGCGTCAGATGGCCGATAGCACGGTTCCTCCCGAAGAGTACAAAAATCTTTACAGTCGGGCCCGTGAGGCGGAGGAGAAGGCGATCGAGTTCAATCCGGGAGAACGCAGTTCGGTACAGGAGCAACGCGATCTCGCCTATATCCAAGAGTATCAGAAGGGAGCCGACGCGTTCAATGCGGCTCAGAAATCGCGTGCGAAAGAGGATTATCTGAAGGCAGCCGCCTTTTTTGGTGCTGCAGGCGCCATTAAGCCGGATTCGACGGGTCCGATCCTGAATGAGGCCTACGCCCGTCTCCGTGCTGCTCGGCTCGAGGAGGGGGAAAAAGTGGTTGAGGAGATGAATCAGGTCATTCCGATTCTGGAGCGCTACATTGAGAAAGAAGATCAACCCACGAAAAATGCATATACCATTCTGGCTCAGTTGTATCTCCAGGACGATCGGCCGGAAGAAACCGTTGAGGTTACAGAGCAGGCAATCGAGGACCTGTCGAGCCGACCGACGCATTTCCAAATTTCGGGAACGCAGAAGGTCCAATACACCGGGACCGTCGAGGTAGACGGGTCATCTCGGAGTGTTGAGGGGACGGTTCCAGATCGAATTGAGATTTCGTCCAGTGACGGAATGGTTTCTGGCTCCTTCTACAAGGAGGAAGGCGGCAAGCGACAGACCAAAGGACGGCTGCAAGTGAGCCTGTTTCTACAGGGGACCCAGATGGGTTCGGACCAGACTACCACCGTCGAAGACACCCTAATGATTTCGGAGGATCTTACCGGACAGACCCCCCTTGCGGAGCTCCAAAACTTCCGCCTGAATGCGCTCAACCAGACCGGCGACACCGAGCGTGCCATGCAAGCCTATCAAGAGCAGATTAAGCAGAATCCCGAGAACGCGACCTACCGGTACAATTACGGTTCGCTCTTGCTCAACGACGATCGGTACGATGAGGCAGCTGAGCAGCTCGAGGTGGCTGTCGAGCACGACCCCAAAGATCCCAAGAAGTGGTACAATCTCGGTGCTGCGTACTTAAACAAGGGGGTGGTCTTTCAAGACAGCCTCGTATCCGTGCGAGATTCCCTTGTGGAGAGAGAACAAGAGCCGACCGAAGAGGAGCGGAAGATGGTGAAAGAGTTGGCTCAGGAGCGGCTCAGCTACTTCCAGGATGCCATCCCGCCCCTTGAGAAAGCACGGGAACTGAGTAGCCCGGGTGGTCAGTACCGCGAGAGTGCATGCACGGCGCTCTTCCAGGCGTACGTCCAGACGGAGCAGACTAAAAAGGCACAAGAAGTGAAACAGTGTGCCGGGCAAGACGTCGGGTCTCAGGACGAGGACGGCAACTGACCGAGCATGATGCGTCGTGGATTGCTGCGTCCGGACGCTGTTCCTCGATCCGATGCCCCGGGCTTCCGACTGGAAGCTCGGGGCTTGCTATGTTGGGGAGGGGGCGGCCTGTACCAGAAAGAGAAGGACGCTTCAGGAGCACCTCTGCACTCCGCCCCGGGCGCTGCCAATGGCTCTGCCTGCTTCCTTCGGCATTCCGCGCTCTCCTCCGGATTGTTCGCGGCACGCTACTGCGGCTTCAGCGGCAAGCCCCACCCTGCTCGTTCTCGCCTGACTTCCTCGACCGAGTTCGGGTTCTGAGCGTCGGAGCCGGGGTCCTGTGACCGTTCTCTGCTCTGGACTCGTCTCCACATTCTTTTCCAAAATCAGTTCCCCCGATGCCCGATTCCACGTCTTCGTCGAACGACCAGTCCCCCGATTCCATCCGGGGATTTGGCACTCGGGCCGTGCACGCCGGCCAACAGCCCGATCCTGCCACCGGCGCGGTGATGACGC
>CAYRPX010000079.1:0-11983 GCA_964426195.1 uncultured Salinivenus sp.
GCTGGCGCAGGCGGACGGGCAGCGTCTTCGCCCCGCGCTGCACGAGCCAGCTGTCGAACGGGGCGGCGACGGTGCCGTGCGCGTTTGCGGTGAAGTCGAGTTGGTCGGCCAGAGCCTCCGTGCGGGCGATGATGGCGCCGCCCACCACGTCCGAGTGGCCGTTGAGGTACTTCGTGGTCGAGTACACGACGAGGTCGGCCCCGTAGTCGAGGGGCCGCTGCAGGAGCGGGGAGAGGAACGTGTTGTCGACGATGAGGCGCAGGCCATGCGCGTCGGCAAACTCGGCGAGCGCCTCCAGGTCGACGATGCGGAGGAGGGGGTTGGACGGCGTCTCGACCCAGAGGGCCTCCGTTTCGGGGCGCACGGCGTCCGCCAGCGCGTCGCGGTCGGACAGGTCCTCGTACGAGACCGAGAGCTTGCCCTGGTCGTCGAGGTGGGAGAAGAGGCGCTCCGTGCCGCCGTAACAGTCGTGGGCACAGATCAGGTGCGCATCGGCGTCGAAGAGCGAGGTGACCGTCGACACGGCGGCCATGCCCGTCGCACAGGCCACGGCGCCCGCCCCGCCGTCGAGCTCGGCGAGGGTCTCCTCCAGGGAGGCGCGCGTCGGGTTGCCGCTGCGCGTGTAGTCGTAGCCTTTCGTCTCGCCGACGTCCTCGAACTGAAAGATTGCCGACTGATAGAGGGGCGGGACGACGCTGTTGTAGGAGTCGTCGACGTCTTGGCCCGCCAGGGAGAGGATGGTTTCCGGATCCAGGTCCATGAGAAAAGTCGTCTCGGTGAGCAGAAGCGTGAGGTCTCACCAAGACGACAGAGGACGAGCCCTGGAACGCAGATGGCCGCGGCCGAAGCACTCCTCTCATCTTTCCCCGGAGGCGCTCGGGGCAGGAGTTGGCACCAGGACGACCGCTCCGATGGGCGAAGCGATCCGGTTGCCACGACGTCGACGGGCCTGTTCCCTCGGTCGTTCTTGATGAGACACCCACACGCTAACGGAGCGTGGAATCGGTGTCAAGAACAGAGGGGCCGCACCCCCAATCTCTCGCTCGTTCTTCACCCGTGGGGCCGTGATGGCCGAAACTTTCGGGCATCCACGATGTGTATCGGTCTTAGAAATAAGTCACAACTTGTCGACTGAGTCCACCGACGGCAGCGCCATGCAAGACGATCTCCACCCCGAGTACAGCGAAGTCACCATCCAGCTCGCGGACGGCACCGAGATGACGACCCGGTCCACGATGGAGACCGACTCCTACGAGACCGAGGTCGATTCGACGAACCATCCCTTCTACACCGGGCGCCGTCAGTTCGTCGACACGGCGGGCCGCGTGGAGAAGTTCAACCGCCGCTATGGCCTCAACGAAGACGACGAGGGGGACGAGGAGTCCGAGGAGGACGCCGAAGAATAGTCGTCGGTACATTTTGGGAAAGTGAGCGGGTCACCTGTGCGAGCGGGTGGCCCTTTCGTTTTTTGCTGGACTGTTCTTCCCGGAAGGGCGAGGAAGAAAAGGGCCGGGAGCGCAGTCCTCCGTTTCATCCTCGAAGGTTTCCCCGGACACATGAGCAATTTCAACCCTGTCTCCCTCATCGCGGCCAAGCGCGACGGCGACACGCTGTCGGAAGCCGACCTCAAGGCCCTCGTGGACGGCTACACCGAGGGGGCAATCCCCGATTATCAGATGAGTGCCTTCCTGATGGCCGCCTACCTCAACGGCCTTTCGGCCCCCGAGGCCGCCGCGCTCACCGATGCGATGCTCCACTCCGGCACCCACATCGACCTGTCGGGCATCGCGGGCACCAAGGTGGGCAAGCACTCGACCGGGGGCGTGGGCGACAAGGTGTCCCCGATCCTGGTGCCGGTGGTGTCTAGCTGCGGCGTCCCGGTGGCCAAGCTCAGCGGACGCGGCCTGGGTCACACCGGGGGCACGATCGACAAGCTCGAGTCCATTCCCGACTTTCGCACCGACCTGAGTGTCGACCAGTATCGGCGGCAGGTGGCCGACCTCGGAGAGGTCATCGCGGGCCAGACCGGCACGGTGGCCCCCGCCGACAAGAAAATCTATGCCCTCCGCGACGTCACCGCGACGGTCGACTCGATCCCGCTCATCGCCGCCTCCATCATGAGCAAAAAGCTGGCGGAGGGCAACGACGCGCTCGTGCTTGACGTGAAGTGCGGACGCGGCGCCTTCATGAAGACGGACGCCGACGCGCGAACGCTGGCCGAGACGCTGGTCGCCATCGGGGCCGAGCACGACATGCCGGTCGCGGCGGTCATGACGGACATGGACGTGCCCCTGGGCCGGGCCGTGGGCAACTGGCCCGAGATCCGGGAAGGGATCGCCTGCCTTCGCGGGGAGCACGCCGACTCCGCCCTCATGCAGATTGTGCGCCACCTGGCCGGCGAAATGATTGCGCTGGGCGGGCGGGCCGAGACGCCGGAGGAGGGGCGGGCCCGAGCGCGGGACGCGATTGAGAGGGGGGCGGCCCTCGACCAGTTTCGCGCCCTCGTGGAGGCGCAGGGCGGCGATCCGGCGGTCGTTGATGCCCCCGACGACCGTCCCAACAGCGCCCCCATCGCCGAGGTGACCGCGCCGCCGGGGGCGGACGGGTACGTGGATGACCTCGACGCCCTCTCCATCGGGCGGGCGGCCGTGGCGCTCGGGGCCGGCCGACAGACGAAAGATGAGTCGGTGGATCCGGTGGCGGGCCTCACGGCCCTCAAAAAGCCGGGGGATCGGGTGCAGGGGGGCGACGTGCTGGCCCGGCTGCACGCCGGCGGGGCCCCCGACCTCGACGCGGTCCGGACGGCCGTTCGGGACGCGTACACCTTCGCCGACCGTCCGCCCACGACGTCCGCCGCCGTCAAGGCGCGCTACGACCCTGCGGGCTGGACGGACCTCTCGAAAGAAGCCACGGGCGAGCTGTAACAATTCGCTTCCGTGCAGAGTATATGAACAACGCATTCGCGGTCTATCCGATACTGCCCCCCTGCCATGTCCATCTGGTCCCGTTTTAAGCGAGCTGTGAAGTCCCTCTTCGGTGGTGCCGTCTCGGCGATGGAGGATCCGCGCACGATCCTGGAGCAGAACATCCGGGAGCTCAACGATCAGGTGCCGGAGATGAACGAAAACATCGCCACGGTGAAGGCGAACAAGATCATGCTCGAGAAGGAGGTCAAGAAGACCGAGGACCGGGTCGAGCAGCTCTCCAACCGCATCCGCACCGCCCTGAAGTCCGACCGCGAGGACATCGCCAAGAAGTACGCGAAGCGGCTGGACGACCAGAAAGAGAGCCTGGAGCGCACGAAAGAGCAGCTCAAGGGAGCCGAGCGGGCCTACGAGAAGGCCCTCAAGGTCAAAAAGGCCTTCATGCGCGAGAAGGAGAAGAAGATTCAGGAGGCCAAGGACGCCCTCCGCCAGCACGAGCGGGCGCAGTGGCAGGCCGAGATCGCCGACACGATGGAGCAGTTCGAAGTCTCGGGCCTCGACCAAACCCACGACGAAATGGTGCGGCGTCTCGACGAGGAGTCGGCCAAGAACGAGGCCCGGATGGAGATGGCGCTCGACTCGGTGGACACCGAGGCGCTGCAGATCGAGGAGGACGCCGAAGAGCTGCGTGCGCAGCAGGTCGTCGACGAGTTTAAGGCGGACATGGGCATGGCCGAGGAGGACGAGCCGCTGGGGCAGGAGTCCGTGGAGGAGGAGACGATCGACGTGCCCGAAGACGAAGAGATCGAGGAGCCGTCGAAGACCATTGGCAAGCAGCGGAATAAGTCCGAGTAGCGCGTTTCGAGCTGCGAAGGCCGACCCGCGAATTCGCATGCCTCACCCCGACCCTCGAAATCCGACCCTGCCATGACCGACGAGGAATTCCAGCGCCTCAAAGAGACGGAGAAGAAGCACCTGCGGGCCAAGAAGCGCCTTCAGGCGACCCTCAAGCGGCTGAAGCAGCGAAATGAGGTGCAGGGCGTCGTGCAGCGCATGAAGCAGGGCGCCCGGCGACTGCTGGACGAAACCGAGTCGCTCGTGGATCGGCTGCGGCGGGCCGTGGCGGAGCGGGAGGCCCGGTTCGAGGTCGCCCTCGATGATTCGGTCGGCGGAGGCGAGGACCTTTACGAGGCGGAAGAGACGCTTCGGGACGAGCGGGCCGAGCAGCTCGTTCGCGAGATGAAGCGGGACGCCGCCGATGCGTCGCCGGCCCGGCCCAGCACCACGTCGACGGGCGAGGAGGGGCCTGATTCCGAGACGGAGGCGGACGACACCTATCCGGAGGGGCCCGACAAGACGATTGGCCGCATGAATGATCGCCGTGCCGACGAGGGGTAGGGGAACCCGCCGGCCGCACCTGGCACCCCCGAGAGGGACAACAGAACCCGACTGCTATGGCTGATGACATCAACTACACGAAGGCGGCCCTCTTCAACACCTGGAATCTGGTGTTCTTGATTGCGGTTGTGGTCGCGTCGGCGGGCCTCGGGGTGGCGGGCTTCGTGCCCGCCTGGCTTCCGGAGCTTCTCCTCCTGCTGGGCGGCGGGGCGGAGCTGGTGTACCTGGGGGTGATGCCGCGGCACGAACGATTCCAGCGGTACGTGCGGGCCGAGAAACGCTCCGAGCGCCACCAGGCGCCGTCCCAGCGAGAGATCTTCAGTCAGCTCCGCAATCAGAGCCAGCGCCGCTACGCCAAACTTCGGAAGCTCCGGGAACAGATCGAGACAAACTATCAGAAGCTCAGCTACGCGTCCCAGGGCATCCTCACCAGTCACGTCGAAAAGATCGACGGCCTGCTCGACTCCTACCTTGACCTGCTCCATCAACGGGAGCGGTACCGGGACTTTATGGACAGCGCCACTGAGACGCAGATTCTCGAATCGATCGAGGCGCTGAAGAAGGACATGGCCGACGACGCCGAGCGGGTGCGGGCCGTGAAGCAGCGACGGCTGAAGGTGCTGGAGCGCCGGCTGGCGCGCTTCCGCAAGGCCCACGAAAACCTCGAGATCATCGGTGCGCAGCTCAGCACGATCGAGGACGTGGTGCGGTACATCCACGAGCAGTCGTGGACCCTGCAAAATCCCGAGGAGGTCACGACGCAGCTCGATACGCTTCTGCAGGAGGTCGAAGAGACCCAGAGCTCCATCCGTGAGATCGAAGACGTGTTCTCCGCTCCGTCCGACTACCTCGATGAGGAGGTGGAAGAAGAGTTGGAGGCCTTGGATGCGGAGCTGGACGCCGCGACGGACGGAACGCTCGATCTGTCTGAGGAGGAAGACGTGTCGGGGACCGAGACCGAAGAACGATCGTCGCAGTCGCGCGTCCGGGGGTGAGAAATTATTCTGTGGTGCCATCCTCATTGGCCGCAAGCGGTGGTTCCCCGCGTCGTCCGTAGGCGAGCACGAGCTTCAGGTGAGCCACGGTCGGATCCAGGAGGCTCATCGATTCCAGCCGCTCCTGTGGGGTCTCCGGCAATTTTGGGGGACTCACGCGCCCCATCCACAGCTCCATCTTGTCCTGCAGCGCGTGCGGCCCCGGAAATTGTCCCTCCGGCAGGTGCGTCGTGTAGAACTCGCGCTTGCCCTGAAGGCGTTGGTGTACCTCTTCGGCCAGTTCCGACATCTCCGGGCGATCCTCCGCCACCATCGCCTTGCCGATCAGGTAGTTCCGATATGTGAACGGCAGGTTCAGGAGCGTCTCGACGACCGTGGAGGCATGTTGGGGCTCATTCTCAAGGCCCACCTCCGCCGCACGAGCCGTGGCCGTGGCCACGAGGCAGAGTGTTTCCTCCGCTACCAGTTCAGGATCGGTTCCCTCCATGTCGCCAATGCTCTCGAGGACGGCGTGCGTCAGGTCCTGCGTGAGGCCGAGAGCCCCGACGGTGGCAAACGACGTAAACCGCGCCACCCGGTCGAGCGACACGGCGGAATCATCGGTGGAGGCCATAGGCTGTGGAGGGACGAGACAAAAAGGAGAAGGGAAGAGGGAACGGGGAATTAGGGATTTGAAGACGTATTTTCGGATTCGCTCTTCCAGTTTCCACTCTGGCCTCCGGTTTTTGCCCGCAGGTGTACGTCTCCGATGCGGATGTCCTTAGTGACCGACTTACACATGTCGTAAATCGTAAGGGCGGCAATCGAGACTGCCGTGAGGGCCTCCATTTCGACGCCCGTTACGCCGAAGGATTTGGCGAAAGCCCGAATGTCGATGGTCTGCTCTGCCTCGTTAAAGGTGAAGTCGACCTCGACGCCGTTAATCGTCACGTCGTGACAGAGGGGGATCAGCTTGTCGGTTTGTTTGGCCCCCATAATGCCAGCAATCTGGGCGGTCGTGAGAACATCCCCCTTCTCGATGTCGTGATCTCGGACGCGCTGGTACGCCTCCTCTCCTAGATGGACGCAGCCGGCGGCGACGGCAGTACGAGCAGAATCCGACTTTTTCGACACGTCCGCCATACGGACGCCCTCTTCGGGGTCGGGAGGAGTGAGGGTGGAAGAGTCAGGCATGGATCAAGTGGCAAAAGCGCAGTGGATAGATGACGAAACGGCGGCCGGTCTCGGTCGTACGTCGACGGCGAGTAATCCGGGGCCACAGGTGATCGGACTCTGTTCGTTCGAATCGGAAGGGGGTCCGTTGGTTTCGACACCAGAAGTGGTCGAGTGGCGTCAGGCCCTGTTCAGTCGTCCCGAGCATAGACCGTACCGCCATACAATATACAGCGTAACGATTTTAGTGTCGAGGTACGAGACAGGGCGGTTTCGTCTTAAGATTCCCGGCATCGATGCAACTTACACAACCCGCTTCAAACGGCGCAGATGCGGTTTGCGAAGAGCGCCATTGTGGTTGGTTTGGCGCAATCAGATTAACATGCGATTACCCTGGGGACGAACGGACGGAACCGCTGGGAAATTGGGAAAGAATCGAAACGTCGGCGCACTTGTCTGGAGGGAGGAATACGCCCTGATCATCCTGAAGGTGAGCGCGCGTCGATGAAAATGGGAACGAGGGATAAGCCGCCGTAATCTTCGAGTCGATCTCCACCGCTAAAAAGTGATCGGTGTGGACGGCGAAGATCGTGGCGGAAGGAAACGGTTCTCAGTCAGGGTGGAACTGGCGTAGTGAAGGACCAAGTCAGAGGGACGATACACAGGAGCAGAGAAGGAAAATACTACGCTGAGTGTCACAAAAGAACGGTATGTTGAGATGACACCGCACTTTGGAAGCGCTTTCTGTGAAGATGTAGTGACTAGAAGCGCTTTGTGCCGAACCATTATTTGGTGGTAAGAGTCCCTTCATTCACGTAGTGGAGTCCCCTTCCACAGAACATCGAGAATCAGCCCCTCACGGCACTCGCGGTTTCATCCGGCCCGCGACCGACATTCAGGCAAGGTGCACGATACGATTATGGGTCATTCCTTCCCACCCCCATCCTTCGTGTCAACCCGCAACTCTTCGACACTCGGCCCCCGCCGAGAACGCTCGAACTGCGGGGTTGGCGTGCTCATGGATCTGGATGGCGAAAAGAGCCACTCGATGATCCAGGAGGGACTCGGGGCCCTCGAAAATCTCGATCACCGCGGTGCGCGAGGAGCCGAAGACAACACGGGCGACGGTGCCGGCATTCTGATCCAGAAGCCACACGCGTTCTTTCAGGACGTCGTGTCCGGGCTGGAAGATCCGGATTCCTACGGCGTGGGGCAACTCTTTCTCCCCCCCGACGAAGACGTTCAACCGGCGCTCCGACGATTCATCGACCGGCGCGTACAGGCCGAGGGATTTGAAACAATTGCCTGGCGTGACGTGCCCACGGACGCCTCGGATCTGGGCCCAACCGCCCGTGCTACCGAGCCCGACGTGTGGCAGCTTTTCGTTCGCCCCACCGAGTCGGTCTCTCCCACCACGCTTGACGCACAGCTCTACATCCTTCGCCGCCTCATCGAGAAGGATGTGGCGGAGAGCGACCTGGAGGACAGTGAGACGTTCTATGTCTGTTCGCTGGATCGGCGGAAGATCGTGTACAAAGGGCTGCTCACGAACGCACAGGTCCGTACATACTATTCAGAGCTGGCCGACGACCGTGTGCGATCGAGCCTTGCGCTAGTGCACTCCCGCTTCTCCACAAACACGCTGGGGGCTTGGCGTCTGGCTCACCCGTACCGCAACATCGTTCACAACGGAGAGGTCAACACTCTTCGCGGAAACCTTAACTGGATGCGGGCGCGGGAGGACGATCTACAGACGGACATGTTCGGGACCGAGCTCGACCGCATCCGGCCCGTCACTACCGAGGAGCAGAGCGACACGGCCGTGCTCGACAACGTACTCGAACTGCTGGTGGAGAGCGGACGGTCGCTGCCCCATGCTCTCCGCATGCTCATTCCCGAGGCGTGGAACAAAGACGATCAGATGGACCCGGCCCGGCGGGAATGGTATGACTATCATTCGACCCTCATCGAGCCCTGGGACGGCCCCCTGCTAGTGGCCTTTACCGATGGATACAGCGTGGGCGCGGTGTTGGATCGCAACGGCCTGCGGCCGTGCCGCTACTGGGTAACGCACGACAACAAGCTCGTGATGGCCAGCGAGGCAGGTGTGATCGACCTCGCCCCCGAGCGCGTGAAGCGCAAAGACCGTCTCCAGCCCGGTCAGCTCTTTCTGGCCGACGCGGAGGAGGGGCGAATCGTGCCGGAAGAGGAAGTGTTTGGCCGCCTGACGGATGAGAAGTATGGTCGGTGGCTCGAGGAGAGGCGGACGCGTCTCCGAACGCTCGTGTCCAGCGATGTTTCGCGCGGCGATCTCGTGCCGGAGGCCGACCTGACGCTGAACGGCGACCCACACGCCCTTCCCCGTCGCCAGCGGGCGTTTGGGTACTCCCGGGAGCACGTCCGGCGGCTGATGCAGCCAATGGTAGAGGAAGGCAAGGATCCAGTGGGAGCCATGGGCAACGACACCCCGCCCGCCGTTCTTTCAGACGAGAACAAGACCCTCTTCACCTACTTCAAGCAGCTCTTCGCTCAGGTCTCGAACCCGCCCCTGGACTACATCCGGGAAGAGCTGGTTACCTCGCTCGAAAGTCACATCGGGCGCAAGGGCAACCTGTTGACGGAAAGTGCGGAGCACTGTCGTCAACTCCATCTCGACTCTCCCATTCTCAGCGACGCGGACCTGGAAGCCCTGCACCGAATCGATTCGGAGGGATTCCAATTGAACACCGTCGACACCACGTTTGAGCGGGACACAAGTCTGGAGGAGGCCGTCGAGCGCATTCGTCGCGACGCCCGGCAGGCCGTCGACGAGGGGGTCGAGCTTCTCCTTCTCTCGGATCGAGCGGTGGGACGCGATCGCATCCCCATTCCCAGTCTTCTCGTCGTCGGGGCCGTGCACCACGATCTGATCCGGTCGGGCCGACGGACGCGCGCCGGACTGGTGCTGGAGAGCGGGCAGCCCTGCGCCGTGCACCACTTTTGCACGCTGCTTGGCTACGGGGCCGACGCCGTGCATCCCTACCTCGCCTACGCCACCGTGCGTGATCTCGTAGATCGGACCGATGAGGGTGCCGATGCCACCACCGCAATTGAGCGGTACATCGGCTCCGTCGAGCAGGGCCTCCTCAAAGTGATGGCGAAGATGGGCATCTCGACCCTGGAGAGCTACAAGGGGGCCCAGGTCTTCGAGGCCGTGGGGCTCGACTCCGATTTTGTGGAGGACTACTTCTTCGGTACCACTTCTCGAATTGAAGGAGCAGGCATCAAGGAGTTGGAGGCCGATGTCCGCGAGCGTCATCAGAAGGCGTTCGACGTCACAATTCCAGGTTCTTCCGACCTGGAGTCCGGGGGAGAGCTCTACTGGCGGCGGGACGGGGAGCACCACCAGTGGAATCCGCAGACGATCGGCAAGCTGCAGCACGCGGTTCGCCGAAATCGACAGGGAGCCTACGACGAGTTTGCGACTCTCGTAAACGAGCAATCGACCCGGCACCAAACGCTCCGGGGCCTGCTGGACTTCGACACCGATCCGGACGACGCCATTTCGCTGGCGGAGGTGGAGTCCACCGAGTCCATCGTGCAGCGCTTCTTCACGTCCTCAATGTCGTTCGGCTCGTTGAGCCCGGAGGCCCACGAGACGCTCGCCGTCGCGATGAACCGGATCGGGGGCAAGGCGAGCACCGGAGAAGGAGGGGAGCAGGTCGATCGGTTCGGCACTGAGCGCGAATGCAAGATCAAGCAGGTTGCCAGTGGACGATTCGGAGTGACGAGCAGTTACCTGAAGAATGCCGATCATTTGGAGATCAAGATGGCACAGGGGTCGAAGCCTGGAGAGGGGGGACATCTGCCGGGGCAAAAGGTCAACGACATCATCGCGAAGACCCGGTACACCACGCCCGGTGTCTCTCTCATCTCGCCGCCGCCACATCATGATATCTACTCGATTGAGGACCTCGCCCAACTCATTCACGATCTGAAGAATGCCAACCCGGAGGCCGACGTGCACGTGAAGCTCGTGGCGGCCGCGGGCATCGGGGTCATCGCCGCGGGCGTGGCGAAGGCGAAGGCCGACGCGGTGCTCATCAGCGGGCAGTCCGGCGGAACGGGCGCCTCGCCCAAGACCTCCATCAAATCGGCGGGGCTCCCCTGGGAACTGGGTGTGGCCGAGGCGCAAAAGGTGCTTCTCGACAACGATCTCCGCTCCCGAATCCGCATGCGGATCGACGGGGGCCTCAAGACGGGCCGAGACGTGGCCATCGCGGCGCTGCTGGGCGGTGAGGAGTACGGCTTCGGCACCGGGGCACTCGTGTGTCTGGGCTGTATCATGCTCCGCAAATGCCACTGCAACACCTGTTCGGTGGGGATCGCGACGCAGGATCCGGACCTGCGCAAGAAGTTTGTGGGGGAGCCCGAACACGTCATTAATTATATGTACTTCATGGCGGGGGAGCTGCGCGAGATCATGGCCGATCTCGGCTTCCGCACCGTTGACGAGATGGTGGGCCGCACCGACAAGCTCCGACAGGTCGACACCGATCATTCCAAGGCCCGCCGCCTAGATCTCGCACCGATTTTGGAGCGCCCGGCCAGCGACGACGATCCGCGGAAGACGATGCAGCAGGACCACGGCATCGAGGAGAGCCTCGATCACACCCTCGTCGAACAGGCACGCCCGGCTCTGGAAGACCAAACTCCGGTGCATCTTGAGCACGACATTCACAACCGGGACCGCACCGTTGGGGCCATGCTGAGTTCAGCGGTTGCGGGTCGGTACGGGCTCGATGGACTTCCCGACGATACCATTCAGGTAGACTTTGAGGGAGTGGCTGGGCAAAGCTTCGGCGCGTTTTTGGCGTCGGGCATTACGCTGTGCCTGGATGGAGAAGCCAACGACTACGTGGGCAAGGGGCTTTCCGGGGGGCGCCTGATCCTCCGGACGCCCGAGTCTGCTGGCTACGTGGCCGACGAAAACATTCTGGTGGGCAACGTGGCACTCTACGGGGCAACAAGAGGGGAAGCGTACTTCAACGGCCAGGCTGGCGAGCGCTTTGCCGTTCGCAACTCCGGTGTGCAGGCTGTGGTGGAAGGGGTGGGGGATCACGGCTGCGAGTACATGACCGGGGGAGTGGTCGTTGTGCTCGGCGATACCGGCCGCAATTTCGGGGCGGGCATGAGTGGGGGAGAAGCCTACGTCCTCGACGAGGAAGGCACGTTCGAGGAAAACGTAAACCGCGACATGGTCCGGGTGGAGCCACTTTCCGACGATCGGGACCGACAGCTCGTCCGTCGCCTCGTAGAGACCCACCTGCACCACACCGGCAGTGCGAAGGCCGAGCGCGTGTTGGACGACTGGAATCGGATCGTCGACCGATTCCACAAGGTGATGCCCGAAGCGTTTGCCCGGCAGGTGGAAGAACACCTCGAAAAAGGAGAAGACATCCGCCCCCCCGATCACCCCTTGCCCTCAGAACGAACGACTGTTGAGGACTAGCCTACAGCCCCACAACGGTATGA
>CAYRPX010000080.1:0-11920 GCA_964426195.1 uncultured Salinivenus sp.
AGGGGCCGTAGATGTCGGTGTCGACGAGGGCGACCTCGTAGCCCTGTTCGGAGAGCGCCATCGCCAGGTTGACGGCCACGGTGCTCTTGCCCACCCCGCCCTTCCCGCTGGCGACGGCAATGGTGTTCTGTACACCGTCTTCGCCGCTCGTTTGCTGCTTCTCCCCGCCCTGATCGCCGACCATCACGTCATCCCCGAGCGGAATCATTTCGCTGTCGAGCTCCACGTCCACTTCCAGGTCACGGTTGACCTCTTCGTGCAGCACGCGCTGACAGGCTTCCTGCACCTGGTTTGCAAACGGGCTGTCCGGATCTTTCACAACGACGGTGAAAGCCACCCGGTCGTCGTTGATCGTCAGGTCCTTCACCATGTCGAGCCGGATGATGTCTTTGTCCTCATCCGGGTGCTCAATCTTCTGAAGGGCGTTTAGGATGTCGCGTCGCGAAACAGCCATGAGGGGGGGCAACAGTGGAATGGGAAGTATGGGACGAGGTGCCACCTCCGGCACGAGCGCATTGTTCCTGTGTGGAAGCTATGCGTCGGAGTGGTCGCAGAGGGCCACTCGAAGGGGAGGAGTCAACGTTTCGGAAACGGCTCAGGGCGATCAGGAAGGCAGGCCCAAAAGCCATTTCTATTACAGAGTAGCCCGCAGATGGTGCCCTGTGCGGTTGCACGACGATCAGCGGCCCTCCCGTCGACGGGCGAGCGTCCGAAGCGCCAAGCCCTGCCGTAACTCGTAGGGACTTACGCGGCAGGTGTCCCTATTGTAGCGCTCCATGATTCGATCGAGGAGCATAACGCCGATCGGAAACACATCGGCCCGGCCCTCCATGGCGTTGGGATGGAGGGCGAGAATTTCATCTACGGAGAGCTGCAGGAGGTGCTGTTGCCAGTAACGCACCGCGGCTCGTGAGAGGGAGGAGCCGCTGCCGTGCAGGGCGTCCCATGTGCTGTCGGGACCGGCGTGGACGAGGGCCAAGGCGGTGGCCGTTCCGGCCGTGCCGATGAATGTAGGATCTGGGCCCATCTCAAGGGACGCGACGTCGAGGGCGTCGTCGACGATCCGCTCGGCGATCCCGACGGCGTCGGTCGACGGAGGTTGTGAGGCGAAGCACCGCTCGGTGAGGCGCACACAACCAACGTCGAGGCTGGCCCGGTTCGTAATCGCGTTGGGATAGTGGGGAGGAAGGCGGGACGAAATCTCGCCGGCCACGAGCTCCGTGGAGCCCCCACCGATGTCCACAACCAGACAGGATCCGGACAGGTCGTCGAACGCCGAGCACGCCGCGGCAAAGCTCCACGCGGCTTCCTCGGTGCCGGAGAGGATCTCAATGGAGAGCCCGAGTTGCGTCGCCACGGTTTCGAGGATCTCGTTCCGATTCGTGGCGTCACGGAGGGCGCTCGTGCCCGCCACCATTATCTCGTCTACGTTGTGCATCCGGGCCGTCCGGATGTGCTCGCGGAGGGCGTCGAGAAGGCGGTTCCGAGCCGCCGCGCCGATGCGACCGTGAGTGTCCACCCCTTCTCCCAGCCGCACGAAGCGCTCAGCCCCGTGGATCCGTCGCAGCCCCGATCCGTCGGGCTCGACCACGAGCAGTTGGGCCGTGTTGGTGCCGATGTCGATCGTGGCAAGGCGCATGACGGCCGTTGTGGTTCTTTTCCGGAAGTTCCACCGAAGATCGACGGAGCGTGCCTTGAGTCTACGCGCGAATGTCGCGAGTCAGGAGTCATGAGAACTCGTTTTCTGGTGGGAGGCTGTTCTGTCTGACTTTGGAAATGCCGCTTGGGTAGAGAGGGAGAAGCGACCTGCCCACCATCCGGCCTCCGTCGTCTCCGCGTCGAGCTCTAATTCATGGGTTTCAGCAGCGTCGAGGATTGCCTCGCGCTGCGACTGAAGAATGCCGGAGAGGAGAAGCGTGCCGTCGAGGGCAAGGCGTACGACGAGATCTGGCAATAGGTCTAGCAGCACGCGGCGCGTAATGTTGGCGGCAATGACATCATAGTGCGTGTCCGGCGCGACGTCCACCGATCCCGCCTGCACGGTCACGCAGCCGGCCACGTCGTTCTGGCGGGCGTTCTCACGTGCATTACGCACAGCGTCAGGGTTCGTGTCGACCCCTAGCGCCGCGGTGGCCCCCGCGCGACAGGCCGCGATGGCGAGGACCCCGGTCCCGGTGCCCACGTCGAGCATGCGGGTGCCAGGTGTGAGGGCGTCGGCCAGAAGCTGGAGCGTCAGGCGCGTGGTGGCGTGGTGCCCCGTGCCGAAACTCATCTCCGGATCGATCCGGAGTATCATCGCGTCGGTGTGGGTGGGCGGAACTTGCACCGAGGTGGGACACACCAGGAAAGGGCCGGCCCGGACCGGGGAGAGCGTGTCTTCCCAGACCGCGTTCCAATTCTTCGCGGCCAGGGGACGGATCGTCAGCGCGTCGGAGTAGCCGTCGGCCGCCAAGCGGGCCTCAAGCTGCTCGCGGTCGAGGCGGGTCCACCGATCGGCGGGCACGTAGGCCCGCAGCTTGGCGTCCTCCTGCACGAAGCCGGTGGCGTGGTCCTCCAACCGCGCGATATACCGGTCGTGCTCCGACGAGGGGAGTGCCAGCGTAAGCTCGATGGTGTCCATGCCGCCACAGGAGGTTTCCGGGATTGGGGGCGTTTCGCCACCTGTCGTTGAGATCGCCTTCTTCATTCCCGTACGCGCCCTTTGTACAGCGAGGCGATGCCGAAGGTGAGGGGAGCCCATTCGAGATCGGAAAAGCCCACAGCCTCCATGCGCCGCAAGAAATTGGGGCCGTCGGGAAACACCGCGACGGAGTTGGGCAGGTACTCGTACGCCCCTTCGTCGGGACTCAGTAGGCCCCCGATGCGAGGAAGAAGGTGGTGGCTGTACCAGTCGTACAGCTGCTTGATCGGAAACGCACGCGGCCGGCTAAACTCGAGCACGACGAGCGATCCCCCGGGACGCAGCACACGCCGAATGTCGCCGAGGCCCGCGTCGAGATCCTCGAAGTTTCGCACGCCGAAGGCCACGAACGCGGCGTCGAACGCGGCGTCTGCGAACGGAAGGTCGGCGGCGTCCGCCCTCTGGAGCGAAATGCGCGGCGCGAGGCCCTTCCGCTCGACCTTTTCCCGGCCCCGTTGCAGCATTTCGGTCGAAAGATCGATCCCGATCGTCTCGCGGGGATGGAGGGTGCGTTCGATTTTGATTGCTAGGTCGGCCGTGCCCGTCGCCACGTCCAGGACCCGTTGCGGCTGTTCGTCACTCAGCATCCGGACGGCCCGAGAGCGCCAGTACCGGTCGATGCCGGCGCTGAGGAGGCGATTCAGGAGGTCGTACCGCGGGGCCACGGCGTCGAACATGGCCTCAACGGCCTCGGCCTTGCCCTCGGCCTCGCCGATGGGGGGATGGGTGGGGGGCATGCGATTTTGTGGATTGCGGAGTGCGTGCGTATCTCGTATTGCGTACTGTGCGGCTACGGAAAATAATTACATATCACGCGCAATACGGGGGAGGAGGAGCAAGCGATTGAGGACAGCAGGCCTCGAAAGGGAAAAGGTTGACATCTTCAACTTAGAATTTGTGTCAGCTTCAGCAGGTCGTAGTCGATCGACTTGCGGCGGCTGTACACGTTTCGCAGGGGAGTGAGTTTGAGTTCTCCGTTCGTAATCCCCACCATCACGTCCGAGTGCCCGTCGAGCAGGGCTTCCACGGCCCCGACACCGAGGCGGCTCGCTAGAACCCGATCAATGGCCGTGGGAGCGCCGCCGCGCTGGGTATGTCCGAGAATGGTAGAGCGAAGCTCAATGTCGGAAAACGCCTCGTCGTTGCGTAGGGCGCGCTCGATGCCCTGAGCGCCCCCGAGTTCGTCTCCTTCGGCCACAACGACAATTGTGGAGCGTCGCTGGGCGGACATGAGGGACAGGATGCGCTCTTTCACCATGTCCATCTCCGTAATGGTCTCGGGAATGAGAATCAGCTCCGCCCCACCGCCGATACCGGAGTTGAGAGCAATGAAGCCGGCGTCCCGTCCCATAACCTCCACGAGGAAGAGGCGATTGTGGGCGTCGGCCGTGTCGCGAATCCGGTCGATGTTGTCGATGGCCGTATTGAGGGCCGTGTCGTACCCGATCGTCTGGTCGGTGCCGTAGAGATCATTGTCGATGGTGCCGGGACAGCCCACGACGGCAAACTCGTGTTCGTCGTAGAGCTTCGAGGCGCCCCGAAACGTGCCGTCGCCCCCGATGGCCACCAGAGCGTCGATGCCGTTGTTGCGGAGATGCTCGGCGGCCTGGTGACGCCCCTCTTCGGTCATGAAGGCCTCCGAGCGGGCGCTCTTGAGAATGGTGCCGCCCGACTGCAAAATGTTGGAGACGGAGCGTCGCTCCATCTCGACCAGATCGCCCTCAATCATGCCCTCGTACCCGCGACGGATGCCCATGATTTCTAGGTCATTGGCAAGGGCCGTGCGGACGACGGCACGTAAGCAGGCGTTCATGCCGGGGGCATCACCGCCGCTGGTGTAAACACCGAGGCAATCAATCTCCTGCATATCGATCAAAAAAACGAATCCGTGAACGGTCGATGAGGAATGGATCCCAAGTCCGAGGCATCATGGAGTACTTCCCAGACGCGAACGTACGAGTGATACCAAATGCGAGGCTTCAATGTGCAGTTAACTCATCCTGTCCACGTAGGGCCGACCGGCGGGGCGTCCCTACATCCACGTTATGGTTCAAAGTCGGCGAAAGAGGTACGGTACCACCTGTAGGGAGATTGCACTGTAACATTCGCAAATGGTATGATGCACACGTCACTCGTACCGTCGTGACAGGCTGGGTGAAAATATACACTCAGCGGGCTGGCTGTGGACGCGCCACCACCATACCAATTTGGCGATCAATCGTCTGAACGTACCGTTGAAGATCGGGCGAAACCACCACGCCGTCGGAGAGGGAGGCGTGGAGGAGGCCGCGATGTCCGTCGTCGGCGATGTACACGAGGCCGGTGTGTGCTACGCCGAGCCCGTCGATCGAAGAAACGAGTGCGACGATGTCCCCTGCTTGGAGCTGGTCGTAGACGGCTCGAATGGAATCTTGCGGTACGTATTGCACCGGCTTGGACCGTTGTTGGTGTGCCCGCAGGCGATCTTCCATGGCCTGGATGCAGGCAAAGAGGCTGTCGTTCGTGGCAAACCGGTCGTACGCCGACCGGTGGGTGCTCATAAAGTCGAGTGTATCGCGCAGGGGGCGCCCGTCGAGTTCCGGCCCTAGCAGGCGCACGAGGCCCCGTTCCGCGTTGTCGGTTAGCCACTCCGTGAAGTAGTGAAGACGGCCGCAGTAGCCCACCGGGCCGCCGTCGCGGTAGCGTTGCTCGGCGAGGCGGCGGGCAAACCCAGCATAGGTGGAGTCGGCCACCTGCGTGCTGCGGGCCAGGGCGAGGGTGGTTTCGACGAATGTCACGCAGTCGAACCCATCGAACCGGACGACGAGCGTCTCGGTCGGCGGTTGGTCGAGCGTTCCTTCCAGGTACGGCTGGTCGCGAAAGTGAAGCCCGATTTCTTGCATCAACGCCCCAGTCGACTCGTCCTCGGTCCTTCGGGACAGAGCCATTGTCATCGCCGCCTCAAAGCGCGCGGCGGTTGTATCTGGGTGCGACAGGACGCTGTCCGCGAGCACCGGCAATGAATCGGACTGCTTTCGGGAGAGATCGGATGCGGCGTCCGAGGCCGGTTGGCATCCTCCCAGCAGAACGAGGCCGAGGAGAAGACCCATCGGTACGACGGAACCGGGCGGTGCGAGTCGGCGCATCGGAAGAAAGATGTACGGAAGGGGCGCTGGGATCTCGTTTCACCCATTCGGGGCCGACTCGTTTCCGAGCGGGGCAGGCGACGTGCCTGAGAAGTGGGCCACGGCGGTCTCAAGGTCGGCGCCCTCTGAGTCGGAGAGGGGCCACCAGGTGGCATCGACGTTCAGGGCACGGGCCAGCTTCTGCTCAAAGGCGGCCTTCGGAATCTCGACCACGCCGAAACGTTCGAGGTGCTCAGTCGCGTACTGTGTGTCGAGCAGCGTGAAGCCACCGGCCCGGAGCTGGCGCACGAGGTGGACGAGGGCGACTTTCGAGGCGTTGCTGATCCGGTAAAACATCGATTCGCCGAAAAAGACGCCCCGAAGTGCGACACCGTAGAGGCCGCCGCTGAGCTCGCCGTCCTGCCAGCACTCTACGCTGTGCGCGTACCCGCGCTCGTGCAGGGCCGTGTAGGCCCGGATGATGCGGGGCGTAATCCACGTGCGAGGCCGGTCTGCACAGTGCTGGATGACGGCCTCAAACTCGCGATCGGCAGTCACCTCGAACTCGCGTCGACGCACGTGTCGCCGGAGGTTGTGGGGGATATGAAATTCGTCGAGTGGAAGGTGGGCACGGGGGTCCGGAGCGTGCCAGCGTACGGTTCCGGTGGTGTCGTCGCCCATCGGAAAGATGCCGTTGGCGTAGGTGCGGAGGAGAAAATCGGGGGTAAGCGGAGGATTGGCGGGCACGGAACGACCGGTTCGTACGAGGGACAGCCGAAAGGCAGTAGGAAAACTATGAATGCGGTCAGGAGTTTGTGTCGTGTAGTTATCCGTCTTTCCAATCCCTTTCCCCTTCATGGACGACACGGACGGCCAGGTGTATCGCGCTCTCGTTGATGGTCGCACGTTCGACATTACCGTTCAGAACGATCAGTTGATCGTGGAGGGGGAGCCGACGGACTACACCTTTGAGGTCCTCCGGGATGGCTACGTGTCCATGATTGCGGATGGGGAGAGCGTGCCCGTTTCTATTGAGCCGATGGGACCGGACACGATGCGCGTGACGATCGAGGGGCGGCGCACCGAAGTGGAGGTCAAGGACGAGCGCGATCTACTGGTCGAGGAGTTTGGCCTTGGCGAGGACCAGGCGGCCGGAGGAGAAGTGCGGGCGCCCATGCCGGGCCTCGTGCTGGACGTGCTCGTGGCCGAGGGCGACGAGGTGGCGGCCGATCAGGGGATTCTGGTCCTGGAAGCCATGAAAATGGAAAACGAACTGAAGGCGCCGTCTGGGGGCATTGTGCGAGCCATCCATGCGAAGAGCGGCGACGCCGTGGACAAAGAGGCGCTCCTTATTGAAATTGAAGCGGCCTGACTCCTCGTCCAGCGGACTTTCGGCAATTATGAGAAGCACCGGAACAGTTTTGGTCACGGGAGCGACCGGGTTCATTGGCTCCGTCCTCACGCGACAGCTCGTGGAGGCGGGGATCGACGTGCGCATCTTCCGTCGTGACACCTCCTCGCTCGAGCTTTTGGGCAAATACGCCGAGCGGGTCGATCATGCAGTGGGCGATGTGACCCGTCCCCGCAGCCTCTACGAGGCGATGCAGGGCGTAGATCGGGTGTACCACGTGGCGGCGAAGGTGAGCTTTGATCCCAGGGATCAGGACACCCTTCGCCGCATCAATGCCGGCGGCACGGCCAATGTCGTCAACGCTGCGCAGGAGGCGGGGATCGATCGGCTCGTGCATACCTCCAGCATGGCCGCCTTTGGACGTCCCGCAGAGCCGGACGGCGTGATCGATGAGACGACGTTCTGGCAGGGCGCCTCCCACCGCTCCGCCTACGCCCGCTCCAAGCGCCGCGCCGAACTGGAAGTGCACCGCGGTATCGCCGAGGGGCTCGATGCCGCCATCGTCAACCCGTCGCTCGTGTTCGGTGTGGGTGGGCCCGAGACCAACACACGCCGCATCGTCGACGCGGTGCGCAGCGAATGGCTGCCCGCCGTGCCACCGGGCGGAACGAACGTGGTGGACGTGCGCGACGTGGCGGCCGGACTCCGTGCCGCAATGGCAACGGGCGACACGGGCCGACGCTACTTCCTGGGAAGTGAAAATCTGTCCTGGAAGACTCTTGCCGGGACGCTTGCCGAGGCCTTCGACGTAGATCCGCCCCGCCGCACGGTGCCGGGCTGGCTCCTTACCACCACCGGGGCCGTCGCGGAAGGCCTCGCCACGATTACCCGCACGCAGCCGTTCCTCACCCGCTCGACGGCCCGGACCGCCGCCCGCACCTACCGCTACGACAATACCCGCGCCCGCCAGGAACTCGACTGCTCGTTCCGCCAGTTTGAGAAGACGGCTGAGCACATTGCGGACGTTCTTACCACTAAGACGATGGGGGACTGATGGAAGGGAGCCGTCCCAGCGGGACGCCTCTAGTTGGTATCGGCTTTTCCTTACGTTTCAGGCTCTCCTCCGCCCCCACTTCCAAACACCCACACGCTCTCCACTCCCACGCTCTCTACACCCACGCTCCCGCAGATGCTCGACACCGCGCAGGATTGGATCGATCACCTGGAACTGGAATCCCACCCTGAAGGCGGTTACTACTGCGAAACGTACCGCACCGACGAGTTCATTCCCGAATCGGCACTGCCGGATCGCTTCGACGGGCCGCGGGACGTAGCTACCCTCATCTACTTTCTCCTGCCCGCCGACGCGTTCTCGGCCCTGCACCGCATTCGGCAGGACGAAGTCTGGCACTTCTACGCCGGCAGCCCCATCACACTGCACCAGATCGCCCCGGACGGCACCTACACGACGCAGACGCTGGGGCGGGCGGTAACGGAGGGGCAGAAGCTGCACGCCATCGTCCCTGCGGGAACGTGGTTTGGCGCCACCGTGGAGGCCGGCGACGGCTACGGGCTCGCCGGCTGCACCACCGCCCCCGCCTTTGAGTTTGCCGACTTTGAGTTGGCGGACCGTGCGGCGCTCGCCGAGGCATTTCCGCAGCATCGGGCAGTCATCGAGCGGCTGACGCGGTGAGGGCCGGGGGGGATCGTCTGTTCGGTCGTTTCCAAACGGAGGCCGTCTCGTTCTGCGCGATTTGCTAGGCGTGTCGAGGGAGAAAGAGGGATAGTTCCAGTAAGCTTTTCCGAGCAGTTTCGACGACGATTGGACCTCCGACGAGAGCATTTAGGGGGTAGCAGTGGACGCACTCTGTTCCCCCCGCGCACTTAGCTGTAGCACCAGCCGACGGGCGCCGGTGGGCAGGTCGGATTCGAGAAGCAGGTTGCGGGGGGGCACGCCTAAGTCCGTGAGTTGGGTCGCAACGCCGGTGCCATCGGCGTCGGTCGTAGTGACGGCGAACAGGTGCCCCGGACTCGTGTCGGCCTCGTGGAGGAGCCAGCGGGCGATGCGCAGGGCCTGCGATGGAGCAGAGGGATCGAGGTGAAGAACAATGTCGCGGACCTTGTGCAGCCGGTCGATACGGTCTTTCAGCTCCGCCGCGCTGCAGGAGCGCACGTCGAAGTGAGCAATCACTTTTTCGTCGTGCTCCAGGTAGCGGGCAAGGCCCTCCTGTGCCCGAGGGGTCTGCTCCACGACCAGGACGGGATGCCGCTCCGTGTCCGGACGAGGGACGGGTGGGAACGTGTGCGCCACGTACCCCTCCAGTGCCACGTCGTACAGAAAGTCGGCCACTTGCTCGGCGAAGGAGCCCTCCTCCGTGTTCCAGTCGCTCTGGAACGGATTCATGAGGCAGGTGCGAAGCAGAGTGAGGCTCTCGTCGTTGGCCACGGCTTCGTCGAGTGCCGTCGGGGGCAAGAGGTCGTCGAGGACGTGCTTATAGTCGGCCACGCTGATTTTCGTGCGGGAGAGGAGAAAATCGTACTGATTGATGTCTTCCCGCCCGTCGACCGTCATCTGCTGCCAGATGCGGTCCGTGTAGTCGTTGAGGGACGCCACGCTCTCGATTCCCAACAGCTGTCGGGACGGCGCCACGACGAAGCAGAAGGCCACTGTTTCGGGACGGTGGAAGGGGCGCAGAGCAAGCCCACCCTCCGTTGCAGCAAACCGGTCCTGTAGCGCGTCGAAGAGCTCCTGGTTGGCCTCAATGCAGTTGCGCATGAAGCGGCCGTGGGCGTCGGGGGTGAGGGGGACCATGGCCTGTGAGAGGTAGCAGCTCACCGCCGCGGCGCCGGGACGAGACCCCTCCAGCGTCCACTGCCCGAGGAAGCCCCCGAAGCCGGCCTCGTCGTCGTCCGCGAGGTAGGGCGCCTTGTAGGCGATGGCGTCGCGGACGTGGTAATCGCGGAAGAGGACGGCGCCTGCTGGATACGGCACGTAGCCAAACTTGTGCGGATCGACGGTGAGAGAATCGGTCTCGGCGAGGGTGGTGAGCGCCTCCACGTCGTCCCGAGGAAACAGGCCGTCGGGCCCTGCAAGGGCATCATCGAGTTGGTCAGGCGGCACAAAGTCGCTGTCGTCCGTTTTGGGGAGCATGGAGGCGAAGAAGCCCCCAAACGCCGCGTCGCAGTGATGCCAGAACGTGAGCCCCTGCTCCGCCACGTCATCGCGCACGGCTTCAATCTCATGCAGCGGATCGATGGCTCCCTCTTCGGTGGTGCCCACAATGGAGACGATCCCGAGGACGGGCTGGCGATCCTCGATGCACTCGTGCAGCCGGTCGCGTAAGGAGTCGGTATCGAGCCGAATGCGGGCGTCGACGGGAAGGGTCTCTAGTGCGTCGGCGCCCAGGCCCACCAGGTCCATGTTTTTCTGCCAGCAGTAGTGCGTGGCCTGCGAGATGAGCACCTTCGGCAGGCGGGCGGGGTCGTCGGGGAAGGTGCGGTTGTACTGCAGGAGAAAGGACGCGAGACCCGCCTGACGCACGCTCGGGAGGGCCTCCTGGAAAGCCTGTGCCCGATTGGGGGCGTCGGCCAGCGTCGCCTTGATGCGCAAGTGCAGCTCCGTAATCTCATCGATAGGCAGGTTGGAGAGGCGCCACGTGGAAAGGTGGCGGAGCGCGACCCGCTCACCGGTGGCCGTCATCACCTCCAGGTTGGCAAATGAGGCAAAGTCGTCGGTTTGGTCGGCTACGAGACGGACGGCCAACGGATACAGCCGCACGTTCCGGGCGATCCAGAGGGCTTCCAGGTTGGCGATGGTGCCGCCGCTGCAGAGGTGGCCCCAGCTGTAGGCCGAGCGGCGCGTCCGGGCATCATACGGAAGCGTCTCCGGCAGGAAGGAGGGGTAGCCCACCATCTCGGCCAAGGCCTTGAAGTAGGCTCGTTCCTCGCGGACGGTCTCCGGGGAGACCTCGGCCACCACGTTGTTCTGGTTGTAGAGGAGGCCCGCAAAATAGCCCACGAAGGCAGGCAGGGAGGGATCGCTCACGATGTGCGCCACCTGGCGTGGCGAGTAGAGCGGTGCGGCCCGCTTCAGTTCGGCCAGGATTTGCGAGAGCTCGTCCCGAAGCCGGGCCGACATGTCGTCGAAGGCCTCGGTGTGCTTGTCGCGCTCGTCGATGAGGCGGGGGTCGCGCGGGTGGAAGTTGCGGCGCCAGAAGACGTGGTCGCGGAGCACCTCCAGGAGCAGGCGCTCCAGCTCGTCGGCGTTTTCGGCCTTGGGGCCCAGAAAGGCGGCCTTATGGAGCGCGTCGGTCGATCGGTCGTCGGGCATGGAGAGGAGGGAGCTGTTGCGGAAAGACGACGCTCCTTCTTACGAACAAGGCTCCGTGATCTTTTCGGGGGACGGGGGCATTTCCGGTAAAACGGAGAGTAGAACCGTCTTTCACGACGGCGGACGGCCGACCGCGGTCCGCCGTCCATAACGCAAGCCCCGGGCACGGGCAACAGAAAGATTCTCAGCCGCCGACGGGGTCGCACCCCAGGTCCGCCAGCGCCTCATTCAGAAGCGACACGCTCTCCGTGGTGTCCACGCGGGCGCCGAGCTGGGTCAGCAGGTTGAGAACGCCCACCAGCGCTTTGTTTAGGAAAATGAAATGCGGGGAGCCCGTGGCGGCGCGCAGCTCGGAGGCGGCTTTGAACGACGCCTGTAGCCGCTCCTGGAAGTCCGGGTCGCTAAAGTCAAACGACGACTGCCGGTACGGCTCCACGATGAGCGAGCCGTAGCGG
>CAYRPX010000081.1:0-5301 GCA_964426195.1 uncultured Salinivenus sp.
CTCCCGATTTACGGCCCGAAACTGGGACCCTGAGCGCTGGGCCCGGCTCTTCAAGGACGCCGGCGCGCGGTACGTCATCCCCGTGGCGGAGCACCACGATGGCTTTCCAATGTGGGACTCCCGGTACACCGACTGGGACGCAGCCGACCGAGGCCCGCAGCGAGACATTCTCGGCGACCTCGCAGCGGCGGTTCGCGCGGAAGGCATGCGATTCGGTGCCTCCTACCACGCGATGCTCAACTACTACACCCCGAAGTACTCAGGGCCGCATCCGGCCTATTTGAGTGACGACTACGTCCGCTACATGAACGTGAAGGCCCGCGAGCTCGTCGACGAGTACCATCCCTCGATCCTCTGGCTGGACGGAGACTGGAGGGGCACGCCGGAGCAGTTTCAGTCGAAGGAGCTCATCGCCTACTACTACAACCAGGCCCACGAGCGGGGGCAATCGGTGGCTGTCAACGACCGCTGGGGCAAGGCCCGCGGCAAGCGGGGCGACTTCTACACGCAGGAGTATCAGTACGATGCTATCGATCGCCTCATTGGCCACAAGTGGGAAAACACCCGGGGCATGGGCCAGTCGTTCGGCTACAATGCCAACGAGCCCGACGCAGACTACATGAGCGTCGATGCCTTGGTAGACCTGTTCGTCGACAACGTGTCGAAAAACGCGAATCTGCTTTTGAACGTGGGGCCGAAGGCGGACGGTACCATTCCTGAGGTCCAGCGCGAGCTCTTGGCGGGCCTCGGACAGTGGCTGGACGTGCACGGAGAGGGCATCTACGAGACCCGCCCGTGGGTCCAGGCCACCGGCAGGACGGCCCGAGACTCCCTCCGCGTCCGGTTTACTGCCAAACAGGACACAATTTACGCCTTTCTTCTGGATGCCCCTTCCTCGTCGTCGATCACAATTCCCCGACTCCGGCCCGCCGAGGGCACCGAGATTCGCCTTCTGGGGCAGTCCGGCACGCTCGGGTGGACGCGCACGGACACGGGTCTTCGCGTGCGGCTTCCGGACGCGATGTCCGAACGCCCCGCCTACGCCCTGAGAATCACGCCCCGACCGTGGCGCCTGATGCGAGACGGATCCTGAGGTCCCGTTGGGCTTCAATGGCGATTCGAGGGAAAAAGAGAGCGGAGGTTCTTTTGGGTTTGTGGAAGACTCGCCATTCTGAGGGAGCCGTCAGGCGACCGAAGCGCCCTGAGCGTAGCGAAGAAGTGCTTTCAGAGTGAATCTCTTCGAATCGGGCGTCCCGCTGCATTTGGGGAGAGCTTTCGACTCCGCTTCGCTCCGCTCACGACGACTCCACCGCAAAGAGGAGTGCTTGAGGATTGCATTGAGCTCTACCCATCGCAGACGCGCGGGATGAGGCCCTCTACTCGCTCGTCCGGACGAGACTCCGGTAGTGCTCCGAAGGGGCGAAGATGCCTCCGCTCTTGGCGTAGAAATCCTCTCCCACACGGAAAACACCGTCTTGGGTCTCCGTCCACGCCTCCCCCGCGTGCGGGTGATACGAGGTAAGCCGTTCCCAGTGCTCGTAGTTCTGATGGCCGTTCGTTTCCAACAGTCCTGTTTTGAATCCGGGAAGCGGGGGCAGTCGGGCCGCCACGTTCTTGTTCCAGTCCACCAGAATTGGGTTCACCGTCAGGTCCGCGCAGAAACAGGGCACGTTGTGGTCGTAGGCCACCTGCGCCATCTTCATCGTCATGCTTAGCGTCTTGGCGATGGGCTTCAGCGCGATGGCTTCGTAGCCCTGCTGAATGACCCGCCGCGCCTCCTCGCCGGTGTGGGCACTTTCGTCCGCCGCGATTCGGACGGGCAGGCCGCTGACGTCGCCCTCGAAGTCCTCCTGAAACGGCTCCTCCATAATGGCGATCTGATCGAGGGCGCCGATTTGGTCGGCGTGGTTTAAGAGCTGGCGGAGCGTATCCTTCGACGCGTAGCGGCCGTTTGCGTCCAGGTAGTAGGGAATCTTTCCACTTTCCGTGTAGGGCGTACGCCGGTCCCCGAGCACGCCGTGGATCGCCGTGAGCCGCTTTTTGTCTTTGTCCAGCATCTCGGCCTGAGTGCCGGGCTGGCCAATCTTGATCTTCATGAAGTAGTAGCCTGAATTGGCCGCCTCTTCGACGGCGTCCAGGGGCGCGTCGTATCCGAAGGTCGGAATGCTAGCCACGCGGTCGTGCCGGTGGGAGAGGCCCGGCCGGTAGGCCTCAGGAATCATCTCGTCGAAGTCTTCGATGCCATGTTCCTTCGCGTAGAGCAGCCAGGCGGCGTGGTCGAGCGGCACGAGGGCATTGAGCACAAACGTCTTCTGGAGATCGGGGTCGCCCGTCAGGGTCCGGCCATAGGACAGCAGTTCGTCCATCAAGCCTTCGATCAAGTCGATCGGCGTCTCGAAAGACGTTCCCTTGGCGATCTGCAGGGCCCGCTCCGTGAGTGCGTACATGAGGGCATTGCCGCCACTTTCCGTGTGCCCGGCAAAAACGCTGGGGTCCGCCCACAGGACGCTCTGGGTGCCGAGGCCGATCTCGGCAGTATGGGAGGCGCTCTCCAGAAGAACGACCGTCTGCCAGAGCTGCGTAAGATAGCCGCCTTTGAATCCAAACGGGTGCGCGAGCGGTTCGCGCTCGAAGTTCGAATCGACGTGCTGTATGCGGATTGGCATTCTCGATTTCTGCTCTCGATGCGGAGTCCAGGCGAGAGGGGAGGCGCCCACGGCGGAAAGGCCTGCGAGTAGACCGGCCTTTTTCACGAACTGCCGTCGAGATTCTCCTTCGAAATCATCGGGTGACATCATTGGGCCTCGCAACGGTGAATGTTAAAACATCGGCTTCCAGTGTACCAGCTCCAAATATTCGTTCCGGATTCGCCCGCCTGTGGCCCGACGGGAACGAGTCGCCTGTTATTTCAGCCCCCACAAAGGATTGTGTGCTTTCCAGTCGACTCCATCTCCAGCGTTACGTCCCAATCGTGCCAACGATCTGTCGAATATAGTTGATAACGATGCCGAGAATGGTGAGGTATCCGACGATGGCAATCACATGGACCCCCATTCCATTCACATGCGAATGCATCATGTTTCGATCCCCCGCAATGGACACAACAAGGTATCCAAGCACAGGAAAGGCCACGACCGCACATCCCTGAGCAATCCGCAACAGTTCCACCGGCGATCCTTCGAAGATGAGCACCACGATGAGGCCACAGGCCAGGGCCAGGACGGTCCACGCTTTCACCGGTCGGCCGTCCATCGAAGGCTCCTGGCCGAGTCCGTCGGCCATCAACGTGCCTCCGATAAGGGGATTGACAACCAGCGAGGAGAGGCTCGCAAAGAAAAAACCGACGGTAAACAGGTAGAAGGCGGCCGGTCCCACCAGCGGCTCCAGTTGGCTGGCCATCTCCCGGGCCGAAAACGTGGGGGACCCTGTGCCGTGGAGGGCGCCCGCACTCGTGAGCAGAACGATGATGGCGATCCCCCCGAGAATCCCGATTCCGAAAAAGCTATCGAACCCCTGGATGGAGAGCTGTTCGGCGTCCCAGTCTTTTTCTCGCATCAGATACGTTTGGTACACGGCCGCCACGATCGAAAACGTCGTCGCCGCGATCCCAAGGGACAGAAACACCGCCTCTGTATCTGGAAATCCGGGAAGCAGCCCGGCGACGGCCTGTTCGGCGTCGATGCCCACCCTTAGGACCGTCCCCACGAATGTGACGATCATGATGCCGACCACTGCTTTGACCAGCCCCTCGATTTTGTCATAAAGATTAGGCAGCAGCAGCAGCCCAAGTGTGAGCACAAAGAAGGTGACCGCCCACACCCGTGCGGTGCCCCCGAACAAGGCCTCGGCGGCAAAGCCGATCGCCGCGTTGTTTCCGGCCTGAAACGCCAGGATTGCCAGGAATCCGAAGGTGCCTCCGACCTTGGCCACGAGGCTGCCGTACTTGCTGCGCGTGGCCTGAAACAGTGTCTCTCCTCGGACCAATCCAATCCGGGCCGCCATCCACGTATAGGTGATCATGAAGATCGTGGTGACGACCGGCACCCACAAAAGCTGGTACCCGTATACGCTGCCGGCAATGGTGCTCAGCGTGAGCGTGCCGGGTCCCAGCACGACCGTCGCCAGCACGAGGGCAGGCCCGATCTGTTTCAGGCGCCGCCAGAGTGTGGAAAAAGAACCCTCCGCCTGCGCAGTTTCTGTGCTCATGACAGCCACTCGTCCAAGTGCGTGCGAACAAAGTCGTCGTCGTTCAGATGCGGATACGCATCGTAGACGCGATCGATGGCGTCCATCTGTCCCGGCGAAAGCGTTTCCTCCGGATTTAGCGTCCAGCGCCCTCGCAGGAGCCCCTGACGACGTAGCACCTCGTGGATTCCGGCAATCGAGCCCGCAAAGTCGTGCTGCGGATCGAAAAACGCCGCGTTCGCATCTGTGATTTCAGCCCCTCGTGTCAGAAGCTCGTTCGACACCGGCCCGCCATCCCGGCGTGCGTCTTTGATTTCGTCGAGGAGCTCAACGGCGCGCTTCGTCCATACCGCCCAGTGCCCTAGCAATCCGCCGGCGATGCGCGCTCCGCTGGGCGGGTATTCAGTGAGCAGGTCCACGACGATGTTGTCGTCGTTGCCCGTGTAGAGCGCGACCTCATCGAGCCGGCCGGCGTCGGTCACCGCGCGGACGACGTCGATCGTTTCGTATCGGTCGAAGGGGGCAATTTTAATTCCGACGATGTTTTCCACTTCAGCAAAGCGACGCCAGAAGGCGTACGGGAGAGGGCGCCCCCCGACCGCCTGTTGCAGGTAAAAGCCAAAGACCGGAAGCACCTCAGCCACGGCTTCGACGTGTTCGATCAGGAGGTCGAAGGAAGCGTCCGGAAACGCGCTGAGGCTTAGGAGCCCGCAGTCGTATCCCAAATCGCGCGCCGTCTGGGCCTCCGCCACTGCCTGCTCCGTAGAACCGACGAGCCCGGCGACCATGACGGGACGGCGCGCGGCGTGTTGCACCTCCTCCCTCGCCAGCTCCAGGACCGGTTCGTAGAGCCCGACGGAGGGCTCGTGAATCTCAAACTGAGTGGTATGCACCCCGACAGCGAGTCCCCCTGCCCCGGCAGCCAAATAGTACCGCGTCAGCGCTCGCTGATGCCGCTCGTCCAGCGTGCGGTCTGCCGTAAGCGCCAGCGGATGCGCCGGGATGACGTGGCCCTCCAGCAACGTGTCGCGTACATTCTCAAGTTGCATGCTCAATGTGCTTGTTGCTTGGCGTTTGAAGGGGGGCGCACATGTATAGTACAACTCGTGCTCAGAA
>CAYRPX010000081.1:5401-11860 GCA_964426195.1 uncultured Salinivenus sp.
ATAGTACAACTCGTGCTCAGAACTGACCGTCACGCACCTCGAATTTGGTCGGTTTGCCGAGGGTCGCGTTTTCGCGCTCTACCCATCGGGCAACCAGGTCAATGACGTCATCGGCGGAAACGCGCGGCTCTCCGAAACGGCGATGGGCACGACCCGCGTCATTGAGCAGTGCCGTGTCCTGCTCGCTGCCCGTGAACGTAACAGAACGGTCGAACCGCTCAGCAAACGTTTCGGCCACGTCCCGCACGGAAAGAATCTCCGGGCCCGTGACATTGAGGATCTCCGCGGGCACGTCGCACAACTCCAGCGAACGGAAGCAGACCGAATTGGCGTCGCCCTGCCAGATTACGTTCACGTAGCCCATGTCCAGAGAGACCGGCTGCCCGTTATGGACGTTCTGTGCGATGTCGAGCAGGACGCCGTAGCGCGCCTCGACGGCGTAGTTGAGCCGGAGGAGACACACGGGCGTATCATTCTGAAGGGCGAAGTGCTGAAAGATCCGCTCCCGCCCGAGACACGACTGGGCATACTCGCCAACCGGGCCGACCGGGTCCTCTTCCGTCGGACCGCCGGACTGGACGGGGGTCGGTGGATAGACGTTGCCCGTGGAAAAGGCGACGATTCGGGAGGAGGAAAAGCGGTCGGCCACGCGGCCGGGCAGATGGGTGTTCATTGCCCAGGTGAGCGGCTTTTGGTCTGTCGCCCCGAACTTCCTCCCGATGAGGTAGAACACATTTCGGCAGTCTGGCACGGCCGCGAGTTGCGACTCATCCAGCAGGTCGGCGGCCACGGTCTCGGCCCCAATTGCATTGAGACGCTCCCGTTTTTCCGCATTGGAGAAGCGAGAGACGGCGTAGACCGTCGCGTCAGCACCGGCCTGCTCGACGGCCCGGATCATTCGCTCGACGAGAGTGGGGCCCATTTTGCCTCCGGCCCCAAGAACGAGCACGTCCCCATCGAGGCGACGTGCCACCTCCACATCTTCCGGATAGGGTTCGGCGAGCTGGTTGACCAACTCCTCTTCGCTTGAGATAGACGCGAGGTCGATCATAATTGAACGCAGCTTACAGTGTTGTGGACGTCACATGTCCTGATTCGCTTGAGCACGGGCCTGGTCTAGCACGCTCTTTATGCGTACGGGCTCTCCCCCTCGGCGCTTGCTTTCGTCCGCCGCTGCCATGAACGCATAAATCTCCAGCGTCTCCTTCCTGCTTACGGGCGGCTCCCCCGTTTTGAAAAACGTCAGGATGTCTTTCACGAGGGGCTCATACCCCTCATAGGGACCGAGCGGACGGATTTCGTCCGCGCCGAACGCCGTTCCCCCGTAGTCGTGGGGCCCCTCGCGCATCCCGCGAAACGTGCCGATTCGCCCGTCCGACCATTTGCCGACGACCACATCCGTTCCCTCCGAGGTCACGCGGGTGACGGTCTCGCAGCCGGTCCCCATCGCCGTGTAGAGAAGCTCCACCCCGTGGATCCCGTACCAGAACAAGTCGGGATGGTGTTCTTCAAGGGTGGCAGGGCTGTACGTGGTTGCCCCGACGACCCTCCCGATCGATCCCTCCCGCACATCCAAGGCATTTTTCGCGTACCGGAGCGAGGAGGAAGAAAAGAGCGGCACCTCATGCTTCTCGGCCGCATTGAAAATTTTTACGGCATCCGACAGGGACGCTGCAAGCGGCTTGTCCACGAAAACAGGCTTTCCGGCTTTCAACACGGGCCGCACCTGCTCCAGGTGCCGCTGTCCGTCGTTGGTTTCGAGGAGCACGACGTCTACTCGTGGGAGCAACTCGTCGATTGAGTCGACAATGTCTACGCCCAGGCTTTTTACTTTTTTGGTGTACTCCGGAATTCGGCTGTAGCTGGACTCGATGACCAGGCTTCCTTTCGGATAGGCCGCCACCACTTCAAAATCCCCATAGATTCCGTCGGAGGAGCCATTAATCAGCTCCGTAAACGCCGTGCTGTGGGACGTGTCCAGTCCGATGATGCCCACCCGAACGACCTCTTCAGCATCGTCAGAAGGGGGGCGCGGGGCCGCATGTGCGAACGCCGGGAGCAGCAGAAGAATAGAGAGTACTGCGGCGAATGAATTCTTGACTGCCCGGAATGAATGCATGTGCAGAATGGAGTTTTGAGAGCGCGTTTGCTGTGCGTAAGCCTCTAAGTACGCGTTGTGCTATATGTGAACAACATGTGTCCCCGCCTCCAACCGCCAGAAAGGACTTTCCTCGTCGCTCCAAACTTGCTTTGGAGCCCATGGACCCGCCAGTTGCACGTCTTCTGCCGGTTGATGGGCTCTGAGTCAAGCTCAGAGCGACGGAGATGGTAGTTATCCATTGGAATACGCTGATTTCGGCGCTCTGCACATATATCGCACAATAGCACAAGCCGTTCTAAGTAGACCCGAGAAACCACGTTCGTAGGAAGCTGTCATTTCGAGCGCAGCCGAGAAATCTTCCTGCGGTCTGCCGACATCTGGGAGGGTCCTCGACTTCGCTCGGAACGACCTGCCAGGGGTTTTGAGATCGCACTGATATTGCTAGAATGAAGGTTGACAGTCCACTAGAGACGCCGGCCGGTTCAGTGCATCATCACGCGGAGCTCCTTTTCGGTCCATGGCTCCTCCCGCGTGGCCGTCGCGTTGCGCACCTCCTCAACGAGGGACGGCGAGACGGGACTGTCGTTGTTGTCCCAGGCGTTCCGCACGTAGGTCAGAATGGCTGCGATCTCCTCGTCGTTCAGTTTGTTTCTGTTCGGCGGCATGAGCCCCGTCGTCCCCTCTTTGCCATCCAGCACGATGCGGATCAGGTCTTTTCGCTGACCGAGCACCCATTCCGATCCCACCAACGAGGCCGCTACTCCCTCCGCCCCGTCTCCACTTGACTGGTGGCAGGAGGCACAGGCCTGTTCGTAGTACTCCTTCCCTGTTCGAAATCGCTGTTTTGCCGCCTCGGTCAACAGAGTCGTTTCTGGCGGCGTATATCCGGGTTTGCCCGGCCAGGCCAGCCGGTTGGCAATGCGCTGCGCCTTCTCCCGCACCTCCGGGTCCGACGCCTGGACCGCCTGATCGAGGGCCGGGGGCTTTTGATCCAGCTTGAGGGGGCGTTCGAACTCCCCTCTGCGTTCGGGAATCTGGGCCTCAATACCATCCAGCAGGGCGAGTCGCTGCCAGGCCGAAAGATCGGCCTGATCACCGACGAGCGCGAGCATCTGGTTAAACTGATCCGGATCGTCCCCGTTGACAATTGTAGTCGCCAGCGTCCGAAGAATGCGGGCGTAATCGTCATCCTGTTCCTGCCAGCCCTCCCTGCGGACGAGGTGCCGCATAAAGGCAAGCTCGCGTCCCTCCAGGCCGGTGATCGCCGCCTCCGCGAGAAACGGCTGTTCGCTCGCATGCGTCAGCAGTGTTGCGAGGGGCTCCTCCGCGGCGGGCGGAGGCACCTCCCCCAAGGAAGCCGCCAATTGCAACCGCACCGGCGCCGCCGGATCGCTCGTCCGCTCTGCGACCTTCTGCAGCACCTCCGTATGGCCGTCCCGCAACCAGGGGTCTGAGAGGCGCACCGCTGCTGCGCGGACCTGCGGGGCCTCGTCCGTAAGTGCATGGGCCACGGTTTCAGTCTTCAGGACGTCCAGGCCCTCAAGAGTCCAGAGCGCGTGCAGCCGTGCCCACTCGCTCTCCGCTGCACGGGCCGTCTTCCGAAGCGCCGGGGCTACGTCGGTCGCCCGTCGTTCGACGAGGAGCCGCTGGGCGGTGTCCCGCCACCACCCGTTTGGGTGATCCAGGGACTCCACGAGTTCCTGATTCGATCGGTGCGAAAGCTGCGGGTCCTCCTGACGCGGCCGAGTCGGCGCGTGGACGATGCGATAAATGCGCCCGAGTCCCAGGGGCTTCTGCAGATCTCGCTTCCGAATGTGGGTCTTCAGGTACTGGCTGAGGAAATTGCGATGCTGAATGACCCCCCGATACATATCGACAATGTACAGCGTCCCGTCCGGGGCCGAGTATCCGTCTACCGGGCGAAAGCGCTCGTCGGTCGAAGCCAAAAATTCGGCGTGTTCGTAGGGGTTGACGGCTTCCAGGGTATCGTTCGCGGACTCTTTGATTTGGAAGCGGCGCACGAGGTTGGCGGCGGGCTCGGGGACGAACACATTCTCCTGAAGCGCTTCGGGATACCGATCTCCTCGATAGACCGTGGGTGCGCTGGCGGCAGTGAACGTGCGTAGCGTGCTGTCCTCCCGGAGCACGCCCTCTCTGTAGCCTCGGTTGACGCCGAGGGTTGTGCGAATGGGCCACACTTCCTGTGCATCCTTTCCGATGCGCACGTCCGCACCGCTGGCCTCGACCATGTTGTCATTACGGGTGAAGTAGTGCGGGTCGAGCAGGGCCACACGGAGGGGATCAGAATTCCAGTTTTGGTAAAGGCGTCCATGGTTGTCCATTGTGCGTCCCCACTGACCGAGCGCGAGCGTGGAATCGTGGACCCAGGAGTCATCCGTATGGCGGAGCCGACCGGGATAGTGCGCACTGTGGATCCAGTTGTCCATCCCCCACGTGAGTCCATTCGCCATGTGCTCCGGGTTGCCATCGGCATCCCCGTAGTCGCTCCGGATTGCGCGTCGCTCGTCGGCTTTCAAGTCTCCATCGGTATCGCGAGCCAGCCAGAGGTGGGGGGGCTCGGCCACGAGCACGCCGTCCTCTACCACTAGCAGGCCGCGCGGCAGGTTTAGGCCCTCCATGAAAACAGTTTTCTTGTCCATTCGCCCGTCCTGATCGGTATCTTCCAGCACCACAATCTGACCGCGCCCCGTGTAATCGCCCTCGCTGTCTACGAGGTCTGTCATCCAGCCGCGCATCTCGACGACCCACATACGGCCGTCCGGACCAAAATCAATGGCGACCGGATCCTGGACGAGGGGCTCCGCGGCCACGAGTTCCACGCGAAAACCCGGAGGCACAACAAACCTCTCAAGGGACTCTTTGGCAGAGAGGACGGGAGCCTCCTCCACATGCTGCACAGGAGGCGGCCAGTCCTCTTCCTCATTCACCCCCTGACAAGCAGCTACAAAGCAAAGGGCCGCAGCGACGACGACCAACGGGAGAGCGGAATTTTCAGGCAGTGGATTCATATATTGACTCGGAAACGAATATTGCAGCCTCATTCGGTGTGATCGTAAGAAGCCAGGAGCGTCGTCTTCTCGATCGTTCTCAGCTATGTGTTGTTCTCCCGCCGCTTCTTCTTGGATTCGGAGAGCTCTCGCAGGGCTGGCGTCTTCCGTCTTCTCGGGGACGCGCACGTGACGAGTCGCTCTAATATCGTAAAAGAAAAGGGGAGAATACAATGGGCAATCACCGCACGTGCCCTGCTCTCCCCTGGGCGGCGATCGATGCGTCGCTGGGGAGGCTGCTGTGACAATGTCGAGAAACTCGGTCCACGCTGCGCGGCGGCGGAAAACGCGCTGAGGATCGGCGTTGGATGTGAAACGACACAGGCGGGTCCCTGCGGTCTGCCTTCCGGTTTTGTGTGTCCCAGGTTCATTTCGTCCATGTCCCTTGACGCGTCATTTCCTCTTTCGTGTGCGCTGCTTGGAGGAATCCTTCTGCTGATCGGTTGTTCGAAGGAGACCGGGCTCGGCGTGGCCGAGGGGCGATACCGGCTTCACGTTGAGGGCAATCTCACGGACACGCTCACCGGCCCGGCCGTCTACCGGTGGCACCCAAATGGGCACGTCGGCTTGGAACTCGGGTCGCCCGACGGCCCCGGTGTGTCGATCGTCCTCAAGCCCCTGCCGCGTTCTTCCGACCGTACGGCGGAAGGAGGGCGGTCGCCCCCGCGGGTGCATCCGGGTCCGTACAACGTGGTGGAGGGAGAACTCCTTGACGGGCCGCGAACGGACAGCCTGACGGGCCTCGTGGCCTTTCTCTCCGTGTCGAACGCCGAGTTCGTCGCGACGCGTGGACGCCTCACGGTGACGGACGTCGAAGAGGGAAGGGTAGAGGGGACATTCAAGTTTGAGATGAAGGAGCGAGTAGCCAACCTGTCTCCGGGGCGCTCGGTGCGGGTGACCGGTGTCCTCCGGGCCGCGCGGCCGTAGCGAATGCCGTTTCTCGCTCGACCCGTCATCGTGCCAAACGGCGATTCCCTGTGCCAGGGCAATCGCATCAATGATCTGCGCTTTGCGGAACGCCCTCAAACGTCCATTTTCAGAACCGTGTGTTGATAAAGGCACTCCCCTTTGTCGCTCCAAACTTGATTTGGAGCCCATAAAGCGACCGATCGAGCCTCCTCCTTTGGGGATATAGGCTCTGAATCGAGTTCAGAGCGACGGGGTTGCTTTGATGTGATTGCCCTTTTCCCTGTGCCGTGAGCTTGAAATTGGGTTAAAGGTAGGCGTTTTTGGAAATTGTAAGTATTCGCTTCAGCAATGGCGCCCCACCGGCCATGTCAAAGAAGCCTC
>CAYRPX010000082.1:0-1910 GCA_964426195.1 uncultured Salinivenus sp.
CCGGCGCCATCGGCTCCGTCACCGCCGAGGTCTTCGACGACGCCGGCTGGGACCTTGCCCTCATTGACTACGGCGAGGAAAACCGCGCCACCCTCGACGCCTCGTTTCCCGACGCGCAGGTCTTCGACACGGACCTCACCGACGAGGACGCTACGATGGAGACCTTCGCGGACCTCTGGGAGGAGGCTGAGGCGCTCGATGCCGTCCTCGCCATCGCGGGCGGGTTTGCCATGCAGCAGGCCGTCGAGTCGACGACGGACGACTACCAGCACATGATGGACCTGAACTTCCGCACCCTCTTCAACACGGCTCGCGCCGCCGTACCCCTCCTCACGCGGGCGGAGCACAGCTTCTTGCTCGGGGTCTCGGCGCCCGCGGCGCTGGAAGGACAGGCCAATGCTGCGCTCTACGGCGCGTCGAAGGGGGCCGTTGCCTCCTATGTCCAGTCCTTGGAGGCGGAAGAGCAGAACGCAGGCCTGCGTACGACGGTCCTCTACCCGATGGGCGTGGTCGATACTCCTGACAACCGCGACGCGATGCCTGACGCCGACCCGTCCACCTGGGTCGATCCCCGCGAGCTGGCGGACGCCATGCTCCACCTCGCCACCCGCAGTCCGCGGGGGCATGTGCCGGAGCTGAAGGTGCACGCGACAGGTGGGGCGTAAGGTGCTGTGCTCCACACAGAGCGATGTCTTACTCCCTGCTGACGGTTTGCCTGATCTGCTCGGCAGACTCAAGGCCTGGAAAGGTTGTGAGCAGAAGAATAGTTTCGGAAGCCCCCCACTTGACTTGCTGAGGCCCGCTTCACGCTCTGTCCGGTTAGAACTGGGCGGTAAGCCCAATACCGCCCTCAATCCCCTGAATACTCCCGGCCGTGTAGGTGGCTCGCGGGGCAACCGTGAGCAGGTCCCCCACCGGAACCTGAGGCTCTATCCCAACGGTCACCAGCGTTTTGCTCTCATATCCCACCGTTTCCTCATACCAGCGTCCCGCGGCGGACACCTGCAGGTCCACCTCCCCTCCGAGACCAACCCCGTACTGTCCTTGCAACTGTGCCCGGGTCGGCAACACCTGAAGCGTCTGATCTGACCCTTCCCGAATGGGAAGCGTGCTCTTCTCCTGGTTCCGGTAAAATCCCACAATCCGTACTGTTTGGCGCTCCTGCTCACTGAGAAACTGCACCCGCACGGAGAACTGGTTCCCCGCCTCAAACTCCTCAATGCCCCCCACGGTGTCGGTCCCGTACACGTAGAACGATCCGTCCACCGAAAGGGCAGAGTTTTGTCCTACTCGAACGTCAACGCCCCCGGTAATCCGGCCTTCCTCTCCGGGATCGTAGTCCCCCTGCGTCCCGACTGTCGGCGCGTAGCTTCCGTAATATCGGAATGCTCCCCCGATTCCAACAACCACCGACCCGGTGACCGGAATGGCCCACGTCAGCCCCGTCCCGGCCCCAAAGCCCTGCCCAAAACTCGGGACGCGAAAGCGTAAGAAATTGCGGCTCAACAGCCGGGCCGTCTCGAATTCGCCCTGCGTAAGCTCTTTTTTTCCGACCGGCGCGTTCATGTTTGCGTTAATCAGGAGGCTTCCGTCCCCAATCGGCTGGGCATAGCTAAGTCCGACCCGAACGTCGGACAGCCCCGAAAGCGTCTGAAGGCTCTCGCCTCTGGTGGACGCGCCGCTCCCACGAAGCGTCGCCTGCCATCGGTTCCCGAAGGGCACCACTGCCGTTAGGGGTGCGCTCCACTGTGTGATGGCCTGATCTCCATCTTCAAACCACTGATACGTTGGCCGCAGGGCAACACGGACCGGACGGTCCCTGCTGGTGAGGGCATCCGCCCCGCCGGATGAACCCTGTGCCTGTGCCGAAAGCATGCTTCCCCCTCCCAGTCCCCAGAGCAGTCCCCAGA
>CAYRPX010000082.1:2010-11741 GCA_964426195.1 uncultured Salinivenus sp.
CAGTCCCCAGAGCAGTCCCCAGACGATCACGATCGCCCCTCCGGTAGATTCCCACTCCGAATACAAGCTGGATGTGCGCAGAGTATGCATGGGCTCGATGCGATTTGCAAGAGGAAAGGCGGCCTGCCAAACGCAGGGCTTGAGCGGTAGCTCTTATCGAACAATGACGACCCGCCGAGTGACTGACGTAGAGTTCGTTTTCATTCTCACGAAGTACGTGCCGCTAGACACGCGCTCCGAGCCGGATCGCGTATTCCAGCTGGTCGAATGAGATCCCGCGGAACGGTGTCTATCAACGAGGGTCTTGACCCGACGCCCGAGCACGTCGTAGATACGGATCTGAACGCGCTGGTCGTTCGCCACTTGATAGTCCACAGAAACCCTCTCCCGCGACGGATTCGGATAGATGGCTTGCAATGCGGTGCGGTCGGGCCGGATGGATTCCGATTCAGCCTTGGCAAACGTCTCGGTTCCCACGATGAGCCGCAGGTGCCGGACCGGTCGTTCGTCGGTAAGCTCAACGGTAAAGGTGCCGTCCGCGATTGGGAAGGGCCGCCCTGTATTGCGGTCCACCAGTCGACGCTCAAATCCGGACGGAAGTGCGCCCCAGGTGTGCACTTCCCCGTGGACCAGTCCTTCCCCTTGATCCACTCCGGAGGCCTCCACTTTTAAGTCCCAGGTATAACCGTCCTTGCCCGGCGGGCGAAGGCTCCCCGCAAGTCGGGTGTCCTCTTCGACGATACTGATCCGAAGGTGGTCGCCAATCGGCGGGGGAGCGGCTACGTCCTCCACACCTACGCCCGACTGCCCGTCGGCGCTCACGCCCGCCACGGTATGAAGGTCCCGCAACACCCTCCCTGCGTCCCGCTCCAGCCTCCCCGTAACCCGCACGGCATAGGACGGCTCCGTGTCGAAAAGCAACGGCCCTCCCGGCCGGTTGGGCGTAGAGAAGGCAGTCTCCGATCCCGGTTCTTGGCCTGTAGACACTGCCTCCTTCTGGGGGACTGCGAGTTGGACTGCGGAGTCGTTGGGATTGAACACCCAGTAGCCGGTCCACGCTTCCAGAACAGAAACGCCGAATTGCAGGGAGTCAGGACTCCCCGGATCGAACGCCACCGGAGCGTTTACGGCCCCGGTACCGTCGATGTCGTTCCAGGCCACCGGATAAGGATAGGGATTGGCCAACTGCGTCCAACCTGGGGGAAGCGTAATCGAAGCCGGGCCGCCAGAAACGGACTGCGCGTCTTCCACATCAAAGGTTCCTCCCTGCCGGGAAATCAGCCAATAAGCCTCTCCCCGTCCAAACTCTGCCTCCGTACTCCCTTCCTCCCGAGTCATTTCCACATACTCCTCGTCCGCCGCATCCCAGCGCAAAAGCCGCCACTCCGTACGATCTACCTCGCCGAAATCGTCGCGTAACACCTCCAATACATTGGTCGATAGGGCCAGTGGCACCGAAACCATCGCGTACTCCATCTCCGCCAGTTCAGTGTCGGACACCCTTTGCGGAACTTGAACGCGTACGTGCCGGGGGTTCTCGGTCGGATTTTGTTCCGGGACCGTCGCCGTGACAGACCCGTCCGAAACCTGGGCGTAATATTCCAACCCCCGTTCGGTCACGGCCTCCCCCGGCACCGTTCCCTCATAGGTTGTCGCACCCGCACTCTCAAGAGTCACCGACTGGAACTCTAGCGCCCCTCCTTGACGGTAGAAGAGCTGTGCGTCAGTAGGTTCAAAGCCTTCGCTCACCGACACGCTTACCTGCAGCGGTGCTCCCTGCTCGGGCATCTCCACCGACCGATTGAGAGTGACCTGCAGAGCAGGAGTCGCGTTCGCCTCGCCAGACAATCCACTTTCGTTCTCTGTGTCGTCCACGGCCGTCACCCGGTAGAAGTATTCGGTACCGTTGGTCACGCCAGTGTCGGTATAGCTGGCCTCCCCCACCAGCCCGTCGTTGACCTGCGTCGCGTTGGCAACCTCTTGAAACGAGGAGGTGGACCGGTAAACGTTGTAGCCAGTCAGGTCCGATTCGGAATTGGCGTCCCACCCGAGGCTCACCTGACCATCCCCGGCCGTCGCCGTCAACCCCGTCGGCGCCGCAGGCCCGGAGGAGGATGCAGTGGTGAACGTGCGCGTGTCGCCTTCGTCACTCCCAGAAATGCTCGCTGCAATGACCTTGAACGTGTATTCGGTGTTTGGCGACAGTTCGTAGATTTGGGCATCCACAGACTGTTCTTCGGTGCCCGTCAGCGGACTCTCCTGGGCGATCACGCCCTGGCTGTTGTCCGGCTGCCCTGTCGGATAGTACTCGAAGATCACCTCCGTCTCTTTCCCGTTCGGGTCGACAAGGCCGTTCAGGACAGCACTGGTGCTTGTCACGTCGGTCGTCTGTTCCGTTTGGGCCACCGGGGGAGGTCTTGGGATTGCGCTGTCCTCATTCGACACCGCGCTCTCGTTGCCGCTCGTATCGACGGCGGTTACCCGGTAGAAGTACATCGTGTCGTTCGTGACGGTTGTGTCCCCGTAGACTGATTCACCGACCAGCGAGTCGTTTATCTTCGTCGCATTGGCGATTTCCTCGAAGGAGGAGGTCGCCCGATAGACGTTGTAGCCGGCGAGGTCTTCCTCGGTGTTGGCATCCCAGCCGAGGCCCACCTGGCTGTCATAGCCCGTGGCCTGGAGTCCGGTTGGGGACGCTGGAGGCTGGTCTTCCGGAATCGCACTGGACTCCCCGGATAACCCACTTTCATTCCCCGCATCGTCGACCGCCGTCACCCGGTAAAAGTACTCGGTCCCGTTTGTCAGCCCGCTGTCGGTATAACTGGAGTCCTCTACCAATCCGTCGTTGACTTGCGTGGCGTTGGCGATCTCCTGAAACGAGGAGGTGGATCGGTAGACATTGTATCCGGTCAGATCACTTTCTGTATTCGCGTCCCAACTCAGGTCCACCTGATTATCCCCAGACGTGGCCACTAGCCCGGACGGTGCCGACGGTGACGTCTCGTCCGTTCCCTGGTTCTGGTACCATGCGACCTTGTCGTCATCTCGGGAACTGGAGAGGACATCGGGAACACCATCCCCGTTCAAATGAGCGGCGAAGACCGAGGTCGGCCAGGCCGCATTGGTCGTAATGATTCGCTGCTCCGAGAAGGACCCGCCACCGGTATTTGGGTACCAGGCAATCGTGTCGTCGGAAAATGACGCCGAAAGCACGTCGGCGGCCCCATCTCCGTCGATATCCGTCGCGTATACCGACGAGGGGGCACTGGCAGCCTCTGTGATAACCTGTTGGTCGGAAAAGGAGCCGCCAGTATTTTCGTACCAGGCAATTTTGTTGTCGAACGAAGACCCCGAAAGCACATCGGCATCTCCATCTCCATCCAGGTCCGTCGCAAAGACCGAGCGGGCCCCACTGGCGTCAGCAGTGATGACGTTCGGGGTGGAAAATGAACCCTCGCCAAGGTTCTCGTACCAGACGACGTTATCGCCGTCAAGCGCCGCCGAAATGACGTCCGGGTTGCCGTCTCCCGTCAGGTCGGTAGCATACACAGACTTCGCTCGCTCGGCATTGGTGGTAAGGACCTTCTGTTCAGAAAAGGAACCATCGCCGGCATTCTGATACCAGGCGACCTTGTCGAAGGCGAGGGCGGCGATGAGGATGTCTGGCTCTCCGGATCCATCCACGTCCCCCACGAACAGTCCCTGGGCATCTGGAGTGTCGATGACGATTTGGTCCGAGAAGGAGCCGCCCCCGAGATTCTCATACCACGCGAGCTTACCGTCACCAGTTGATGTGGAGACCACATCCTGATCTCCGTCTCCGTCGAGATCTGCGGCGGAGACTTCAAACGCATCGATTGCGCTTGTCGTGATCACGTTTTGGGCCCCAAACTCCCCGAGGCCAAAGTTCTCAAACCAGACGATCGACTCGCTCCCCTGCAGTGCGGCGAGAACATCTCTGTCCCCATCGCCATCCAAGTCCGCCGCAGTAACGGCCCGAGCGGAATCAGCACTCGTGCTGATCGCGAGCTGATCTCCAAACTGCTGCGCCTCTGCAGGTCCTGTAAACAGGATCGCCCAAATCAAGACGGAGGCTGCAGCGTGGACGGAACGAGCTTTCCAGGAGGGCAGGCGTTGCATCGGCAAGCGAAAACGTATTTGGAGAGTGGGGCGCTCCCTCTTGAAGAGAAGTTACGGTCCCGACGGCTACGACTTAGAGGAAAGGAGTAGTAGTCCTCATTCCTGGGAGCGAATGTCCCCCGTGCGTGAGACAACGTCAACTCAGAAAGAGCCTCCTCCGCTCGGGGGCGGAGGAGGCGGATCTTCAAGCTCTGCGGTCCCCGACTCCGCAGCCGGCTGCCGCTCGTCTTCCGTCTCTTCCTCTTCCGACGGCGTCGTGCCCACGGTCTCAGATAAAATTTCCTGACGGTTCTGCACCAGGTCGATCTGTGAGGTCGGGCTCTCAAGTTGTCGCGCTGCCTGGAGCGCCTGTTCCGTCCCCCCACCCGCGGCGCTCAGCCCTTCCGATTCCTCCTGTTTGCTGGCCGCCTCCGAAAAGTTGGGGTCCAGCTGGTGCGCGTCCTGAAAGGCCTGCGCGGCTGCTTCGTAGTTGCCCTGCGCCTCCGCCTCAAGACCACGGCTGTAGGCGAGAAAGGCCTGCAGATTGCGGGTCGGCACGCGCTCAATTTCTTCTCGCTCCTCGGCACTTAACTCCACGCCCAACTGGTCGACCAGGCGAAAGACAATCTCCTTCTCCAGCTGGAAGAGATTATCCAGGATATCCGACTGCGTCTCCAGGGCCGCACTCTCGGCTCGCTCAAGCTCCGCGAGGGCCACGTCGGTCCGGAGCTCCTCGTCGAGTACGTTATACCCGCCGCCAATAAGACGACCCGCTCCCAAAAGCTGTCCCACTCGGGGCGCGGTGGATGGATCGACGAACTCGCTCTGACTAAGCTCAAGTTCCTTGAGAAGCTCCTGTAGGCGCGTGCGCTCGACCAGCGTGAGCTCGTCAATGTTCGCCAGATCGACGGCGATCATCTCGCTCAAGCCGTGTCCCAGGGGCGCATACTGCTCGTCGCTGCCCTGATACGCAAACGGAAGAACAGCGACTGCACTGGGGGACACTCCAATCGAGTCCTCCCGGGCTATAAACTCCTTCATCTTACGACGAATCTCCTGCCGAAGGAGCCATTCGTATCGGCCCCGCATGAGCGTGCGAAACTGCGAATCCTCAGGCATCTCTTCGTACCGCTGGTAAAGCTCCTGGGCCGTTTGCCGCTTCCCGATACGCTCGCTTGCCACACCGAGGTAGAAAAGCGTCTTCGGATCGTTGCGATCCTGCGAGTGGGCCTTCTGAAGGTACTTATATCCTTCGTTGGGGCGTCTCGTGCGTACGTAGATCGTCCCTAGATCTCGAAGGGCTTCGGCATCGTTCGGATTCTCCGCAATCTCGCGTTGCAGACGAGCAACTTCTTCCCGGAAATCCTCCGGATCCTCGTGCAGCCCAGCCTGAGGCGCGCAGGCAAGCACGCCCGCAAGAAGCACAGCGACCGCAAGAAAAAGGCGAACCGGCGTCGTTAGGAACGATGTAGACATGAACCTACTGATTTTAGTCTTGGAGGGCTCCTTCGTCAGAGGAATCTTCTGAACCCGATTCCGGCGATCCCGACGAGGCGAGCATAGGCTGGATGCTCTCAAGCCGTTCCTGGGCCAGCGTATAGTTTGGGTCGCGCTCCAGCGCCTCCTCGAAGTGCTTTTTCGCCGCCTGGTAGTTTCCATCCTCAAGCTCTCCGAGACCGCGCGAGTACGCCAATTGAGCGTCGAGCAACGACGTCCCTCCGGATTGCTGAATGTCTGTCTCTTCCAGCGACACGTTGATCGAACGGGTGACGCTTTTGCTCAGCTCCTGAACGAGGTCAAAGAATTCGTCCGGTTCGCCCATGACGTCTTCCGAGAGGAGAATCTCTCCGGTCTCTACCTTCACAAGCCGAGCGCTGAGCCGCATCTGGTCCTCGTGGATGATGTAGTTCCCGAACAGTACGGTGGTGGCGCCCAGAAGCTTCCCTGTGCGAACCGCCGTCGACTGATCAACGACGTCGGCTTTGCGCTGTAGCTTCAACTCATCCAACAGCCATTGAATGCGCTCCCGTTCGATGACTTTCAGGTCGACGGTCCCATTGAGGTAGTTGACCATCATGGACGGAAAGCCCTTGGAAAGCGACGCGTAGCGCTCCCGCTGGTCCACGGAGGAGTTTCGGAAGTCCATAATCGCAAGGGTTTGCAGTCCAGGATCTTCCTTGCGGACATCGTACCCGCCGTTTTTCTGTTTGCGTACCTCGTAGTACAATTCCATCAGGGGCGGGGGCTGCCGGTTCGGGTTAAGCTCCACAGTCGGCGGTTCCATACTCACCAGCTGCTCAAGGACTTCGCGGGCCTCGTCCCGTCGGTCCTTGCCAATATAAATTTGACCAAGGTACTGAAAGGCTTCTTGACGAACCTCTTCGTCCACCGACGAATCGTGCGCCACCTCGGAGAAAAGCTCGGTTGCCTCCTCGTAGTCGTATGTATTGTAGGCCTCCATCGCCTTCTGAAACTGGGCAGGCTGTGCCCGAAGAGGCAGTACCATCAACAGAGAGACAGCGACAGCAATTGAAGTATGTGTGAACCAACGTAACAAATCAGCGCATCTAATTTCAAACATTGTAACATCGGTCTGTATGTGAAGGGAACAAATGAAGGGAGTTCCGGCGGAACGGATGCTCGCTCATGGTCCCGACTCGGACACCTGAAACTCAATTCCATGGGTCTCCAGCTCGAAGCTTGGCTCCGGTGAGATGGTCATCGTGCGTCCCGTAAATTCCCGCTGTTCCAAGACACCACTCTCCTCTCCCCGCCTGACGTAGCTTCCTCCGGAAATCGCGAATGATCCGCGATCAATATTAACCCCAACCTCGTAGATCTGTCCCGTGGACAAGCGGGTCTCGTGGGGGGTCGATTCCCCCGTGTTCTCCCCGTCAAGGTACACGTTAGCCCACGGTCTGGACCGCACAGCGACCCGATGTTCAAAGTGGCATGTGAGGGTCTCAGTCCCCCCTTCTTCAACGGCGAGCGTTGTGTCGCATGCACCGTTTGAGGGGTGTTCAATACGGACCTGGTGGGTCTCGCCGGCCCGCACCTCAACAGACTCTCCCGCTGCCTGGGGCTCACCGTCGACGTAGACGGTGCCGGACGGAGAAGCGTCGAGCGTAAACGATCCGTACGAGGGCTCTTCGGGCTCGGGGTCGGGATCCGGAGGCCGGCGATCCAACTGTACGTTGAGATCTGCTTCGTCGAGTTCGGCGAGGGCGAGAAGAGTGTCCGCGGCAGAATAGCCCTGTCGCTCTACACGAACCCGAACGGTATCTTTTTTGAGCTCCCGGTCGAGGGGGGTGCGCCCGACGTCGTTCCCATCCAAAAGGACGCGTCCCACCGGATCCGATTGCACGCTGAGCGACGTGGTCGTTCGAGCAAGAGGCAACTGAAGGCTCACTTCTTGATGTCCCTCCAGCTGAGCTACAGTGTCTACGGACTCGTATCCGGCCAAACTCGCCCGAACGCGCACATCCTGTCCCTCCACTGTCGTATCTGACGGCGCGTCGCCGATCCGCTTCCCATCCAGGGACACCGTAGCCCCGGCGGGCTGGGTTTCCACGGTAAGTTGGGTCGTCGCTGTCCCCGAATTACCGCCACTATTCTCAGAGGAGTGGCCGTCCGCCCCGAGCCCATCGGCTGCGAGCAACCAATATCCCCCTCCGGCGACGAGAAAAACTAGAGCCGTGATCCCCGCGACAAGCGGCCATTGTTTCCAAGACGAAGATGCCGACGCCTCACCTGAAGCCGACTCCTCAACTGCGGGAGAGGGGGGCTCAACAACTTCAGTGGACGGGGCCGCAGCTACAGTGGGGGGGGACTGCTTTGTCTGTTCTCTGCGTTCCTCCTCGAAGGCCTCGAAGGCCTCGCGCATTTCCTGAGCGCTCTGAAACCGATCGTCCGGATCCTTTGCCAGCGACGTCATCACGAGCTGCGACAGGCCCTCCGGCACCTGCGGGTGCAACTTCTCGGGCGGTGGGAGCTCCTCCTGCACGATCCGCTGCATCTTGGTAAACTCGTTGCTGTCCTCATCGAAGGGGAGATCACCGGCCAACATCTCGTAGACGGTCATGCCCAGCGAGTAGAGGTCGCTGCGGTGATCGAGGTCGCCACTCCCCTTCACTTGTTCGGGCGACATGTAATTGAGCGTGCCGAAGACGCCCTGGGTGACCGTCTTGTTCGAGTCCGGACGGTGGACCTTGGCGAGGCCGAAGTCGGTGACCTTCACCGTCCCTTCGGCACTGAGCATGACGTTCTGCGGCTTGATATCGCGGTGGATGACCTCGGCCCCGTGCGCGTGTCCCAGCGCGGCGAGCATCTGCTTCGTAAGCGGCACTGCCTCCTCCCACGCCATCGGCCCCTTCTCGATCAGATCCTGAACGGTGCCCCCCTCCACGTACTCCATCACGATCAGCAGTCCGATCTCGGTCTCTCGGAGGGCATGAACGCTCACAATGTAGGGACTGTCAATACGGGCCAGCGCCTGGGCCTCTGATCGGAACCGACGCAGAAACGCCTGGTCGTTCGCCATGGACGGGTCGATCCGCTTGAGGGCTACATACCGGGAAAGGCCAACGTCTTCGGCCTTATACACCACCCCCATGCCCCCCCGCCCCAGGATCTCCTGGATGCGATACCCATCCACTTCCTTACCGATGACCGAGTCCTCCATTGCGTCACAAAATTAATTCGTCTGAGGGCAGGGACGCCCCTCGTCTCACGATGAGTCTACGTGGACAATCAGGGCTGTGGCATTGTCATGACCATCCTCCTCCTTGGCGCGGCGGACGAGTTGCTCACAGGCCGATTGGGGAGCATTGTTGAGCACGACCTCATGGAGGACCTCCTCCGGTACCTCCTGGAGCCCGTCCGTGCACATGAGAAAGTGATCGTCAGGCTGCAGAGAACCAATCTCATTTAATTCGACCTCAAGATTGGGTTGCACTCCCACCGCCCGGGTTAGCACCCCGCGCCGGGGATGAGTACGAGCCTCCTCTTCGGTGATAGCCCCGCTGCGGTGCAGTTCCTGCACCACCGTGTGGTCCTGAGTAAGCTGTTCGGCCTCCCCCGCGCGATAGCGATAGGCCCGGCTGTCGCCCACGTGGGCCATATAGGCTTCCTCATCGACCACCGCTAGCGCCGTGGCAGTGGTCCCCATCGAGTCGGCCTCCTCTTCCGCCTCTGCGGTCTCGTACACCCGGCGATTCGCCTCCTGAAACGCCTGTTCCAATCGACCCGGAATCGATCCATTACGCTCGTTAAAAAAGACCTCTCGGACCACCGCCACGGTCGTTGTACTTGCCTCGCGACCGCGAGCATGCCCCCCCATTCCGTCGGCCACAATAAACAGATGCACCCCATCGGCCTCCGCGGCCGTGAAGTGACCGTAGGCGTCTTCATTCTCGTCCCGCACCCGTCCCACATCCGAGGCCGCCCCGACCGACAGGGACGAAAATGCCGAAGCCGGGGGTTCTTTATACGAGGTCATAAGGAAAAACGAGACCGGACACGTGACCGGCCTCTTGTCTGTGAAGAAAGCTACTAATCGGCTCGTTTTACGACGACGGGGCCGGTGACCTCGGCCATGCACGCGAGTCGACACT
>CAYRPX010000083.1:0-11522 GCA_964426195.1 uncultured Salinivenus sp.
GTGATGGCCGCGATCACCACGTCCCCGTGGGTCATCTCGAGGGTGTGCGTGCCGTCGTCGTACGTGCCCGTGGCGTCGAGGGTGTCCTCGTCGAGCCCAAAGCCGGTGGGACCGGAGGGGGTCGTCAACGAGTCGGTGAAGGCCTCCGGCAACTCAGGCACGCGGATGCGATCCTGTGGGCGTTTGGGCCCGGCCACGCTCGGCGTCACCTCACTGAGATCGAGCTCCAGCACGTCCAGGTACTCGGGCGTGGGGGTGTCCGGGGTGTGGAAGAGGCCCTGCGCCTTTGTGTATCGCTCCACGAGTTCGACCTGCTCCTCGCTCCGGTTCGTCCGGCGCATATAGTCGAGCGTCTCGTCGTCGATCGGGAAGAAGCCCATCGTGGCCCCGTACTCGGGCGACATATTGGCAATCGTAGCCCGGTCAGGCACCGTGAGGGTGTGCAGTCCATCGCCGAAGAACTCGACGAAGCGCCCCACGACGCCGTATTCGCGGAGCATCTGCGTGACGGTGAGCACGAGGTCGGTGGCCGTGGCGCCTTCGGAGAGCTCGCCCGTAAGCTCGACCCCGACCACCTCCGGCATCAGCATGTACAGCGGCTGCCCCAGCAGGGCCGCCTCGGCGTCGATGCCTCCAACGCCCCAGCCCAGCACGCCCAAACCGTTAATCATGGTCGTGTGGCTGTCGGTCCCCACCAGGGTGTCGGGATAGGCAAGGGGAATGCCGGCCTCGGTCTCCCGCGACCAGACCCCGCGCCCGACATATTCGAGATTCACCTGGTGGCAGATGCCGCTGGCCGGCGGGACGACGCTGAAGTCGTCGAAGGCCTGCTGGCCCCACTTCAGAAACTCGTACCGTTCCTTGTTGCGCCGAAACTCGAGTTCGCTGTTGAGCTGAACGGCATTCGGCAGCCCGAAGTGGTCGACCTGCACGGAGTGGTCGATGATGAGGTGGACCGGCACCTCCGGATTGATTCCGGTCGGATCGGCCCCAAAGCGGTCCATCGCTGAGCGCAGCGCCGCGAGGTCTACCACCGACGGGACCCCGGTGAAGTCCTGCAAGAGCACCCGGGATGGCGTGAAGGGGATCGCCACCTCATCCGGGTCGGACGGGTCGTACTGCGACAACCGTCGAACGTGCTCCTCGGTTACGAGATCGCCGTCCTGTTGCCGGAGCAATCCTTCCAGGAGGATGCGGATAGAGACGGGGAGCCGATCCAGGTCAACCCCGTCCAGGGCGTCGAGGCGGTACAGGTATGCCGGTCCCGTGCCGGTCTCAAAGGTGTCGCGGGCGTCGAAGGGATCGGGTCCGAGGGCGGACGAATCGGCCATAATTCGAGGAGCGATGATTGGTAGATGGACACGCTTTCATTGTACCTCGAAGGACGATGCAAGGCTCCGCGAAATGCGTGGGACGATCTCGTCGACTGGTGTCGGGGGTTTCCCCACACTCGATGGGGGATTTGAGAAAGCTAGAGTGCGTCGAACGACCACCCCTCGGCGGTCAGCGTCTCCAGAATCGCCTCCAGTGCCGGGAGCGTCACGTCTTCGCAGACGGGATTGTCGTGCAGCACGATCACGGAGCCCGGTCGCACGTGCCGGATGACGAACCGGGCGACACGGTGCGCTGTTGCCGTCTGGAGGTAGTCCCCGGGCATCACGTCCCACATCACCATGCGCTGGTTCTGGGCCGCACACCATTGTCGGAGGGCCCCGGTAGGATGGCCGTAGGGCGGGCGCAGCGCTCGGATGCGGGTTTGGGCAAGGTCCTCCAGGCATCGGGTGGTGCGCGTCAGTTCCTTCGTCAGCCGCTCCGTAGAGACAGACCAAGGGTCCACGTGGGTGTAGGTATGGTTGCCAATGTGGTGCCCCGCTGAGACGAGGGTTCGGGTACGACCCGGATGGGCCTCGGCGTGCTGGCCGAGGAGGAAGTGGGTGGCTTGTGCGTTGTACTGGGCAAGCAGGTTGAGAAGATCGTCTGTCAGTTCCTCCGTGGGCCCGTCGTCGAACGTGAGGTACGCTGTTCGAGCCTCGGCGTCCACCCGCCAGAGCATGTCAGGGAAGAAGCCCTGGAACGGCCGAAGGACGTGAGTGGCAAGGTAGGGGACGAGGAAGCGCATCACGTTCGCGTATGGGCGTGAATGCGTGTAGGAGTTTGGGCGCAAGAGGGGTTCTCGTGCTCACAAATCACGAGTCAAGTAGATCGGATCCGGACGAGCGCGCTGGACCCATGAGGGCCCACACTCCCGCGACGGGAATGCTGAACAGGAGCATCAGTTCGGTCGGCACGAGAGAACGAAAGAGACCTCGCTGCCCGTACTGCTTGGCGGCGGGGAGCGTAAGAAGAACGTCGGCGCCCATTTTGCCGAGAAGGGCGAGGAGGATGGGCTGCCGCCAGGACGGAAGTGCAACCGCCACGACGCTACAGGCGAGAAGCACGGCGTAGACGAGCCAGAGCCCGGCGGCTTGCCCCCGAACGATCCAGGACGACGCCGTTCCCGTTTGACAAAGGTACTGGGCTTGGCGTCGAAGATATTCGGAGAACGAAGAGACAACGGGGCTTGCGACGACCGCCTCTTCGGCGGGATTGAAGATAACGGGTGCATCTGTGGCGAGTAGCCCGTTTTGAGATTCCCGTTCAGGACCGTCGTCCTGGACGTCGATCCGGAGGACCTCGCTACGGACGGCCCGATTCGAGGTCCCGAAGTGGGTCGGTAGCCCGAAAAACGACAGGCCGCCGGTGAAGGCGAGTCGACCGAGGTGCTGGAGGGCCTGCAGGCGGGGCAGGAAAAGATCCTCGTGTTCGACGATTGAGGGGCCCACTACGATTGGGGCCTCGGCGGTGCAGTGTCGGGCCATAGACCGAATCCATTGAGGAGAGACTGTGCCTCCAGCCGGTAGTGTTAGAATGATTTCCCCTTCGGCCGCTTCGAGTTCCTGGCGCCCGGGCATGGGAAAATCATCTACGAAAGGACAGAAGTCTCCCAATTTGCCGTCAACAGAGGACGGAAACTCGCCGGGGACCACGGCCGAATCTACGATTTCGACTTGGTCCGAAGGGTAGTCGCAGTCCTGGATGGTCTGCCGGACCTCTGTGGTCGTGCTCTCGGCATCGAGATTCACGACGGAGACCGTCGGCCAGGGAGACGGATCCGCCGCGATCGTCCGTCGCCGGGCCGTGATGAAGCCCATCGACGCGGCTCCCGTGAGAAGGACATAGGCAGCAACGACGAGGATTAAGACAATCAACACTGAGGAGGGCACGGCAGGTAGTATCCTTGTCAGATAATAGCACCGGATCTGGGGGGCTGCCCGGTCGATCTGTCGGGCAAAGGGGCGGATCTCTACCGGCGGCGAAGTTGGTGATGGGCGGGCCGCAGGGCCTGGAGGTCTTGATTGAGGGTAAAGCGGACGGCTGAGATGCCCTCTGGACTCAGTCCGAGTCCGAGGTCGAGCGACGGCGTTTCCCGAAACGAAAGTCCTAGGTGAAGCCCCACCGACGCCGCCGGGCGCAGGGGGACGGAGGTCTGTCCCGGATCAAGAGTCTCCTCGAAGGCCAGGTCGAGGGCGGCGTCGGAAAAGACGTCGTCGTACACGCTCGCTACGTGGACACCGAGGTGGCCGTCGATACGAAGGACGTTCCGGGGCTGAACGACGGGAAAGCGGTACAGCACACTGCCGATCAGTCGATCCGAGTCCACGAATCGGAGTCGGGCCCATCCCGGCACCAGGGAGCCGTCGAGGGTCGGGCGCAGGTAGTAGGGAACCGAAGCCCGGCCGCGTGCCGCGGTGTGAGCCAACGACAGGCGGCCCACGAGGTGGTGTGTTCCCCCGAGGGACACGTATCCGGTGGCGTCGAGATTTAACCAATCGTACCGGACAAATGACGACGTGACGCCAACGTATCGGAACCAGCCGCCTTCAAGCAGGAGGCCCCGGGTCGGTCGAGGGGAGCGAGGACGAGTGTCGTACTGGATGTCGAGTCCCGCACGAAGAGCAGTATGCCCGGATTTCAACGGGCCGACCCGGTCGCTTGCCAGTTGGAGAAGGTGGCGCCGGGACCGCGCGTCGAGTCTCGAGGCATTGGGGGAGGGGACGCGGTTGATCTGATGGCTCGCAAGGGCAAGGTGGGGTTGGACGAGGAGGCGCTGGTCGAGAAGGTGCTGGCCGGCACGGACCCGCACCTGGAGGTTCGATCGCTCGATGGATTGGCGGGCATTGGAAGGCGAGCCCGGACCCAGTCCGTAAAACCAGTCCCGGTTCGTGTGCAGCCCTCGGGCACCCACGAGCACGTACTGGCGGGTGCGGCGGGGATTGGCGCTGGCCCAGGCCACGGTGGCGACCTGTTCGTGGCGGGAGGGCGCGAGGGTCAGAAGGGCCTGCGCGCGTCGGCGACCGAGGTGATGTGCAACCAGCCCCGTACCAAGCCCCGCGCCGACCCGCGGGCTCCAGGTGTTGAGGGGGTATACCCGCACGTTCAGGGCCTGCTCGTCGGGGGTCCCCGGAAACCCACTCTGCGCATAAGAAAGCGAAGAAAGACCCCCGAGACCGATGACCAGAATCAGACAGACGAGACGTCGCCCAAGCGATCGGGACAAAATTAGGACAGAACGCATATGCATGAGTGGAAACCGTCACCTATATTAGAAGCGGGACGTGCCCCCACAGGGTGGCCGAATGGGAGCATTCAGTGTAACTGGTTACTGCTATACAATCAGCGAAAACCGTATGCGAATTCTCGTGATCGGAAGTGGAGGGCGTGAGCACGCCCTCGTCAAATCATTAGCCCGAAGCGAACAGGTCTCCTCTCTTTTCGCCGCGCCCGGCAATCCGGGCACCGCGCAGTCGGCGACCAATGTTGGCTTGCCCGCCACCGATCTGGACGCCCTCGTCGAGTTTGCACAGGCGGAGTCGATAGACCTCACTCTCGTGGGGCCTGAGCAGCCGCTCGTGGACGGGATCGTCGATCGGTTCGAAGAGGCAGGGCTCTCCATTGTAGGTCCTTCGCAGGACGCGGCGCGCCTCGAGGGCAGCAAGGCCTTCGCCGATCAATTCATGGCCCGGCACGGCATCCCGACCGCCTCGTTCCAGGTCTTCGACGCCGAAGAGCACGATGAGGCCGCGGCCTACCTCGACGAGGTTGGAGCGCCGATCGTGGTGAAGGCCGACGGCCTGGCTGGCGGAAAGGGCTCCTTCGTGTGCTCGACGCTCGAGGAGGCGCACGAGGCTCTTGACCGCATCGTGCAGGAGCGCCTCTTCGGAGCGGCGGGAGATCAGGTCGTCATCGAAGAGAGAATGGAAGGAGAAGAGGTAAGCGTCCTCGCCCTCACTGATGGCTCGCATTACGTTCTTCTTCCTCCTTCGCAGGACCACAAGCCCATCGGCGAGGGAGGGACCGGACCCAATACCGGGGGAATGGGGGCCTTCGCGCCAGCCCCCATCGTGGACGGATCCCTTCTCAGTCGCATCTGTCGGGAGATCGTTGAGCCAACCCTTCAGGGCATGCAAGAGGAGGGCACGCCCTACCGCGGCGTGCTCTACTGTGGACTGATGATTACGGACGAGGGACCGAAGGTTGTCGAGTATAACTGTCGATTGGGGGATCCTGAGGCCCAGGTTGTGCTTCCTCTCGTGGAGTCGGACCTGGTGAGAGCCTTCCAAAACCTTGTTGAAGACAATCTGCAGGGGGGAAGTCTCCGGACCTCTAGTGGGGCCGCTGCCTGTGTCGTGCTTGCGTCCGACGGCTACCCCATCGAATACGAAACGGAGGTCGAAATTACGGGGATCGCGGAGGCGGAGCAGTTGTCGGATGTGTCGGTCATTCATGCCGGCACACGGCTGACCCCCGACGGCCTCCTGGTGACTGATGGGGGGCGAGTGCTTGGGGTGACGGCCCTCGGGGCGGACCTGCCGACGGCTCTTGATCGGGCCTACGAGGGAGTTGAGCGTGTTCACTTCGAGGGGAAAACATTTCGTCGCGACATTGGAGAGAAGGGACTCGTTCATCTAGAGGAAACGTAATCTGCTGATTTGATGCGTGAATGAGTTTGTACCAATTGCCCTGATTCACTGCGCAGATTTCTTGGAACGGAAACGTCACGAGGCGCGCCTTGTGACAGGATTCCTTCCTTGACTACACCCAAGAAGTGCACACCGATTCTCGGAAGTGGGTATTAGGAGGGCACGCGTCAACCGACACGCTGCTACTGCACGCTGGAACCGTGAGGGTCCCGCGAAACCGGATTTTCCGTCACCACGTCTGGAGTTCATGATTGCCAGGGGGCTTTTGCTTCTGTTTCTTGGCGGCGGATTGGGTCTGATGGCGACCGTGCCTGAGAGCCTGGCACAGACACCAACGGAGGCACCGCAGAATACGGTGCTCGCACAGTTCGAGGAGGCCCGGGCCCTCGCCGTCGATCCGGGCGGTCGGCTCTATGTGGCCGACGCGGGCCGCGACATCGTGGTGGTGCTCGACCGAACCGGAACACGCCGGATGGTTCTAGGCGGGTCCGGGACGCGGGCCGGCGCGTTCGACACGCCCTCGGATGTGGAGCCGACAAACGGTCAGCTCGTTCTCGTCGCCGACACCTATAACGGCCGCGTGCAGCGCTTTTCGGAGGAGGGGCAGTATCTGGAGTCGCTCCCCATTGGACGGACGAATCGTTTTGAGGGAAGGACCTGGAGTTTCGAGGACGGACGAACCGGAGATCCCGTTCGGGGCGACGGCCGCCCCCTTGCTGTGGCCCGCGACAACGAGGGGGGAATTTACGTGCTCGACGACCGTGAACGACGGCTTCTCAAGTGGAGTGACGTCGGTCGGCCGGAGCGAATCGTGAAGAGAGGAAGCGATCGGCTTCAGCACCCGGTCGCCCTTGCGGTGGGAGATGCGCGACGGCTCTACGTGGCCGATGCCGGGCAAGAGAGGGTGCTCGTCTACGACACGTTTGGGACCTTTCGTCGGCGCGTGCCCGTGTCGCCCCTCCCGACTGTGCGGGCGCTCACCGTCTATCGGGGACGCTTATACATCGTCTGTGCTGATCGGCTTCTCGTCTGGGAGCGAACGGAGGGCCTTGTCGCCGAACATCCCGTCGATCTCTCCGAGCCCATCGTGGATGCGGTGCTCTTCGAGGGGAGCGTATACATGCTTACCGCGACACGTCTCCTCCGAAGGAATGAATGGTAACCACTGGGGGCGTTTCGTTTTTGAAGCCTGGGTGCCCGACCCGTGCTGAGTGTTCTTCGGGAGGGGAGGGCTCGTGTTGTTAAACTCCGGCCCAGATCGGATCGTCCGTTCTGAGGGTGTGTTGGTAGAATTCCGGGAGTCCGCCCCGGTCCCCGTTCCTTTCCGTTTGCTCAGGCACTCTGTTCTTGTGTCTCACGCTGCATCGATCGTTCGTCTCCTGCTGGTGTGCGGGATGGGGAGCCTTTTTCTGGTGGGAAGGGGGGCGGCGCAGGACACGACCCGCGTGCTGACGGATCTGGACCGCCACCGTGACACAATTGACACCTTCCAGCCGCAGCCCTACGAACTACGGCCCTTCGTTTTGCCGGGCACCGAGCGAATCTGGGTAGGCCCGGCCCGGCTCGACACGTCCGAGTACCGACTCGATGCCTGGAGGGGCCGCCTCTGGGTGCATCGCGATGATCTCATTGGGGCTCGGGACACGTTGGTTGCCAGCTACCGCACGTATCCGTTTGCGTTCAAGGACGTGTACCGCCGGCGAGCTCCCGACACGAGCGCCGCATCGGACTCCGCCACCGTGGCCGTGGTTGAAGAGGAACGCCGAGAGACGAGCGGGTTCGATCCGTTTGAGGGGGTCGACATTGAGCGCAGTGGTTCAATTTCTCGGGGGGTGGTGGGGGGCACCCGGCGGGACGTGAGTGTGGAGTCGGGGCTTCGGATGCAGCTACAGGGGGAAGTGGCCGACAGCGTGTTTGTCCGCGCCCTGCTGACCGACGAGAACACTCCGATTCAGCCGGAGGGCACCACACAACGCCTTCAGGACTTCGACCGCGTCTTCCTGAGCGTGGACGCGCCCCAGGGCACTGCCCGCCTCGGCGACGTCGACGTATCCTTCGAGGGAGGCAGGTTCGGCCAGTTTCGCCAGAAGGTGCAGGGCGTTGCTCTTGAGAGTGACGGGCTCGGGGAGGGGACGGTATTGGCGGAGGGGGAGGCCACGGCCTTCGGGGCGGTGAGCCGGGGGCAGTTCCGGACACAGGACATCGAGCCCTCCGATGGCGTTCAGGGGCCGTATCGGCTGCGCGGCACCAACGGGGAGGAGGCCATCATCGTCATCGCTGGCTCGGAGCGTGTCTACCTCGACGGAGAGCGTCTCACAAGGGGACAAACGGAGGACTACGTGATCGACTATACGAAGGCAGAGATCACCTTCACTCCGGACCGCCTCATTACCGACGATCGGCGCATTGCCGTCGAGTTTCAGTATTCGACCACCCAGTTCACGCGGACGCTAGTCGGCGGACGAGCGACGGCAGGAGGGTGGAGCGATGAAGAAGGAGACTCCCGCCTAAACGTCGGCACTACCGTGGTGCGACAGGCGGACGGGCGCGACTTTCAAACTGCCTTTGACCTCTCGCGTCAGGATTCACTACGGCTCGTCCAGGCCGGAGACGACCCGGCGCTCCGGAGCGGCGCTCGGCGCGTGGAGTTCGATTCGGAGGCCCCCTTCGTGCATTATCGACGGGAACCCATCACGAGGCCCGATGGCACTCAGGACACGATCTTCGTCGCTGTGGAGGAGGCACCCTCGCCGGAGACGCCGGTCTTTCGGGTACGTTTTACGCGAGTGGGCTCGGGGGACGGGGACTACGAGCGCACCGGTCAACAGACGAATGGGGTCGTCTACGAGTATGTGGGGCCGGGGGCGGGCGCCTATTCACCCGTCCAACCCCTTCCGGCTCCCACAAAGAAGCGGCTTGCCGATTTTACGGGTTCGATTGAACCGGTACCAGGCGTCGAGTTGTTTGGCGAATGGGCGCAGTCCCTGCACAATCAGAACCGGTTTTCGAATCTCGACGCGGGGGACGATCGGGGCGGGGCCTATTCGATGGGAGTTCAGCTTGCGCCGCTTCCGTTAGACGTAGGGTCAGGACAGTTGGGAACGCTGTCGGGACAGGTCCGGCGTCGCCGGCGGGGAGAGAACTTTGTAACCTTCGACCAGACCCGTCCCATCGAATACGGGCGGCGATGGAATCTTTCTCGGGGCGGGTCCGGCCTTCCATCTCGCCTCCGCGATCATGGGAAGGAGACGGTGGACGCGGGGGAGGTCAGTCTCGATTGGGGAGAGAACTCCCGTGTCGAAGCGGAACTCGGTCGGTTGAAGGTCGGATCGGCCTTTGAGGCAAGGCGTCAACGAGGACACGTTTCAATCCAAGAGACCGGATGGCCGCGGCTGTCGCTCCGTTCCGTCTCCATTACCAGCGATGATCGGTCTACTCAGGTCGATGGAGCCTGGTTGCGACAGGGGGGAACGGTTCGTCAACCGTTCCTCAACGGTCGTCTAGAGCCTCGGTTTGACGTTGAACGCGAGCGGCGGCGACAGCAGGGACGAGGCACGGACAGTCTCACGAGCGAGTCATTTCGGTTTCTCGAACTCCGGCCCGGCCTGTCGTACGAGCGTGGGGCGGTCCAGGCGACGGGGAATCTAGAATACCGGACGGAGGACGGAGTGGCCGAGGGAGACTTTCGGGACGCCAGTCGCGCGTGGACGGCGCAAACTGAGGTCGCCGCCGACCCGCAGGGACCGTATCGGGCCTCCGTTCGGGGGGGGCTGCGACACCGACAGGTTACCAGCTACTTCCAGCGAAACGAGCAGCAGCGAGACACGGAGTCCGTGATCGTGCGGTTCGAAGGACGAACGCGCCCTCTGGATCGGGCCCTTGATGCCGGGCTGTTTTACGATGCCGCCACCGAACGGACGCCGATCCAGCGTGAGATCTACGTCCAGACCACTCCGAACCGGGGCCAGTTCGTCTGGCGCGATGGAAACGATGACGGAGTGCAACAGATCGACGAATTCGTCCCTGAAACGACCCCCAACGAAGGGACCTACGTGCAGCGATTCGTGCCCTCCGACACGCTTGAATCAGTGGTCGACCTTCAGGCCCGTACCCGGCTAATCCTGCGTCCGCGGCGTCTGTGGCCGAACGGCGAGACGTGGTGGAAACGATGGCTCCGGCGGGTGACGACCGAGACCCGATTTGAGGTGCGCGAACAGAGCCGGACGGAGACTCCCGCCGAGATCTATCGTCTGGAGTTGGATCAATTTCGACGTCCAGGACAGACAATCGACGGCTCGCTGCGTCTGAGGCAGCGTGCAGAAGTGTTTCGGTCTCAGCGCGCGTATGGTCTTGACGTATCTTGGCGCCAGGTGCGAGGGCTCACCGAGCGGGCGGCGGGGGCCGAGCGTCAATTCCTGAACCGCTGGGAGGTGGAAGGAAAGGTTCGTCCCGCTTCGGAGTGGGCGCTGCGGCTAACGGGGACCGCGGAGCAGGACCGAGTCCAGAGCGAAACGTTCGACGAGGCCCGCAGCTATAACATTCGTACGCTCCGGGTCCGGCCGAGCGTTTCGTACCAGCCAAGACGAGACCTCGATTTGACCCTGGCGGGTGTGCACGCTCGGAAGCGGGATCGAGCGAAAGGACGCCAGGCCACCCTCTATATCCTTCCGATTGAACTGACGTGGCGGCGTGCTGGACGGCTGCGGGGTAGTGCCAACGTCGAGGTGGCGAGGGTCGATCTCAGTGGGGCGGCTGTCGGGCAGGCCCAGTTCGAACTGACGGACGGTCGCGGCCCCGGTACATCCATGCTCTGGGGACTGCAGGGGCAATACGCCTTCTCGGGCAATCTCCGCGCGTCTGTCAACTACGATGGCCGGATCCCCGCGACGACCGAACCGATTCACACCGTCCGTGTGCAGGTGAGCGCGTCGTTCTGAATCAATTCCTCACCTACTCTTGCACCGTTTCCAGGTCCGGCTCCGCGAACTCATCGTACTTCTCGCGGTGGATCGTGATGCCTGCGTCACGGAGTTTTCCTTCCAGGTTCTCGTAGCCTCGATCGAGATGGTAGACGCGGAGGACGTCGGTCCGGCCCTCCGCGATCATGCCGGCCATCACCAACGACACGCCGGCGCGAAGGTCTGTGCTCATCACCTTCGCCCCCTTGAGCGGCGCGCCGCCACGGACCGTGGCCGTGTTTCCCTCAACATCAATCTCCATCCCGAGGCGTTGAAGCTCCGGCACGTGCTTGAACCGGTCGTCGTAGATCGTGTCCGTCACCATGGCCGTGCCGTCGGTGGTGCCGAGAAGGACGGTCCACTGAGCCTGGAGGTCGGTGGCAAAGCCTGGGAAGGGAGCCGTCTCGATGGAAACGGGACGCAAGTTTTCGGGGCGCGTAACAGTCACCGTCTCCTCGCCGTACGACACGTCGATCCCGGTTTCAGCCAACCGCTCCTTGAAGACCGGCCCGAGGTGCTCGTGCGTACCCTCGTGGATCTCGAC
>CAYRPX010000084.1:0-11465 GCA_964426195.1 uncultured Salinivenus sp.
CTCGGTGAAGCATTCCGATCCCTACATGATGATTGAGGCCTACCGCAAGGTGGCCGAAGAGACGAACTACCCGCTTCACCTGGGTGTCACTGAGAGCGGCACCCTCGACACGGGCACCGTGAAGAGTTCAATCGGGATCGGCTCGCTGCTGGCCGATGGCATCGGCGATACGATTCGCGTCTCCCTGGCCGCCGACCCGGTGGAAGAAGTGAAGGTCGGCCACCGAATTCTCAAGTCGCTCGGCATCGGGCGTCCCGGCGTCAACATCATTGCGTGCCCCACTTGCGGCCGACTCGTGGGCGATCTCTTCACCGTCGTCGAAGAGGTGGAAGAGGCTGTGGCTCAACAGGACTTCGACAAGAACCTCGACGTGGCCCTCATGGGCTGCGCCGTGAACGGGCCGGGAGAGGCGGAAGGAGCCGACCTCGGCGTGTCGCTGGGCCGCGGTCGGGCGCACTTCTTCAAACACGGGGAGGTGGTGGACACGATTCCCGAGGACGAAATCGTGGACACGGTGCTCGACGCCATTGAAAACTGGGACGAGGACGAGGAGACCACCGCGGACGACGACGTTTCGGTCAGCGACGAGGCTTCCGTCGAGGAGGAGGGTGCCTCTAAGGCAAAGGGCGTAACCAAACCCGACCTACCGACCTCGTAACGGCAGTTTCGGAAGAAGTCCCCTACGCCCGCTGCTCCAGTTCGGCACGACTTTCGTGGAGGGCCTGCGCCGAGTCCTGAAGAGCGTTCTGTTCCTTCTCACTCAGGTCGGGGAGTACGGGCTTCTCCACCCCGTCGAGTCCCACGACGCACGGAATGCTTAGGCACACGTCTTCAATGTCGTACGCGCCCTCGGGTCGAGTGCTCACGGGAAGTACGTTCTGCTGATCTTCGAGCACGGCGCGCACAATTCGGGCAATCACGACACCGATGGCCGTGTCCGTGTGTCCCTTCCGGTCGATAATCTCGTAGGCCGCGTCGCGCGCCTGTTCGAAGATCGACTGCATCGTCTCCTGGTTCCAGGCCTGGCCAAGAACGGTACTGCCCTGGATCGACTGTCCCCCAATTGTGGCGTTGCTCCAGATGGGCACCTCCGAGTCTCCATGCTCTCCCAGAATGTAGGCATGCACCGAACGCGGATCGACCCCGTAGTGGCGCCCTAACAGCGCGCGGAAGCGCGCCGTATCCAGCAGCGTGCCGGTCCCGATGATGCGGCGGCTCGGGCGACTGCTTAGCTTTTGCGAGATGTAGGTGAGGACATCGACGGGATTCGTGGCCACCACGAGGATAGCCCGAGGGGCGTGCTCGTCGAGCTCCCGGATGATCTCCCGAAAAATACGAGCGTTGCGGGCAAGGAGGTCGAGCCGTGACTCGTCGGGGGATTTTTGACTTGCCCCGGCCGAGAGCACGATAATCTGGGCACTGCTCAGGGCCGGATAGTCGACCGCCCGGCACGTTACGCGTCCCACCAACTGCTGCCCATGCATCAGGTCCATGGCCTCGCCTTCGGCCCGGCGCTCGTCTTTGTCGAGGAGGAGGATTTCGCTGGCCAGGCCCTGGTTGAATATCGCGTATGCGGCTGCGACACCCACGTTGCCAGTGCCGACGATGCCGACGGTTCGCCGTTGGATCATAGGAGGTGTGAGTCGGAAGTTTTGAGTCGGGAGGTTCTTTAGGCGTCATGCAGAATGGATTGGGAACGCGAGATTGCTCAACTGAAAACAATAATCAGCACGATGGTGGCGATGAAGCTGAGGAGAGCGAGCAGGGACACCGTTAGCGAGAGTGCTCGGCTGGTGCGGGCCTGGGTGACCGGCCCGGCAGCCCGGGCCGACGCTTTTGGATCGGCCGCTTCGGGTGCAAACTCCTCGTCCTCCTCTGAGGGAGGAGCAAGTGTGAAGGACACAGGTGTGCTCCAGGAACCAGGATCCGCCCCCCGAAAGAGTGGTCGGATTCGCCAGAAGAACGAGCCGCCCGCTGAAGAAAAGGTCTCGTAGAGCGTGACCGAGGTCGTTTGGTCAACAGTGAGGTCGACCATTGGATCCGCAAAGTCTTCATTCGAGACAACCTGAAGCTGGTAGCCCGACGCTTCCGGAACTTCCTCCCAAGCGAATAGAACGGCCTGCAGATCGACGGGCGCGTCCCGACGACCATCGGGTCGAAGAGGGACGGGTGGCGCATCCACACGAAGGGTCCCCTCCTCCACCTCCTGGTCGGCCGAAGAGACGACAAAATGCGCAGGGGCACTCCAGTCAGACACAGCCTCCTCCTCTCCTTCCGCCCGTACGCGCCAGCACGGTGCCGTCACCTCGTCGGGCAACACCGATCCAAGGGAGATGGCGGTTCCGCGTCCCGCCGTCTTGTCGTAGTGGACCGAGTCGAAGGCCTCCGTGCTCGCAATTTGAATTCGATAGCGGGCCCCGTTGGGAACCGGTGTCCAATCAAACACGGGAGTGTCGGAATCAACCGGACGGCCCGCTACGGGCTGTGTGGGGCACGGCTCCGGAAGCGCCACGGACGACGACTCCTGATACGGGATGGAAGTGGACATAGGCGTTCAAAATGATGAAGAAGTCCAGTGAGAAGTGGGGACATAACGTAATGAAGGCAATCGACGGCGTCCATTCCCGCCGCTTGGCGCTTTGCCACCGAATTTGAGCCCCTCTTCAGCGGCGCTCGCTCTCGTCCGTCCAGTCTACGAGGGCGCAGTGCCGGTCCCCGTCGAATTCGGGGCCGGCGAGAGCAGGAACGTCCCGAAGGCCCGACAGAGAAACAGCGGGCACGTCACCCGTCCCAGCACGCGCTTGGCCACCTGTCCGAGGGACACGTGAGATTGATCTCCACTCCCGTGGGTCGAGAGCACAAGGAGATCGAATTTACTGGAATCGACGAAATGGATGATCTGTTCGGCAGGGTCGCCGTATGCGAGGTGGGAACGAACGGTTATGTCCGTCGCAGCTCCCTCTTGAAGAAACGACTCGAGCCGGCGACGTCCGCGATGTTCTGACAAGGGCATGGTTCCAAGAGAGAGCCGATCCGTGGGCGTGAGGGCGACGTACGGGATCGATTCGACGACGTGCAGCACACGGACCCTGGCGTCGTACAGACATGCTAGGGCCACGGCGTGTTTGAAGGCATTGACCGAATGATCGGAAAGATCGGTAGGAACCAAAATGTCTTGAATCGAAGCCGGCTCCTTCATGTGTTCGGTGATAAACATGGGACACTCGAGTTGCTCGGCCAACACCTTCGAGTAATTAACGGCAAGAGCAGGGACCGGACCCCGATCCTTTGGAGTGTCGGCCACCACGAGGTCGATGTTCGAGTCACCAACGTACTGCAGGACCGCCGACACCGACTTGGGAACGTTCTCGACAATATGGACAGAGATCCCTTTCGACGCATCAGACGTCAGGCGATCAATTGTCGAGCGAGCGTCGTCCCAATCGACCTCGCTTCTGTTCGGAAGCGGGTGCGGCATCACGTGAAGCGTAACGTCGAGACCTTCGGCCAGGTGGAGGGCCTGCTGCAAAACAGCGGGAAACGGCGGAACCAGGCACAAAATACGTGCGACGTGGAGCATCAAGCAGAACCCCGAAAAGGGACGAGACGACAGGCAAGCAAACAGTTGACTGAGAGACGAATCTCTGTTCCGTAAAGCGCATTGATTAAGAAACAACTACTTCGACCGCCCGATAGTCCGGCGACCGTCTCCTTCACTTGTAGGAACTTCCGCGGAGTGCTTGTGGGGGAAACCCCCATGAGCAGCCTCAGTCTTCATGGGAACCATAAATCGCTTCTCCTCTAACCCGGAGCCTTTCCGTTCTCTGGCCATGGTGCTCTCTTCATGATCGACTCCTCACGCCGAATTCTCCTCTACGTCGGCATCGGAACCTTGTCAGGTGCCTTCTTCGCCCTCGACTGGCTGCTCCCGGTGAGCGCGAGCGTGGAGTTGCTACAGGTCGCGGTTATTTTGCTGACGCTCTTTCTGCCGGGCCGAGGCGCAACGCTGGGATTTGGCCTCCTCACCTCGTTGTTCGTAGGGATCGGATACGCGCTCGAGTTTGGACCGGCCGACCCGGTCGAGGCGCTCCTCAATCGCGGATTGGTGTTGGCAGGCCTGTGGACGGCGGTAGCGGTGATGCTCCGGTACAAACAGATCCGGCAGGCCCAGCGTGAAAGCGAGGCAAAAGCTCAGGCCATTCTCGAAACGACCGTAGACGGCATCATCACGATCGATGCGGAGGGGACGATCGAGTCATTCAATCAAGCCGCCGAGGACATTTTCGGCTACGACGCCGAAGAAGTGATCGGAGAAAATGTCAAGGTTCTCATGCCCTCTCCTTATCGAGAGGAGCACGACGAGTACCTTCGGAGCTACCACGAGACTGGTCGAAAAAAGATCATCGGTATTGGACGGGAAGTACGGGGGCGGCGCAAGGACGGATCGACCTTTCCACTGGATTTAGCTGTGAGTGAGGTAGAGCTTGGGAATCGAACCATTTTCACCGGCGTCGTGCGCGATATCAGCGAGCGTCGTCGTCTCGAAAAAGAGATTCTGAACGTATCCGAAGCAGAACGTCGCCGCATTGGCCAGGATCTGCACGACGGCCTCGGCCAGATGCTCACGGGCATCGGGCTACTGAGCCAGGACCTTACTCGGCACCTAAAAGAGGAAGGACACGAGCGTGCCGACGATGTGGCTGAGATTACCGAACACATTAAAGAGGCCGACCAGTACGCCCGGGATCTCTCGCACGGACTCATCCCAGTGGACGTGCAGTCGAACGGACTAACCGAGGCGTTGCGCCGCCTGGCCCAAAACGCCGAGCGACTCTTCACTGTGGACTGCGAGTTCCGGGAAGTCGGCACCGTACTCATCCACAACAACACGACGGCGACCCATCTCTACCGCATTGCACAGGAGGCCGTGAGTAACGCGGCCCAACACGGGGAGGCCGACGACATCAAGATCATCCTGGCCTCCGGCGAGGAACAGATTCGCCTCCAGGTGCGGGACGACGGAACGGGATTCGACGAGGAGAAAACGGATAACACCGGCATGGGCGTACATATTATGAACTATCGAGCCCGCATTATCGGAGGGACTCTCGAAATTAGCAGCGACCTGGGAGACGGAACGGTCGTGACCTGTACGCTTCCCCGAACGGCCGACCTGACCGAGGAGGACGAAGAACTAGCAGTTCCGGCCTCGCAGACATCTCGGACGGCGAAAGCCTCTTGACCGTCGGGGAATCCCCCACAGTTGGGGCAGATGTTGCCCGGTACAGAGACCGTCCGCGACACCGTACTTTTCCTTTCCGGCAGCGCTGATTATCCTGTACTCCAGAGAAGCTCGAATCTGGAACATTTGGGCTCTCTCCGAATGCGCCGTTCGACTTTTATTCCCCTTTGCCGCCAAGAGCCCCCACTCTCATGAAAGACATCGTTTTGGTTGACGACCACCCGCTCCTGCGAAAAGGGCTGGCCCGCACCATCGAGACGGAGGCCGATCTCAACGTGGTTGGGCAAATGGACAGTGCCGAGGAAGCCCTGAGTGAGATCGAAGAGCTGGATCCCGACCTTGCCGTCGTGGACATTTCCCTGCCCGGCATGAGCGGCATGGAACTCATCAAGCATCTGCAGTCACGTATGCCAGACGTGCAGATTTTAGTCGTGTCGCGCCACGACGAGACGCTCTACGCCGAGCGCTCGATCCGGGCCGGAGCACGCGGCTACGTGATGAAACAGGAGGCAGGAGACGACATCGTGAAGGCAATTCGGAAGATCCTGAATGGTCGAATCTTCGTGAGCGAGGAGATCAACGAGCGGCTGCTTCAGAGCATGGCGGAGGGGGGACGGGAGCGCATTATGCAGTCTCCGCTCGAAGTGCTCAGCGACCGTGAACTGGAAGTCTTCGAACTCACGGGACAGGGGAACTCCACCCGTGAGATTGCCGAACGCCTTCATTTGTCCGTAAAGACCGTTGAGTCCTACCGGGCCCGCATCAAAAACAAACTTAATTTCGACTCCGCGAATGAACTCATGAAGCACGCCGTCCAGTGGGTAGAGAGTGAGGAGAGCACGTAACCCCCGTCCGCCCTTCTGGCTTCCTCAACTCGAATTACGTTTCTCTCTTCTCTTCTGCCTCCCCTCTCCGATGCTCGACATTGACACAATTTTGTTTCCGACGGACTTCTCCTCCGTGGCCGAAGATGCATTCGCCCACGCTGCCCATCTTGCGCTCCAATGTGGAGCCACGATCCACGTCTTCAACGTCGTGACGCCGGACCAGCGAGACGATTCCAATCCCATGGATTTCTTGCCCGTGGAATCGGTGGATGAAAGCGAAATGGATGACGCACTTCCTCAACGCATGGAGGTCCATACCGTCACGCAGGAGCGGGGCACCGTCCCCGTCGTCTACGCGCAAACAGACAGCGTCTCTCCCAAGACGGCCATCGTCGAACATGCCACCGAGCACGAGGTCGACCTCGTAGTCATGGGAACCCATGGCCGAAAGGGCATGGATCGGTTGCTGAGCGGAAGCGTCGCTGAGGAAGTTGTACGCCAGGCCCCGTGTCCGGTCTTCACGGTGCCGCCCCTGAACGGGGGCGAGGCCGACACCCCCATCGACCGTCTGCTCGTGCCCGTCGACCTCTCCGAGCAGTCGATGCTCGTGCTCGACCACGCCACCGCGCTCGCCGAGGCCTACAGCGCCTCGATCGACCTGCTACACGTGGTGGAGGAGGCGGCCTTTCCCACCGCGTACGGCATGGACCCACTCACTCCCTCCCAGCCAGACGTGCAGGAGCGGGGGCGCGAGGCGCTCGAATCGATGGTGGCGAATGTGGACGACCTTTCCGAACCGGTCGACCTTCACGTGCTCACTGGCTACGCTGCCCGCGACATCGTCGACTTTGCCAAGGAGCGCGCCGCCGATCTCATCGTGATGGCCACACACGGCCGCACGGGGCTCCAACGCTTTCTCATCGGAAGTGTCACGGAGAAAGTGGTCCGGGGCGCTCCTTGTCCCGTCTTTATCGTCAAAAGCTTTGGCCAGTCGCTGGTGCCACGACGAGGGGATGCGAACGACGAATGACCAGCGAGCAATTGCTCGAATCTTCCGCTCCGGTCTCGGCGGAAAATCCGTGAAATTGACCTTATCTCCGTTGCGGATGTTCACGGTGCAATCCCCCTATGGCTTGTTCCGCGCCTCTCTCGTCGGCTTTGAGCCATGGCGCGGATGTAGGGACGCCCCCCGTCCCTACGTGTGCGGAATGAGTTAACTGCACACTGAAGCTTCGCATTTGGCATTCGAAGTTGAGGGGGCAAGGCCCCAGAACAAATTCCACTACGACCGTTCCTCCCGGGAAATTGCTCCGGAATCAGCAGTTCCTCGTCTGGCGGGAGGCTGGCAAAGAAGTTCGCGGGCCCTTCCTTCTCGATCCGTCCGAATACGGAACGTCAGTAGGAGGACAAGACGACTGTGAACCGAAGGGGTAAAGCACCAATTGTCGACTCAAAACGACGCCACCCGCGCCAGCTCGTCCCAGAAGCCCGGAAATGACACCTGCGCACACTCGGCGTTGGCGACGGTCGTAGTGCCATGGGCGACGAGGCCGGCCACCCCCATCGCCATCGCAATGCGGTGGTCGTCGTAGCTCTGCACCGAAGCGCCCAGCAGGTTGGGACCGTTCCCGTCGATGATGAGACCGTCCTCCCGCTCCTGCACGTCGGCCCCGAGCGCCCGCAAGTTTTCGGCCATGGCGTGAAGGCGATCCGTCTCCTTCACCCGGAGCTCCTCGGCGTCGCGGATTTCGGTGCGCCCGTCCGCGCAGGCTGCAGCCACCGCCAGTACCGGGATCTCGTCAATGAGGTTGGGAATGAGGCGCCCCCCCACGTCGATGCCGGACAGGGCAGTGGAGCGAACAGTGATGTCGCCGACCGGCTCGCTTCCCTGCACGCGCTTGTTTTCGATGGTAATGTCGGCCCCCATTCCGTCCAGTACATCGAGCAGGGCCGTGCGCGAAGGGTTGAGGCCCACGTCGCCGAGGCGCAACTCGCTATCGGGCACCAGTGAGCCAGCAACCAAAAAGAAGGCTGCGCCCGAGAAATCGCCGGGCACTGTCCAGTTGGCGGTCGGAACGGTGTGGTCCTCCTCGACGATGATGTGGCGCTCTCCGCCGACCTCCTGGACCTCCAGGCCCAGCATCCGCTCGGTGTGGTCGCGCGAGGGAGTCGACTCGATGACAACGGTGCGGCCGCTGGCATACAAGCCCGCCAGTAGGACACACGACTTCACCTGAGCAGAGGCAACCGGGAGACGATACTCAATCGGGGTCAACCCCGACCGGGGCGCCCGGATGCGAATCGGCGCATGTCCCTCCCGAAGGTCGATGCGCGCCCCCATGGCCTCCAGGGGATCGGCGATGCGTTCCATGGGCCGCTGCCGAAGCGACTCGTCGCCGGTGAGGACACTCCCGAAGCGTTGACCGGCGAGCACCCCCGAAAGCAAACGCATGGTCGTCCCGGAATTGCCACAGTCGAGCGGGGCACTCGGGGGACGTAGCCCATCGAGCCCCCGTCCCCTCACAGTGAGAACGCCCTCGTCCCAGTCGACCTCGATCCCGAGACCGCGGACGCAGTCGAGGGTGGACTGGGGATCGGCGGAGTTCGGAAAATTGTAGACGTGCGAGCGGCCGGTCCCGAGAGCCGATAGAATCGCCGAACGGTGCGAGATCGACTTGTCAGCGGGGAGGGACACGGTGCCGCGAAGCGAGGAGGCCTGATCAATCGTCTGAACCATAAGCGATGCGACACAGATAAAGAGAGACAAACGCACCCCATAATACGAATCAAGACATCCAGGATCGAACCGGAGAATTGGCGGGGCAGCCCCCCCGCACGATGAGCCCCTCCTTGAACGGATGTCTTCCTCCACCATGCTCTTCCTTTCCTCTTCTCTCCTCACCACAGCGGAGTCTCCAGCGTTTTCCCCATTGGCAAATCCTCGATGACGGAGCGGAGCAGAGACTGCTTTCTTTGATACGGAAGAAACGCGTACCGAAATCCGTTCAGAACGATCTCCCGGAGGTGACTGGCCTCCAGATTGCAGTGCTGGTACACCCGCCAGAGTTCCTTCGTCATGGTGGTACGGCTGAAGAGACGGTTATCCGTGTTTACCGTGACCGGAATGTTGGAGCGCACGTACGTTTCAATTGGATGTGCCTCCAGGCTTGGCACGGCCTTCGTATGTACGTTGCTCGACGGGCAAATTTCAAGCGGGATGCGATGATCAGCGAAGTACTGCATGAGTTCAGGGTCTTTCCGGAGCGAGATGCCGTGCCCGATGCGGTGGGCCCCACAATAGAAGAGGGCCTGACGGATCGAATCCGGGCCCCAATCTTCCCCGGCGTGGATCGTGAGATTGAGCAGGTTGTTACGAGCTCGGTAGAACGCGTGGAGGTGTCCTTTCGGTGGATTTCCCGCCTCTCCTCCCGCCAGGTCGAAGGCCACGACGCCCTTGTGCTGGTACTCGACAGCCAGCTCTGCCAGCCGCATTGATGCGCTCTCGAAGCGATCCCGAAGACCACAAATAATGAGGGAGGTGGTAATGTCAAGGTCCTGCTCGGCCCGTTCGAGCCCTTCAAGGACCGCGTCGTTGACGGTCTCCAGGGAGAGCTCCTCCTCAATGTGCAGGATCGGGGAGTACCGCACCTCCAGGTACTTGACGTTCTCAGCCGCATTGTCGGCCGCAAGTTCGTAGGCCGCGCGGCGGAGGGCCTTGGCCGTTTGTAGCAGCGGAAGCGAGTATCCGAACCAAGCAAGGTAGGCTTCCAGAGTCCCGGACGTTTCAACGCCTTGGAGCTCCGCCCGGAGTCCATCGACGCTGTCGGCGGGAAGAACGCCCGTATTTCCCTGTTTCTGGGCAAGGTCGAGCATGGTCTCCAGCCGCATCGAGCCATCGAGGTGACAGTGCAGTTCGGCCTTTGGCCAAGCCCGAATGTCATCTCGGGTGAGTGTAACGGCGTCCGGGGACACCTCCGGGGGCATGAGAACCGATCGGGATGAACAAGACAGAGTGGACGGCGTCTTCACGGGCAGATCTGTGCACACCGACGGCCGGTGCGCCGTGGGGCCCGAAAAAGATTTTCGTCCATAACCAGACCGCCCGGCGGGCTGTTTCGAAGGCATTCCTTTGCGGACAGCAACACAGGACATTCAGAATGCCTTCTTGATCCGGACCGCATTTTTTCCGAAAACGGCCGGGAAAGAGGGAGTGCGATTCCGAGGCATTGGGCTCTTTGAGAAACAGACCTGGATAGCGGTCGGGGAAGGCATAAATTTAATGCGATTGCGCCGGCCGGAAAGCTAGGGGCTGGAACCCCCATTCCCCCACCTCGTTTGCGTTTCTTCCGCCAAGGTCCTGGATTGGATCCATGGTGGTTCTCAACCAATCTACTCCCAAATTTTCCGCTAAACCCATGGGCGGTATTGGCTTTCCCGAACTCATTATTATCTTCCTCGTCCTGCTGCTCGTGTTTGGGGCCAAGCGGATTCCCGAGATCGCACGGGGCATCGGCAAAGGCATCCGCGAGTTCAAGGATGCGACGAACGAAATCTCGCGCGAGATCGAGGCCGAGAGCCAGGAGCGTCAGGTCAACCAGCCACAGACCCCTCGCCAGGGCACCCCGCAGTCCCGACGGAATCCGCAACAGGCGCAGCAACAGACGCAGCAGCAGTCTCCCCCTCAGCAGACGTCCGCGGAAACGGCCGAGAATGCGGACGGCGAGGCCGCGTCGCAACGTACGGAGGCCCCCGAAACAGAGGCGAAGAACAAAACGGAGGCGTCTTAAGGGGGCAGAAGAGATCGAATCGTGGAGGCGGAAAGGTCCTCCAGAACCATCGCCGCACCGAGTTGTGCACGCCATCTCTGTAGAGTCCATCGCTACGCATGGAGTACCCCACGTTCGCCGACGCCCGTCGTGCCCTTGACGCCGGAGAGACCAGCTGCGAAGCTCTGGTCTCTTCATTTTTGGACCGTATCAACGAGCGGGACGACGAGATTAATGCGTTCACGACCGTTGACCGCGAGGGGGCACTCAATCACGCTCGCTACCTCGACAGCCAGCGGGAACGGGGCAATCCTCGCCCCCTGGCGGGCCTCGTTCTGGCCGTGAAAGACAACATCTGCATTCGCGGCTATCCGGTGACGTGCGGATCGAAGATGCTCGCAGACTTCTCCTCCCTTTACGACGCGACGGTCATTGACCGCCTCCGTGACGCCGGAGCCATCTTCATCGGCAAAACAAACTGCGATGAATTTGCGATGGGCTCGTCGAACGAGACCTCGCACTTCGGCCCGGTGCGCAATCCGCACGCTCCCGAGTATGTGCCTGGGGGATCGTCGGGCGGATCGGCCGCGGCGGTGGCGGCGGGCATGTGCCACGCCGCCCTCGGTAGCG
>CAYRPX010000085.1:0-11265 GCA_964426195.1 uncultured Salinivenus sp.
AGCAGCCTGAAGGTACGGATCAACATCAAAAGAATCACGCGTGACGAAGCACTAGTCGGAATTGAGCCAAAACTGAGTGGCAGCAAAGATCCATTGACTCTGAGATGCCTCAACTGTATCGTTTACCAAACAGATATGTAGAAAGAATCTCCCCTCATGTCTCGTCTCTCCTCTCTCCATTCCTCCTTCCTGCTCACCGTTGTGGCGGCATTGCTCCTCGCGGCCCTCGGCTGCCAGTCCGAGCCCGAGGACCCCCCCAACATCCTCTGGATCACCAGCGAGGACAACTCTGCCCGCTTTCTCGGCGCCTACGGGGACGACTACGCGGACACCCCCAACCTCGACCAACTGGCGGAACAGGGCATCCTCTACGAGAACGCCTACGCGACGACGCCGGTCTGTGCCCCGTCCCGCTTCACGCTGATCACCGGCACCTACGCTACTCGGATGGGGACCGAGTACATGCGGAGCAACTTCCCCATTCCGGACCACATTCGGTTCTATCCGCACTACCTCCAGGAGGCCGGCTACTACACGACCAACAACCAGAAAAAGGACTACAACACGCCCGACCAGCCGGAGGTGTGGGACGAGTCGAGCGGCGAGGCCCATTACAGCGACCGCGAGGAGGACCAGCCCTTCTTCCACGTTCGCAACCTGGGACACAGTCACGAGAGTGCGCTGCACGAGCCGATTGACACGCTGAGGCACGACCCCGACGAGGCGCCGGTTCCCCCCTACCACCCGGAGACGGAAACGGTCCAGCGGGACTGGGCCCACTACTACGATGCCGTCACAAGGATGGACACCCAGGTGGGCGAAGTCCTGGACGAGCTGGCGGAGTCGGGGGAGGCCGAAAACACCATCGTCTTCTACTACGGCGACCACGGGGGGGCGGTACCCGGCTCGAAACGGTTTATGAATCAGCGGGGCCTGCACGTGCCGCTGATCGTCTATTTTCCGCCCAAGTACGAGCACCTGGCCCCCGACCCCGACACGGAGCGCTCCGACCGGCTGGTCTCGTTCGTGGACTTTCCTCCGACCCTGCTGAGCCTGGCCGGCATCGAGCCGCCGGACTTTATGGACGGGACGCCCTTCCTGGGCGAGTACGCGGAGGCCCCCCGGGAGCACCTCTACCCCTACCGGGCCCGCATGGACGAGCGCTACGACCTCATCCGGGGTGTGCGCAACCAGGACTTCCTCTACATTCGCAACTACATGCCCCAGCGCATCTACGGGCAATACCTGCAGTACCTGTGGCGGGCCCCCTCCATGCAGAGCTGGGAGGAGGAGTACGAGGCCGGTCGGCTCAACGAGACCCAGCGCCGCTTTTTCGAGCCCAAGCCGCCGGAGGAGCTCTACCTGCTCTCCGAGGATCCGCACACGGTCAACAACCTGGCGGACGACCCGGCCTACGAAGACGACCTGCAGCGCCTGCGGGAGGAAAATCGGGCGTGGGTCCGGGACAACAATGACCTGGGCTTTATTCCGGAAGGACTGATCGACCCCATCCGCGGCGACCGGTCCCTCTACGACGCGGTCCGCGAGGACGACGTGCCCCTCGAGACGATCATCGAAACCGCCGAGATGGCGTCGCGGACCCCCGCCGAGCACCTCGATGCGCTGACCGAGCAGCTGACGCACACAGACCCGTCCGTCCGGTTCTGGGCCGCAACGGGCCTGGCCATTGCGGACGACCACACTGCCGATTACGAGCAGGAGCTGCTGACGCAGGGCGACAACGAACCGACTGAACCGGTTCGGGCCGCCGTGGCGGAGGCGCTGCTCGCGGCGGACCGGTCCGGCCCCGCCTTCGACCTCATCCGGAAGGTGTTCGACGCATCGAACGACCACGCCAAGCTGCGGGCGCTCAACCTGCTGGAGGCCGAGCGGCCGCCGATCCCGGCGTCTCTGGCAGCCCGCATCGTCCAGCTCAAAGCGGACTACGCGGACGCCGACGGGCCCGGCGGGTACGTCCACCGGGCCGCCACACGACTGGTGGACGATCGGGGACTGGACTAGCACCTGCCACAACGCCCCTGTTCGTCCCTGCCCCGAGGATCCTTCGACAAAACGGTCGATTACGCCCTTCGCCCGGATGACCGTCACTTCGGGTTTTTCTCTTTCACTCTGCCCCCCTCCTGCCGTTCGACATGGTACGATCCGTCTGGAATCCCATTCGCCTTTTGGGCCCCGCTCTGGCCCTGTGCCTGCTGGTTGCCTGCACCCAGGATGACCCTGAGGCATCCGCCTCTGAGGACCGGGACCGCCCCAACGTCGTGTTCATTCTCGCCGACGATCTGGGCTGGAAGGATCTGGGAAGCTACGGCAGCGACTTCTACGACACCCCGAACCTCGATACCCTGGCCCGGGAGGGCATTCGCTTCACGGATGCGTACTCGGCCCACCCGGTCTGCTCCCCCACCCGGGCGGCCCTCATGACCGGCAAAGACCCGGTGCGGGTCAACATTACCGACTGGATTACCGGCATGGATACGGAACGCGCGACCGATCCGCAGCTCGTCCCGCCGGAGGACCGCCATAACCTTCCGCTCGACGAGGTGACCGTCGCCGAGGCGTTCAAAGAACACGGATACCGAACCTTCTTCGCCGGCAAGTGGCACCTGGGCGAGAAGGCCGATCACTGGCCGAAGCACCAGGGATTCGACATCAACAAGGGCGGGTTTTCCTGCGGCTCTCCGGGCTGTGCCGGGGGAGGATATTATTCGCCGTACGAAAATCCGCGCCTGGAGGACGGCCCGGAGGGCGAGTATCTGACGGACCGGATGGCCGACGAGTCCATCCAGTTCATGGAAGACGCGGCGGGGGATCCGTTCTTCTTATTTCTCTCATTCTATACCGTGCACACACCCATCGAGGGCGCCGAGCAGTTCGACGCCTTCTACAAAGAGAAAAAAGCCAGCCTCCCGAACGGGGGCGCGCCCGAACACCGCCCGGAAGGCCCGTACGGTCAGACGCGCCTCAACCAGACGAACTACAAGTACGCCGCCATGGTGCGGTCCATGGACCACAATGTGGGCCGCATCCTCGACCGGCTCGAGTCGCTGGACCTGACCGACAACACGATCGTGGTGTTCACCTCGGACAACGGAGGGCTCAGCACACTGAAGGGGGACATCGGGCCGACCGCCGTCACGCCCCTCCGGGCCGGAAAGGGCTGGGCCTACGAGGGCGGCATCCGGGTGCCCCTGATCGTGCGGGGCCCGGGCCTGCCCGAGGGCGAACTGTCCCGACAGCCGGTGACTAGCATGGACTATTATCCGACGCTCCTGGAGCTCGCCGGTCTCCCCCCCCGCGAACAGCAGCACGTGGACGGACAAAGCATCGTGCCCTACCTCGAAAACCCGGATCGGGTCGACGAGCGCACCCTCGTCTGGCACTATCCCCACTACCACGGGTCCACCTGGCGACCGGGCTCGGCCATCCGAGAGGGAGACTGGAAACTGATCGAGTTCTACGAGCAGGAGGACGTCGAACTCTACGACCTGAACAGTGACCCCCTTGAACAAAACGACCTCTCCGACGCATATCCCGAGAAGGCCAAGGCGCTCAGAGAGAAGATGCACGACTACATCCAGGAACGGGACGGACAGTACCCCGAGCCGAGAGAGTAAACGGGAGCGGAGAAATGGGAGAGGGTAGGCGGGAAGAGGCGTCCTCACGGATAATCGTGTCCGCAGGACGATTGCCTCTTAAAATCCTCGGCACCGATCTGACCGGGGTGCCTGCCCTCAGACGCTACAAACCTGGTCCGGGGGCAAGGCCACCGGGGCCTTCCGGATCTTTCCCGTCAGGTGCCGGATCGCTTCAGTGGCCGTGTCCCCATCGTTCAAGTGCTTCGAGCCGCCTCGCAGGATCGCATCTGCAATAAAGCGATTCTACGTGATTCGAAATGAGTGAAAGCCCCTCGTCCCCGCGTAGGTCGACTCGATCCCCCTCGCGCTTCTCGGCGCCATCGTTATCCTACACCTACGAGTCCATGCCCAAAACGACCACCTCCGGGTCCCGAACCCGGAGCCACCAGCGGAACAGCTGCTGGATCAGGCGCCGAAACAGCCAGATCCGCCCGAGGGAAAACCCGTAGAAAAACCGCCCCGTCTGGTGAGAGGACGCCATCAATTCAGGACCCTTCTCGATCGCCCCTGCGTAGCCCTCCGCCTCCTTCAGATCGTCGAAACGGGCCAGCGAATAGTCGGCCTCGTCCAGAAAAAAGCAGAACAGCTGATGGAAGAGAACCGGGATCGGAAGCCCCCTCTCCGACTCCCCCGGCGATCCGAACAGCCGCTCCAGCACAGAAAAGAGACCGAGGTTCCGAAGATAGCGGCTGAACAGTGCCAGTCCTGCCCGTCCAGTGAGCGTGTCGCTGGTCGTCTCGACGTGGTCGATCGAAGCGAAGTCCTCGGACTTTCAGGATGCGGTAGGATTGGCCATCTTACAGTGGTTTTTTGGGGTCACCCGTTAGGTGGTTGCTTGGCGCATGTCCCTGCTCCTCGCAAAGTCGTGCGCAGCACCAACTTACCCAACGGATGGCTTTTTTGTAGCGGGAAAACCGCTCAGCTTAGGATGGCATCACCTCAAAAACCCGCACCCCGGATTTGCTACGGGTGAGGAAATCGAGTTTGGGAGCGAGAACGCACGCGCGCCGACGATAAACGCCGCGGCATGCGAAGTCGGACGCATTCGCACACCGGGATCAGTCGCTCTGTTTCCTTAGCATCGAGGTCAATCGCAGCGGATAGTCGGTCAGAATGCCGTCGACGCCCGCGGCTATTACGCTCCTCCAGTGTTCGGGATGATGGTCGGAAACTTCGGGCCCCGCCACCAGAACGCGCTTGTCCGCCTGGCGCGCCCGGTCGACCTGCGCTTCCGTGGGGATAAACCGGACGTATAGCCAACCGGCCGTGGCGTCCTCGAGCGCCGGGGCGAGATCGGACGGGTGATTAACAAGTCGGGCCGCCTGTGCTCGGGCCTCGACCGTCTGCAATCGCTGCCGCACCTCGAGGGACCGAATCGCCCGGCCGATGAAGACGAGTCGATCTAGAACCGAGTAGCGCTGGGCCAGCGATACGATCTGTTCCTCTACACCGTCTCCGGTCTCCTTCAAATCGACCCAGACGAGGGGCCCTTCCGGGCCGTCCAGAAGAGCCGAAAAGACGTCAGATACCTCCGGAACCGACTCCTCTGCAAAAGCGGGGTCGAACCAGGACCCGGCGTCCAGGGCCCGCAGCTCCGAGGCTGCGTAATCGACAATCGAGCCCGTTCCGTCGGTGGTCCGATCAACGGCGGCGTCGTGGATGCACACGAGGTGCCCGTCCGCACTGCGACGGACGTCGAGCTCAAACCCAATCCGAAGCTGAAGACTGCTCCGAAATGCCGCCATCGTATTTTCCGGGGCGTGCCGGCTCAGTCCTCGGTGAGCGACTGCAAACGAAGTGTCCTGCCGCCCCTCGACGACCGTCTCTCCGGGATCCTCCCCTCCCCCCGGCACTCCTCCCAGTACGAGGACAAAAAACAAGAGCGCGTGGTGGGGAACGATCAGTCCGTTCATAACTCTGGGGTTACGAGGATTGAAAGGAACATTCCGCCCCTGACAGTTCCGTCGCTCGGCTCCCCGCCGGGCTCACAAGGGTGGTCGTTAACATCTCCCTCAACTAACCGGAGAGCCAACGAGAAATCGGAACGTGCCGTACCTGCGTTGTGGAGCTGCTCCATCACGGGTGGGATCCAAATATGGACTGGACTCGGATATGGATCCAGCAGTCCAGCGTCCGTCACGCCCTGCTCAACGGTGAGCTCCTCCGAGAAGTGGGCGCTCCCGTCGGTGTCAACCTGCACGCCTTCGGGGGTAACCTCCAGGGCCCAAGCCATCACGAGCGCAATGGGGAAGCATATTCCCACCAGCGTCCAGACCATCGGGCCGAACCAGCCGGACAGATTAAACGTCCCGGCGGCATTTTCCTCTCGGTCGGACATCTGGTCGGACACGGGCCGCTCTTCGGCTGTCTCCGGCTTGATGTTGCCGTGGAGCTTGACGGGCGAAAAAGTCGCCGGACTCGGTGATCTCGTGGTAGGTTCCAATCGACCAGTAGCCACAATCAAAAAGGCAAAGAGCTCCGCTTTCTTCTCCCCTCAGGTCCAGAAGATCCTCGAAGTAGTCGTTGTCGTTTCCATCCGGCGTTGTGATGAGCGCTTCCTTAAACTGTCTCTTGCACCCGCCAAGCTTCAATTGCAACTTGAACCCAGACTTCTCCTCGCTGGTCTCCTTCCAGTCGGCCAAGGTGGGAGGAAGCTCCATCTGCGTGGCGTCAAACAGGTCAACCTCCCCAAAAAGATTGGCGACCTGTTCCCACTCCGACCCTGAAATCCCTCGCAAGCGCTGGTGAGGCAATTCCGACACCGCCGCCTGCACCTGCTCGAACATCTGCCAGTACGGCTCTATTGGGCGATCGGCCATCCTCCCTCCCAGCCCTCGAACACTGATCTTGAAATCGGTCCCAAGAGCTTCGAACAGCAAGTCCTCCTCTGCTGCCCACGTCAAGTCGCGGGCGCTTTCGTAGGCTCCTCGTGTGCAAGAGTACCGGGGCCCGAAGGGGACTCTCAAAATCGAGCTTCCGAGCATTCTTGTCGTAGCCTGCTTCCTAGGCCCACCTCTCGCGCCCCGATGTCGACCCGCCTCCATCGAGAACGGTCGCAAAGACTGAAGGAGATCCTAAAGCACGGCAGGAATCGTTCAGCGTACTCATCGGAATCGACGTGGCTTTGAGCATCCATTCGGGCAGCGCTCTGGCAAAGCATGCCACGTATCGAATCACCGACCCATCGGTCCGAAAACAACTTTACACCATTGGGCTTTCAGGAAAAGAAACGCTTCTCGGAGGGGCCGCGCCGAAGGGCCCGGAAGCCCGGTCCGAATCGTCCTACAACTGCACACAGGGCACTTTCTACCGAAGCCTACGGCCCAGCCTTCATGCCCAGCGCTTTGCACCTTTCGCCTTGGGGTCTATTCACGCCTCTCCCCGTTCTCAGGTCTCGACCTCGATCGAGCCGTCCATCCGGTCGAGAATCTCTCGGACAAGCGTCAGCCCCAGCCCCATGCCCTCGTACTCCCGGGCTGTTCCCTCGGAGGCCTGCTTGAATGCTTCAAACAGCCCGGAAGTCTTTGCCGGGTCCATCCCGATGCCGGTGTCCTCCACCTCAAGCACAGCGAGGTTTCCCTCTGCCCGCATCCGCACCCAGACCTGACCGCCCTCTTCGGTGTGCTTAATCGCGTTGGATAGCAGGTTTTGGAGCACCATGTGGAGCCCTCTTTCCCCAGCCTCCGCCCAGGCCGGACCTTCCAGGTCGGCGTGCAGCTCGATCCCGGTCACCTCGGCCTGAGACCGAAACTCCTCGGCCGTCTCTTCGGCCTCGGCGGCCAGGTCGACCGGCCCCACCGACAGGGTCATCTCCCCCGCCTCCAGCTTCGAGAGGTTCAAGACGCCGGTGAGCGCCTCCATCAAGCGTTGCCCGCTGCTTTTGATCAGGCCCGCAAACTGGCTGAGGGAAGCAAGGTCCGCCGCCTCGACCGGTGGCTCCAAGCCCTGGGTCTCGTCGTCGATCGCCTCCGCAAAGCCCAAAATCGAGGTCAAGGGCGTCCGAATCTCGTGGCTCATGTTTGCGAGGAACGCGCTCTTGAGCCGGTTCATCCGCTCGGCCTCCTCCTTCGCTTCCTTGAGGCGCTCCTCTCGCCACTTGCGCCGGGTAATGTCTTGGACGGCGCCCTGGATCTCGAAGACCTCTCCATCTTCTTCAACGGGATGGCCGATATTTCGGACCCAGCGGGCCTCCTCCTCTGCCCCGGCCAGGCGAAGCTCTTGGTCCCAGCCCTCGCCGGTTTCTTGGGCCCGCGCGACCGCGTTCCTGTGTCGGTTTCGGTCCTCTGGGTGGTAATACTCGAACACCTCCTCCGTCGGCGGGTCCTCTTCCTTCGGAACGCCAAATATGTCGTAGAGCTTCTCCGTCCACTCCGCCTGGTAGGGCGGCCCCTCCCTGAGATCTGTGGCCCAGCCTCCAACACCCGTCATCTCTCCGGCAATGTGGAGCAGGTTTCTCGACGGCCTCAGCTCCTCTTCTTGCTCTTTTTCCTCCGTAATGTCTCGCCCGGCGGAGACGAAGTGGGTCACCTCCCCTTCATCGTCTACGACGGGCGAGATGGTTTCGTCTTCGACGTACTGGGTGCCATCTTCTTTCTCGTTAACAAACTCGCCCTGGAAGGTCTCTCCCGCCTGGATGGTCTCTCAAAGCTCCTCGTAGAAGGCCTCGCCTTGCTCCCCGGAATCGAGCACTGCCGGAGTTTTCCCGAGCACCTCCTCCTCCCGGTAGCCCGTAAGCCCCTCGAACGCACCATTAACGTACTGAATCTGGCCGTCCGGGTCGGTAATTACGACCTTCTCGCCGACCTGATCGAGCGCTCGGGCCAGAAGCCGAAGCCGCTCCTCCCGCCCCCTCTCCTCGGTCACGTCCCGCTGGACCGACACCCAGTGCTCGATGGACCCGTCCTCGCCTCGAACCAGCGCCACGTTCCACTGCACCCGGTAGGGCTCTCCGCCTTTGCGGTAGTTGACCCCCTCCCCCTCCCCCGCCTCCATTGCCTCCCTCAGGGACTCCAAGACCTCCCGCTCCGTCTCCGGGCCCTGCAAGATCCGGCCGGCCTTTCCTAAGGACCTTCAGGCCTGCCTCTAAAGTGAGCTCGTGGCGAAGCGTCGCCTCCACGGCGCTTTCCTCGAGGTATTCTCCGAACAGGCGAGCGTCCCCGGAATTGTCCTCGATGAGCAGGACCTCAAGGACACCGTCGCCGTGCGGGCCAGAGGACTCGTCGACGGGCTGATCGGAGCTGTACATAGCTGGAAGGATACCTTTTAGAAAGGATCTATCTTTATAGATGGTCAACTGGAAAAGATAGGCCGGAATCGTCGAAAAAAAGAAAGGGACCTTCACCCTATCCCCACCCGGCTCCCTCCATACCAATCTTATGCGCTAGCCCTTGGGGGCGTCACACAGTTGTCTTCGCCTCCCGAAATGAGCAGATTTGCCGCGGGGGCTGCACGATTCCGAGAGAAGCGTGAAAGAAACTACCCCTCTTCCGACGAAGACATCATGGACAGCTGACCCAAAACTTTCTCCAGCTCCTCTCCCTCCATTGGTTTGGACAGGTAATCCTCCATGCCTGCCTCCAGGCAGCGCTCTCGGTCTTCTTCCGTCGCCTGGGCCGTGAGGGCAACGATAGGAGTTGGCTCCGCCGAGGCCTCCGCCTCCACCTCTCGAATCCGACGGGTGGCTTCCAACCCTCCCATTTCCGGCATCTGCACATCCATCAAGACGAGGTCGTAGGTCTCCTCCTCAAACGCCTCGACGGCCTCGACCCCGTTCTCTGCCAGCTCCACCTCGTTTCCCTCCCGCTCCAACAGGTGCCTGACAAGTTTCTGATTCACCACGTTGTCCTCTACAAGAAGGATCCGTAGCCTCTTCCCCTCCTTATCCTGATCGACCTCCCCCGTCTCGCTCTCGGCTTGTTGCTCGGTGCTCTTTCCCGCCAGAATCGTTTTAATGCGGTTCAGCAATTTCTTCTTGGTGAAGGGCTTACTCAGACGCTCCTCAATGCCGAGTTCCTCCCGCTGCTCCGAACCCGCCTCAGTCATCGACTTCAGCAACACGATCGCCACTTCGTTCTCCCCCCACCGCTCCCGCAACCGCTCAGCCGTTTCCATCCCGCTCATCTCTGGCATCTGCTCGTCAAGCAGGACCAGCGGACAGGGCTGATCCCTCTCCTCGATTTCTTCGTTCATCTTTTCGAGGGCCTCCTCGCCCCCCTTCGCGACCACTGGCACCATTCCCCACCGCTCTAACAAGCGCGTCACGAGGTGACGGTTCGTCGCGTTGTCGTCGACGACTAGCACGCGCGCGCGCTCCAGTTGAGCCGGCATCTCCATTGCAGGCGCCGTCTCCTCGCCTCGCCCCAGCCGCACGGTGAAGTGAAACGTCGTTCCTTCGCCCGGTGTGCTCTCCAGCCAGATGTCCCCGTCCATTAGGTCCACCAATCGCGAGGAGATGACCAATCCCAGCCCCGTTCCGCCGTAGGAGCGAGTCGTCGACATGTCCGCCTGCTCGAAGACCTCGAAGATACGATCCTGTTTCTCTTCCGGAATGCCAATGCCCGTGTCCCGAACTCGGACGTGCAGCTCGATCGGAAACTCTTCGAATTCCTCTTCCACATCGGAATCGACGTCGGGCGAAGTGCTCTCCCCGTTTGTCACAGGCCGGAGTTCTTCTCCCAGAGGTTCGACGGTCACCACCACCTCTCCCTCCTCTGTAAACTTGATCGCATTGCCGACCAGGTTGACCAACACCTGCGACAGCCGTGTCGGATCGCCCACCACCTGATCCGGCACTGCCGGATCGATGTCGATCACCAGTTCCAGTCCCTTCCGATGGGCCCGAATCGCTAACGTCTTCAACGTCGTCGTCACCTCCTCCCGCAGCGAAAACTCCACTCGTTCCAAATCCAACTTCTCCGCCTCGATCTTCGAAAAATCGAGGATGTCGTTGACGATCGAGAGAAGCGAGTGGGCCGACGACTCGGCCATCGACAGGTACTCCCGCTGCTCCTTCGAGAGGGACGTGTCGAGCACCAGCTCGATCATTCCCATAATTCCGTTCATCGGGGTTCGAATCTCGTGGCTCATGTTCGCCAGAAACTCGCTCTTGGCCGTACTGGCCGCCTTGGCCTCCTTCTTGAGCCGCTTCTCGGCCTCCAACTTCTCCCGAATGATCTGCGTCTGCTTGCGAACCGTCCGACGGAGCGTCAGTCCCCAGGCCGTCGCCCCGAGGCCCAATAGCAATAGCACGCCAATGAGAGCAAGCGTGTGCTTCCACCCCCACCAGGGCGCCGGCTCAACCACCGCCACGTCCGAGGGCCCCCGAGCCAATAGATGAAAGGACTGGGGAGAAATTGTACTTCCTAATCTCCCTACCTGAACCTGGTAAATGCCAACCACGTGAAGCCGGCTCCCCGCCTCCAGTGGAGAAAGACTATCGGGAAGCGTGGAGCGGTTCAGGTAGGCATTAAAGACGTGATCCCCTGCCTGCATGGTGAGCACCTGACGCCCCGCAATCGTCACGTGGTTGAGCAATTCTGCCTCCAGCCGCACCAGACGATCCGCGTACCGGCCGCTCAACAAATCTCCCGAGACGAGAAGGAGTGGGGAG
>CAYRPX010000086.1:0-1965 GCA_964426195.1 uncultured Salinivenus sp.
AAACGACGGACCAGATCCTCTCGGCCGACGTGCCCCAGTCCACGGGGTATGGCTCAAGGGTCATTAATGCCGGGGAGCTGTCGAACACGGGCATCGAAGTCCTGACTACCGTGGTGCCGATACAGACCGACGATATGCGGTGGTCGTGGCGAATCAACTTCAGCCGAAACGAAAACACGGTCGATGCGCTGCGGCCGGGTCTTCCTCAGGTCCAGCTGGGTCAGTCCCGCGTGCTGACGGGTCGGTCCGTGGCGCGTGTCGGCGAGTCGATGAGCACGATCTTCGGCACCTCCTACGTCCGAGACGACAATGGAAATATTGTCCACAACGACGAGGGCCTGCCGCTCGTGGGCGAAGAGAAGGTGCTCGGGAAGGGCACCCCGGACTGGAGTTCCGGGCTCGGGACCTCATTCTCCTACGGGAATTTCTCGACCAGTGCTCAGTTCGACGTTCGGTGGGGCGGGCAGGTGTTCTCCGCCACGAACGCGTGGGCTACCGAGGCTGGACTGCACGAGCAGACGCTCAAAGGCAGAGCCGGGTGTGATGACGCCACCTCCTCACCGACGGAGCAGTATCCGGCGGAGGGATGCTGGACCCCGAGTGGTGTGTCCGAGGACGGTTCGCCCGTGGACCAGCAGGTACGCCCGGAGACCTACTGGAATCACGTCGGCAACGAAATTGCGGAGGAATTTGTGTACGACCGCAATGTCGTGAAGCTCCGTGAGCTTCGCCTGGCGTATCAGCTTCCAACGTCGCTCCTTAGCGAGATTGGCGGCGTTCAGTCTGCGCGCATCTCTGTGACGGGTCGGAATCTCTTCTACCTCAAGGACTCGGTGCCCAACGTAGACCCGCTCGTGGAGAGGAATGCGAGCAACGATCAGGGGCTCGAAGGGGCGCTCACTCCGACGACGCGCAACTACGGATTCAGCGTGGACCTGACGTTCTAGTCCAATATCGGGCCCTGTGGCGGGCCCCGCCACAGGGCCTTAATTTTCCTGCCTGTTCGATCTGCCAATGACTGCTCTGACTTATAGGATATGAGATCTCAAATGTCACGTATTTCTAAATTCGTCGTTCTCCTTTTGCTCCCCGGGGTGTTCTTCGCCTGCGATTCGATATCGGATTTCGGGGACACCAATGAAAATCCCACCCAGCCCACTGAGCTCGATCCGAGGTTCCTGTTCCCGCAAGTCCAGCTTGAGACGCCGGGAAACTGGGCGCTCATGAACCGGGCGAATCACCGGTTTGCCGGGGCGGCCATCCAACACTGGGCGTCGCCGAGCGAGTTCTGGGGGCCCGGAAATGAGTACAACCGGCGAGGAGGCGGTGGGACCGAGAACTCTGCTCAGCGCTTCTGGGATGGCGTATGGAACAATACCCTCGTGAACCTTCAGCACGCCATTAACTTCCTGCAGCAGGCCAAGGAAAACGGAGAGAATGTCGACCCGAAACTTGGCCAGGCCCGGATCTGGCGGGCGTACATCTTCCAGCTGGCGACCGACGCGCACGGGGATATCCCGTTCGATGACGCCGCGAAAGGAGCGCTGGACCAGACGTTCAATCCGGCGTTTGAGGATCAGGAGCAGGTGTACGAAAAGCTGTTCACCGAGCTGGACGAAGCGGTGAGTCAGCTCGATGGTGCTGGTAGTGGATTCGGGAGTCAGGATCTCCTCACGTACGAGGGGGACCTCCAGCAGTGGAAGAAGTTTGCGAATTCCCTGCGCCTTCGCCTCGCGATGCGCCTCGTGAAGCGTGACCAGGACTGGGCTCAACAGGAAGTCAACGCGGCCCTAAGCGGTGCCGGCGTCATTACGGACAATGCCGATAACGCCATGTACTTCCACCAGGAAGACCCGGGCCGGAATCGAAATAATCCCGATAGCTGGGCACTGAAAAATTCGGAGATGGGATACCCGAGCCAGACGCTCGTCGAATGGTTGAAGGACCGGGATGACCCGCGTCTGT
>CAYRPX010000086.1:2065-11252 GCA_964426195.1 uncultured Salinivenus sp.
TGGGGGAAACCGATCCGCTGTTCCACATCACTGCCGCGCAGAACCATCTCCTCCTCGCGGAAGCCCAGGTGCGGTGGGGGATTGCTCCACTGTCGGCCGAAGAGCACTATGAGGCCGGTGTGCGGGCCGCCTTCAATCAGCTTGCGGAATATGGCTCCGACGCTGTGATCCCGGCCGCTGAGATTGACCAGTACCTGAACGACAATCCGTTCAAATCTGGGGCTAGTCAGGAAGACCAGCTCGAGCAGATTAACGAGCAGTACTGGGCGGGCTCGTACATGAACGGCATTGAGGCGTGGAATAACTGGAAGCGCAGCGGCTATCCGGACCTTGAGACAGCTCCGGTGGACATGGAGGGCAGCGGACCCGGCGGTGGTCGTGAGGGCAACGACACAAACGGGCAAATTCCTCGCCGCATGCTCTATCACCGGGACGAGGTCTCCCTGAATGACAATCTGGATGCCATGCCGGGGCAGGCTCCGAACGATATGATAACGCGCGTGTGGTGGGACGCCGAGTAGTCCCCGAACGTTGTCATCTTGTCTGACGTAGTAGGAGGTGGGCCACCGTCCGGTGGTCCACCTCTTTTTTTGTTTGTATGACCGGAATGTATGATGAATGTGCGCTGGACTGCGACGCTTCTGTGTCTCGCCCTTCTCGTCGGGGCCTGCCAGTCGGGCCCGTCCGACTCGCAAACGATGCTGTTTGAGCAGCTTCCTGCCGACTCGACGGGGATCTCGTTCAGCAACGACCTCAAAGAGGGACCCGGGCTGAATGTGATCGACTATGACTACTTCTACAACGGCGGGGGCGTGGCTGCCGGCGATTTTACTGGAAACGGCCGACCGGACCTCTACTTTACGGCCAACATGGGACCGAACCACCTCTACCTGAATCGGGGCAACTTCCGCTTCGAGGAGGTAGCTCAGACCGCAGGGGTGCAGGCCCAAGACGGGTGGACGACCGGCGTGACGACGGCCGACGTAAACGGCGACGGGCGCCTCGACCTCTACGTCTGTCGGTCCGGGCGCCTCGACGAAAAGCAGCGCCGAAACGAGCTTTACATCAATCAGGGCGTAAATGAGGCGGGCATTCCGGTCTTTGAAGAACGGGCGGCCGACTACGGGCTCGACTCGCCCGCCTATTCGACCCACGCCACGTTTTTCGATTCCGACCGGGACGGGGATCTGGACGTGTACCTTCTCAACCATCCCACTGAGTCGTACCTGCGATTCCGGATGGGCCGCATCAAGCAACAACGCGACTCCCTGGCCGGCGATCGGTTCTTTCGGAACGACGACGGGTCGTTCGTCGACGTCACCGAGGAGGCCGGCATTCGGAGCAGTCCAATCAGTTATGGGCTTAGCGCGACGGTGAGCGACGTCAATGGCGATGGGTGGCCCGACATCTACGTCGCGAACGACTACCTCGAGAACGATTTTCTTTACATCAACCAGGGAGACGGCACCTTTGAAGAATCGCTTCGGGCCTACCTCGACCACATCTCGTATTCGTCCATGGGGGCGGACATCGCCGATTATAACAACGACGGCCGTCCCGACATTTTCGTCGCCGACATGCTGGCGGAAGGCAACCGACGACAGAAGCTCTTGAAGGGACCCAAAGACCTCCAGATCTACCGCTTCATGCAGTATAAGGGGTTCTACTACCAGTACCAGCGCAACATGCTGCATCTGAACAATGGCGACGGCAGTTTTAGCGAGATCGGACAGCTTGCCGGCGTGTCGAACACCGACTGGAGCTGGGCGTCCCTCTTTGCCGACTTCGATCTGGATGGCTACAAAGATCTCTACGTCACCAATGGGTTTCGGCGGGACTACACGAACCTTGACTATCTCAATGACACGCTGATCCCCGCGCAGGAGAAGCAGGACGATCCGAATAACTCTGCCCTGGCCCAACAGATGCCATCGACCCCAATCCCGAACTACGCGTTTCGCAACACGGGTGATCTGACGTTCGAGGATCGGAGTGCAGAGTGGGGGCTTAACCAGAAGGGGTTTTCGAACGGGGCTGCCTACGCGGACCTGGACGGGGACGGGGACCTGGATCTTGCGGTCAACAATATCGACGAGGAGGCCTTCGTCTACCGCAACAATGCCCGGGAGCAGACGAACAATAACTTCTTAACCGTTGAACTGGAGGGAGAGACGGACAATCGTCTCGGCCTAGGCGCAACGGTGACGGTGACGACGCAAGAGGGACGGTCCTTCCATCAGGAAATGGTTCCCGCTCGGGGCTTTCAGTCCGCCGTGCCCTCGACACTGACCTTTGGGGTGGGCCGGGCCGATACGCTCGACGTGACGGTCACCTGGCCGGACCAGACGCGTCAGCTCCGTGCCCAGGTTTCTGCCAATCAGACCCTTACGCTGCATCAGGACGAGGCACAGCCTTTTGAGCGTGAGGCCGATTCTGAGTCCCGCTCCCTCCTGGAGAAGAGTGCCCCCGACGAGAATGGCCTCGCGTTCACGCATCGGGAAAACCCGTACGTCGATTTTGAGCAAGAGCCTCTGCTCCCGCACATGCTTTCCCGGCTCGGGCCGGCCCTTGCAGTTGCCGACGTGAACGGAAACGGCCGGGAAGACCTCTTTGTCGGAGGCGCCCGCGGCCAGTCCGCGACCTTGTTCGTGCAACGATCCGACGGCTCGTTCGAGGAGGCCTCCCTTCCCATTTTCTCAGGCCATCGTGGCTACGAGGACATCGACGCGACCTTCCTTGACGTGGACGGCGACGGCGACCAGGACCTCTACGTCGTGAGCGGAGGCAAGGCAGCCCGAGCCGCCTCCGGCTACCAGGATCGAGTGTATCGGAATGACGGATCGGGGCAGTTCACGTTTGCCCCCAACGTCCTCCCCACAATCGAGAGCAGTGGGGGCACGGTGGCGGCTCACGACTACAATGACGATGGCCAGACGGACCTCTTCGTGGGCGGGCGGGTGCAGCCGGGCAGCTATCCGCTCGCCCCGCGCAGCTACCTGCTCAAAAACACGGGCGGTCAGTTCGAGGACGTCACGGCCGACGCCGCTCCCGCCCTTTCTACCCCCGGAATGGTGACGGACGCCCTGTGGCACGACTTGAACGACGACGGCACCTCTGAACTTGTGCTCGCCGGCGAGTGGATGCCCATTCGGGTCTTTCGACCGGGGGACACCGGACAATTTGAGGAGATTTCCGGAGAGATGGGCCTCGGGGACGAAGAGGGGTGGTGGTACCGTCTTGCCGCGGCGGACCTCACCGGGGACGGGCGCCCGGAACTCGTGGCCGGCAACCGCGGCCTGAATGCCCAGGTGCAGGCCCGTCCGGACGCCCCGGCCGCCATCTACGCGGACGATTTTGCCCGGGACGGCTCGGTCGACCCGATTATGACGCATCACCTCGACGGCCAAGAGTATCCGGTGTACTGGCACGACGTGCTGGTGGAAAGCATTCCCCCGTTCGAATCCCGCTTCGATTCCTATGAGGAGTACGCCCAGTCCACGATCGACGACATCCTGACGGACGAAGAGCGGAAGCAGGTGACTCGCCTCACGGCGTCGACCTTCGAAACAAGCCTCTTCCACCGCGCGGACGACGGGACCTTTCAGCGACAGGCCTTGCCCCTGGAAGCACAGTTCGCACCGATCCACGGCGTTACAATCCGCGACGTGAACCGCGACGGACGCTCCGACCTCATTCTTGCAGGCAACGACTTTACGGTTCGTCCCCAATGGGGCCGCGCCGACGCCGAGAAAGGAACCGTGCTCCTCAACTCGGGATCTCTCTCGTTCGACCCCCTGCGGAGCCGGGAAAGCGGGTTCTCTGCTCCAAAGGACATTCGCGGCCTTGCGCTCGTCGAGGAGGGACCAGCAGCCCCGCTCGTCGTCCTGGGCGCCAACAACGCTGCGCTTTCCACGTTTTCGATTTCTCCTCAGCCTCCCCGGCCGTAGCGACCCGGTTTCTCGGCGCTGAAAATCCTCACTGCAGAGGAATTTCCAGGCCCTTGACGTGCCGTCTACCAGTTGATCGGAGGCCGAGTGCAAGACGGCATTCCCGTCTACCAGACTGCACGCGGCCGCATCAAAGAGGAATGGACGTACGAGCAGAATATAGAAGACATTGCCCAGTTTTTCTACGATCGAGGCATCGACACCATCAAAATTTGGCCGTTCGATGAGACCGCAAAGGAATTCGATGGGACGCACATTACCCCCTCTCATGTATCTAGAATCCCGGATTGGACCTGTCCTCCTGTTCTTCTTCGCTCTTGCCCTCGGTGCAGGCCCCCTTCCCGCTCACGCACAGTCCGATTCGTCGGGGCCGGACACCAGCACGGTTCGGAACGGGTTGGCCGTTCCGGGAACGGTGGAGTATGATCGGTCGGCCATTTACAAAGACACCCTGCTGCACCGATGGGCGCGCGGAACGTTGGAACCGCCCGCTCCCGGCAGTCCGGTCGGGGCCCCGGGTAGTTCTCAGTGGTCACGCGTGACGGCCAACGAGGAGGGCTACTTTGAAGGGGAGCAGCTGGAGGGCGGCTATCTGTACGTTTCAGTCGAGGCCGACGCGCCCGAAACGGTGCTTCTGCACGCCTCCGGCCACATCCAGGCCCTTGTGAATGGAGTGCAGCACATGGGCGACCCATACGACTACGGATGGCTTCGCCAGCCCATTCGACTCCAAGAGGGGACCAACCACCTCTACTTCCGCAGCGAGTGGGGACGCGTGCGGGTCCAGCTCCTGCGCTCCCCCTCGCCCGTTTCGATCGCCTCCCAGGACCTGACGCTGCCGGACCTGCGCATCGACGCGAACGAATCGACGTGGGGGGCCGTGCGGGTCACCAACACGACCGAGACGCCCACCTCGTCCCTCGCTCTCCGGGTCCGGGTCGCAGACGGAGATCCGCTGACGACGCGTCTCCCTCGACTTCCGCCCCGGATGACGCGCAAGGTCAATGTGCGCATTCCGCCCACTCGTCCCGACACGACCGGCTCCGCCCCGTTGACGTTGAGCCTCGTCCGTCAAGGGACGCCCGATGAAGCCCTTGACACGCTGCGGACAGAAATTGACGTGGTGGAGTCGTCCCGGACTACCCACAAGCGCACCTTTCGTAGCGACATCGATGGGAGTGTGCAGTATTACAGCGTCGTCCCGCCGGCCGGAACGACCCGGTCTGAGAACCGCCCCTCGATGGTGCTTTCCCTGCACGGGGCGTCCGTCGAGGCCCCGAGCCAGGCCGGCACCTACGCCCCAAAACCCAATACCTACATCGTCGCCCCCACGAACCGCCGCCCCTACGGCTTTGACTGGGAAGACTGGGGCCGTCAGAACGCCCTGAAAGCCCTCCGTGTGGCGGAGCAGCGGTACGGAACGGATCCGCAGCGAACCTATCTCACAGGCCACTCGATGGGGGGACACGGGACCTGGCACGTCGGCGTCACGCATCCGCACCGGTTCGCTGCCATTGCCCCGTTTGCGAGCTATCCGAATCTCCGTGCATATGACCGGCCGGGCGAGCAGATTGCCGGCTCGACCGTTGTCGAAAAGCAGGTCGAGCGGGCCAGCAATCCGAGCGATACCTACGCCCTGGCCCGCAACTTCCAACAGCATGGCGTCCACATTGTCCACGGCTCTGAAGACGAGGTGGTGGCCACGGCCCACGGGCGCGCCATGCGAGAGACCCTGGGCGACTTCCATAAGGATTTCGCGTACTACGAGGTGCCTGGGGCCGACCACTGGTGGGGAAGCGAGAGCCTCGACTTTCCGCCGGTGTTTCGCTACTTCGACTGGCACGAGATTGCCCCGCCCGCCGAGCAAGACACGCTTCGCTTTACGACGGCCAATCCCGGCATCAGCGCCCGGTCGCACTGGGCCGGCATCGAGGCCCAACACCACCCCCTGGCCTACAGCTCAATAACGCTCGTTCAGGACACGACGGAGGGGACGATTACGGGAACGACCGACAACGTAAAGCGCCTCTCCCTCCGGCTCGGGGCCCTCCCCATGCCGGACACGGTCCGCCTGGGGCTCGACGGAGACAGCATAATCCTTCGGGGAGAGGCCGCAACGACGGATCGGCTGTTCCTCACGCACTCGGACCGTGGGTGGACGACGACAGACGCACCCTCCCCCGATCAGAAAGGCCCCCATCGCTACGGTCCATTCAAGTTGGCCTTTCAGCACGACGTGCTGTTCGTCTACGGCACGCAGGGCACTCCGGCAGAAAACGGATGGGCCCGTCAAAAGGCGCGCTTTGACGCTGAGACGTTCTGGTATCGGGGCAACAGCTCGGTCGATCTGGTCCCGGACACCTCGTTTGTGCCCAGTGCCCACCCCGACCGCGGCGTGATTCTCTACGGCCACGCCGACATGAACGCGGCGTGGTCCCCCCTCCTCGGAAACAGTCCCGTTCAGGTGGAACGGGGCCGGATCAGGATGGGGAGCCGGACGGTCGAGAGCGACGACCTCGGGGCCTACTTCGTCCGTCCTCGCCCCCGAAGTGACCGGGCGTCCGTGGGGGTTGTGACGGGGACCGGCCCCCCGGGATTGCGCGCAGCCGCCGCCACCCGATACTTTCGGGCCGCGGCCGGCTTTCCCGACCTCTTCGTCTTCGACACCGACATGCTGCTCGATGGCCAGGACGGCGTCCACTACTGGGGATACTTCGGCACCGATTGGAGTCTTGAACACGGAGATCTCCTCGGACCGTCGGCTCTCCACCCGGACCTCTCAAACTGAGCAACGACGCCCTCACAACGCTCGCGGGGGATCGTTTGCCGAAAGAGCACCGTCACCGCCGCGATGTGCGCCGAGTAGGCTAGAAGAAAATGTCGGACGACGATTTCGCCCGTCGAGCGGTCCGCGCCTTTGTGTTTGAACTGCCCAAAACCGGTCTGGATCAGACGAACGTCTCCGACGGGGTGGGACAGGGGACTAGAGCGACAAGGGGGCCTCATCGAATCGATCGAGGCAAGGAAGAAACCGAGGGCTTCGGACCGCTTCCGAAGCGAGGGATCTAAGAATACAATTTGGTTGGTTGATGAGGATGGCGGGCCGGTCGTTCAGCGCCGGCAGGACGGCGCCCAGCCGCAGGGCTTTCGTCTCCTACGCTCTCCTTGACGGAGTTAACTTGCCGATTAGATCCACCACGACCCCTAAAACCACTCCTAAAATTACGAACTGAAGGGACGGAACGTAATCAACTCTCAGCTCCTCACACGGGGATTCAGTCTTCCATCCATCGGCAAGAAGGATCACGGAGTGCTCCTCTGTGCCCTCATTCCGAAAGATGCGTTCTCCGAGCTGGAGAGCTACTGCTTTCTCAAAGTGCCCTGTGACCGCATCGATGATCGTCGATGAATAGTCGGCATGAAAGAAACTCCCCGGAAGGATCCACGCAACACGACCTCCTTCTGTGAGGAATCTGAAGGCGTGTAGAACAAAGTAGGCCCAGAGGCTTGCCTTTCCAGCGAAAAACCGCTTCCTCGTATTGCCTGAACAGCAGCTTTTCGCTGTGCCTCTTCCATGTTGTGATAGGATACGTACGGGGGATTCCCAATTACCACGTTGAATTTTCTCCCTCCAAGGTCAACTGGAGTCGCTTTTAGGAAATCACGCTCCTGAAACTGGTCACCCGCCCCATTTTCTTGAACCAGTGATTCGTAGGGGCCTTCGAAGGCATCCGAGTCAATATCGTATCCGTGCATATTGTGGATCGGCTCCTCACAGCCATAAACCCTCAATCGATCTACAACCGCCTGAAGAAATCCACATTTTCCAAAGCTCGGTTCAAGGACCTTGTCTGATGGCGACTGGATAGTCCAGTCCGCCAGAATGCACGCTCCGGCGTGTAGTAGGCTCCAAGTCGTTGTTTTTTATCGTCGACTGTGCTCTCCATGCATTAACTGAGTCGAATTTAGCAACGTGAAATCATCTTGTCGTTTTCTCGCAAGAAAAGCCCCAGCAGCATCACGACCAACCTCTTCCGAGAGCAGTCCCACTCACTGCTCAACGTGGCGTTTGCAATAAGGAGCGCCTCCGTGCCAGCCATCATCGATTTCCGCGATCAAAACCCTTGCATTTCCATATTCCGCCTTTACTCCGGTCCAGAGAGGAGCATTGGAGGATCGACCTGTACCGTTGAAAAATACCCTCATCTGACTATGGCCTCGATCAGTCCCGAATGACTAACGCGACCATCCTGAAGTTGGATTCCCCGCTGCCCCAGCCGTCGCGCCCGGGCGGCGTCGTGGGTGACGAGGACGGCGGTGAGCGAGAGGGCATCCATCACGTCCTTCAAGAGCGACTCCACGCGGTCGGCCGCCTCGCTGTCGAGGCTGGACGCCGGCTCGTCGAGCAGCACGACGTCGGGGTCGTTGAACAGGGTCCGGGCGATGGCCACGCGCTGGGCCTCCCCGCCCGACAGCCGATCCGCCTCCCGGTCCTCGAAGCCCGACAGCCCCAACCGGTCGAGCAATTCGTGCAGACGCTCCTTGTCCACTGGTTCGTCTCGCAGCGTAGGCCCCCACGCCACGTTCTCCGCCACCGTCCCGTCGATGAGCGTGGGCGCCTGTGGCACCCAACCCACGCGTCGTCGCAGCGTGCGGGGCTCGATGGTGCGGTAATCCGTGCCGTCGAGAAAGACCGTGCCGGAGGTCGGCTCGTCGAGGCGGTTGAGGAGACGCAGGAGCGAAGTCTTGCCGGAGCCGGACGGCCCGAAGACGACGAATACCTCCTCGGCCCGCACCTCGATCGACACGTCTTTCACCAGCGTCTCGCCGTCGACGACGCGGGTCAGATTCTCAGTGGCGAGGGGTGGGGCATCGGGCATGCGACGGGAACGGGACGGAAGAACAAGTGAGCGAGAAAGTTCGGAGCGGTTTGAGCGAGAGGCCCTATTCCGAATCGGCCGACCACGGTCCTGCCCCGGCGATGATCAGTACGATGGAGCCGAGCAGCATCGCCCAGTCGGTGCGCATCGCGTGGGCCATGCTCCAGAAGCCGTACTGGCTCAGTTCGCGCACCTCGAACGGCCCGAAGCCCGCGCCCATCCAGATCGGAATCTTCGTCGTGACGATTGCCACCGTCATGATCGTAGCCGTCCCCGCCGCGGCGAGGCGCGTGTAGAGGCCCAACAGAATCAACGCGCCGCAGACGACCTCGGCGACGCCCACAGCGTTCGCGAGGAGCC
>CAYRPX010000087.1:0-2268 GCA_964426195.1 uncultured Salinivenus sp.
CTGACCTTAAGGCCTCCGGGCGGCAACGCTGAGGAGGTATAAAACAGGAGGTACATGCTCTGCGCTCCCGCAGCGCCGCCACTCTGGTTTCCCCCTAATTCTATTTCCCCGGGGCCAAGCACACGCGTAAAGATGTCATAGTCCGCGTCCGTCGTACCCAGGGTGTCGGCGGCGATCGCCCAGTCTTCGAGCCACGCCGGGATCGTCGTGGCCCGCTGGTCGTAGGCCAGCGCGACGGTGACCGTGTCGGTGAGAGTGAACGTGATGGCGGTCTCGTCCTCGACGGATTTGTCGTCGTTGGCTGTCCGTACATATTTCCAGTCGTCGTACCGCGCTGGCACCACGTCGATAGTAAAGCCTCGGTCCACATATACATTCTCGCCCACGCCCATCGAATCGATCTCGTACTCCTCAGGCACTAAGTTTGTGAGTAGGTCGGATGACTCACCCTCTGCGTCTACGGTCACATCCGATCGGGCGGACAGCGTCTCTGCTCCGTTCTTCTCTGCAGACGCGGTGATTCCCGTGGAGCCCGGCGTTTCACCGACGACCCGGCCCTTAGCATCCACGGTGGCAATCGCAGTGTCGTCACTGGACCAGGTGATTTCATAGCCCGTGACTGGTTCGCCTTGGAGGTTCTGAAGGCTCGCTTCCATTTCCGCAGTGTCCCCCGGGAGGAGCGTGACCGAGTCGGGTGTGACGCCAAGCGTAACAGAACCCTCGTCCATGTCGGAATTTGCAACCTCATCCTGACATCCGAATGGAAGCAAGACAACTGCGAGAATCAAAAGCATTGTGCGGATCCACCGAGGAGTCATGCCGCTCGATAATTGACGACCGGAAGAGGCTCTCATTATCGGTGAGAAACAGGTATAAGAATAAGAATCAGCATTGCAGCGGCAAGCCTACCGAACATGGATGCAAGCAATTCCCGGTCAGAACCAACTCCTGAGGCCGACTGCATTCGTGTTTTCTCGTTGAGCCGGTAGAAAGGCGACTCAACTGGCTGTCTCATTAGACCTATGGCCTCTGAGTAGCGTCTATCTGAGTAGTGTCTATCGGCCGCCAACAGCGTCCGTTAGTGTTTTGAACCGGAGTGAGTGAGTCCAGGTCCTCCGTCTCTGCGAGCCGCTTTTTTCAGGACCCCTCGCCGTCAACCCCCCTCAAGGCCTCTACGACAACGGGGAGTGGTCGCTTCACCGGAGTTTGACGCCAGTTTTGGCGTTAATAAGCGGGCAAGTTCGCGAAACAATCTATTCGGTACTCGTGAACATCGATGACGGTCTCCCGCTTTTGACAGGGTATAGCAGGTAGATCGAAACGAGCGCATGTCGGGTCTCCATGTCGCCAAGGGCGGTTTGACTGAGAAGATGTCGGATTCATTTTCCTTCAACCATCTGCGGTGTCATGGTTTTTCGACCCGAGATTGGCGTAAGCTGCAACTGCTCGAGATGGTAGCTAGGTGCAATTTTAGCACCGAGTTTCGGACCATATGGGATCGAGGACATAGAGGGGCTTCTGCGGACCTCGGCTCCGAACAGAAGCAGTGTTATTTTCATGCTTCGGCGTCGAAAATTGCGTCGGCAACCCGGTGCAGGTGCTCAATCCCGGAGGGATATGTAAGCCGCCGCACGGGAATTTGCTCGACGAGTTGGGAAAGTGTCCTCAATCGACGAGTTTGCCAGCCCGTGGACTCCGTGAGGCGAGGAAGGAACGAGTGTCGAAGGACGGTTTGAAGGGCGTCGGTCGGGGCGATCGGCTGGATTTGGATGGAAGTCTTCTTGGTGCGCTCCGGAAGGTAGAGAGCCTGCAGCGGACGGGCCTCGTCACAGAAGGAACCAAGGCCGTCGGTACCGACGGGTATGCGCCGCTTTTCGACGTAGGGATGGGCGCGGCGCAGCGCCCCGGCGTCCTCGACGAAGTGCTTAGCGTGATCGGGCCACATGCGCATCTGTGGGTAGCCGGGTCGCCCGCGGATCGCGCCGTCCTCTATGTCGATGGGAAGTAGATCGTCGGTTAGGAGGGGGCATCCCTGTTGCACGAGTGCCATGGCGAGGGAGCTCTTGCCCCCTTGTTTCGAGGCAATAAAGCCTACCGCTTGTCCATTAACAGCCACAGCCGAGGTGTGGAGGGCTGGGACGCTCTGCCACTCCAGCCAAAACGCGAGCACGGTTCCGAGCAGCCAGAGCTCCAGGCCATACTCGTAGTCGCTGTCGATGAGGACATATTCGATGCTTTCAGGGGTAACGGAGTACTCTGCTGCGTTAG
>CAYRPX010000087.1:2278-11162 GCA_964426195.1 uncultured Salinivenus sp.
AGGCGAGTCGCCGGTGTCTCACCGGCTTCCTGAGGGGGAGGGTTTGAGTAAAGGGGAGCCCGATCCGTCAAATCGAGGAGGGCTTCTCCCGCAACCACGCGCAAGTCGGGAGCGCCGGATTGGGGAGGAAGGTCTGGGATGAGGTCCAGGTCTGTTGCCAGAGATAACCCATAGACTCCAACTTTGGAGAGGGAAAGGGTGCTAGATTGCGAGTGCATCCGTGGACTCTTCCTTGAGAACGCGGCGATCGATTAGGGTATCAACGAACAGGCGGAGATCGGAGGCGAGACACTCGGGTTCAACGTCGTACTTTTGCTGGAGGGAGGCTCGGGCCTCCGAGACGGTCTCACTGGTGACGAGGGCCGTCCAGAAGTCGGCAGCGGTGCCGTCTAGTTCGAGACACTCGTCTGATTCGACTCCCCTAATAAGGACCCGGTCTGTGAAGGATGCGTAAAAGACTTCGGGTGATACCTGAATTGCACCGGAGGCAGAATGCTGGACCTGCACCGCCCTTCCAGGACTGGTCGATGCTCCGAACTGGGTTTGTAGGCACTGCTCCGGCGGGGCGACCGTCCAGGCTCGATCTATAGTTTCTGCTTCGGCGTTCCAGAACTTGTAGTCCGGTTCGCCCCAGGGGAAGCAGAGGTGCTCAGTGATGCCGGTCCAGTACCGCAGTCCTCCCTCCCGGTGTTTCCAGCGGGTTTTCCAGGCCTCGTAGTCGTCTCCGTAAATCGCCGGCGCGTGGTCCGTCAGGTCCCGGGCTGTCATGCAGGTGTGAACCCGCGGTTGCTCTCGCTCGACTGCCATTCGGAGGTCCGGATGGGCGTAGAGGCCCGCTACGACGACGTCCGAGGGAGACGGATGTTTGTTGAGGAAGCGTGCAAGGCGAGCGCCAGAGAGAAAGCAATCGTCAACAACAACGAGAGGGCCGGTGGTCAGGTCCCGCGGGTCGATTTGGCAGTGATCGAGATCCAGCACGTAGCTGAGCAGACCGAGAACGACGGTCCCGCCCCTCGGGATGCTCACGAAGGAGGCGTTCTGTAGGGTCTTGTTCGAAAGATGTTCTCGAAGGGTCTCCCCGAGACGGATACAGTCGGCTTCAACCTGGGAGTAGTCCGCGTACCGAAGGCGAGAAAGGGTATCAACAAACCAGGGGATGGCTGTCCGAACGTGTGCGGCCTCCGACGGGGTAAACCAGCCCGCAACCGCCAGCGTCGGCTTCGCGTCCGGACGCAGCACGACGGCCGTCCGGTTCGATGAGTTCTGTCGAACATTTTCCGCGACAACGCGGGCCAGAGTCTTCCACCGCTTTTCCTCCTCGCCGTAAAGGCTCGTCGGCACGTGAGCAGCCTTTGAAGTCGGGAAGACAAAGATGTGCGGCGTCTTGGACATGAGGGCAATGACCCGGTGAAAACAAATCGGAGAAGCACTCGGTGCCAACGCCTCCAAGCAAGCCGTGACGTATAGGTGACAGGCACTCAGGGTGCCCACATGGAGGTGCCCTACCAAGCTTACGAGACACCTCCTCATTCCCTTTAAAATCAGGGCTTGTAGAATCAGGGCTTGCAGCGATCCCTCTCTGAAACGGAGAAATCAGATAATCGTCGTGCCGAGGGGAATTCCGAGTCCTCCCGAGACTTGTCAAAGGGACGGTTCCGAAAATTGAGTATTGATCACGGGTCGGCGAACTCATAGCGCTCGGCAGCCGCCAGTCGCCGATTCCGTATTAAAACGTACACTTGCCCTTATCAGTGCTTTCAGAATCCAGGCCGGGTGCAAGGACGCTGCCGCTCTTCGCGTCCCCACCGGGTCTCGTACACCCCGCTGCCGTAAACTCCTCAACCTTCCCCCAAACCTTGAGGGTTGGCGGTTCGTAGTGCTCGTTCGTTTCACTCATTTCATTCGTATCGCTCACGGGACAGCTGTCGGTTCTGATGAAGCAGATGTTGCGACATTACTCAAAACTTTCCCTTCCTCCTGAAAAGCTCCCCCCTGAAAAGTGCTTCCGGAGCCAGACGCCGAGCGTCAGGGTGTGCCAGAACCGATCCTCCACTTGCTCCCCCTCGTGATATGATTGGCAGCACGCCTTAAAGGTGTCGGGGTCGATGGCTATCTGTAAGAATGGGTGTTCTGTAATAAGGTCACATGCGAGTCCGAAAAGGTGATCTTCTAGCTCACGTCTGTGTAGGAGATATGGATTAATTTTCTCTGCTCCCTTGCGGGCCGATTCCGGCATAATTTGTTTCATCGACCTCCGAACCAGCCACTTGTTCTGTCCTGTGCGGCACAAGGCAGCGGGAGGAACGGCAAACGCAAATTCAACCAGCCGACGATCGCTCCACGGATCGGCCATCACCATTTCGTGCCGTGCGGCCTGCCGTTCGGCGGCGGTCGCCACCCGCATGTGTGTCGGCATGAGGAGTCTCCGGTAGCGACTCCGTCGCACGTAATTCTGGATAATATCGGGGGCCTCCGGTGGAGCCGGGAGGGGCGTATGTTGCTCGGCAAATGCGGACCGAATCCAGGGGGGGAAGGGAAGGACTGACGAGTCGCCCGGACGTAGGGCCCGATAGATCCGTCGGAGTGGACGGCGGAGCACTTCGGCTCGGCCCGAAGGCCAGAGTGCCGACAAGAGGGGACGAAGCAGATAAATGTCGATCGTCCGGTGCAATGGGACCCCCGTATGTTGAACGTGAGCCCGGAGGGCCTTCCCCAACTTGCCCCACTTTCCGGCCCAAAGCAGTCGGCGGTAATCGAAAAGCCATCCTCCGGCTACCAGGTCTCCCCGATGTCCCGTTAGCATACGACGGACCCCTTCTGCCTTTGCACGCTGCAAACTGCGCTCTTCGAGGCCATGAAATCCCCCAACGTACGGGGAATCCTGGTCAGGTCCTATGTAAGGATCGACATTGAGGAGCGGAGCGGCCTCTGCGTCGACAGGCGTGGAGGAGAATCCATACCGCTCGACGATCCGGTCGCTAATAAAGCGCTCATCACACTGCGAGAGGCTGTCGAACGCCCACGAATAGGTTCGGAGCGGGGCTAGCTCGGGACCATCCTGTTCGTGGAGCAATCCAGCCATTGACGCGACGCTCCCGGAGTCGAGTCCTCCGCTCAGCATCAATCCGACAGGATGGTCGCTGCGGAGTCGGTCCTGAACGGATTGCGCAAAAAGACTACGAAAGTGCTCGACATACTCGCGGTCCCGGTTGTAGTCGAGGCGCTTCTCTGGATCGAGGTCCCAGTATCGCCAACAATCAGTTTTCTCCGAGGTGATTTTGACCGCATGTCCCGGTGGAACTGCCCGAATGTCGTCGTAGAACGTGTGCTCGAGATCGTTGAAATTGCCAGCCAAGTAGGCCGCGGCCATCGACTCGTCAAGTTCCATGGGGACGTCTGGGGCGGCGAGTAGTTGCTTGACATCGGTCCCGAAAAGGATCCGATTTGGCTCGACGCGATAGTGCAACGCACGCATCGCCATCGGATCGCGGGCGGCGAACAGACGGCGCTCGTCCCGATTCCAGATTGCGAATGCGAAGTCCCCGATTAAATGTGCGGGGCAATCAGTCCCCCAGTTACAGTAGGAGGCGAGAATCAGGTCTGCGTCCGTTGGCGCCGAGGTGCGGAGATGCGAATCCAACGTTGACCGCAGATCAGAACGATTGTCGATGCGGGCGTCCGCGACGAGGACGAGATCCTCCTGAACGAGGGGTTGGCTCTCCCGCTTGTCCTTAGCTGTTACATCCAGCGCGAGGTGGGCCAGTGAGGCATTGTCTCCGGTCCACGTGCGGATACCGTCTGGCCCGCGGTATGAAGCCGCGCTGGTCATCCGGGACAGCGTCCTGGCAATTCCAGGCCGGTCATCGTGGTGTATGCATCCACAGAGGCCGCTCATGAGCGAAGGGGGAAGTCGGTCTGCCGTGAATGTCCGAGAGTACTCCAACTAGGAGGGAGCGGGCCGGGACGAGACGTTCCCGAACTGCTTGCTTCAACCTAGGACGACAGCGTTGGGCCTTTCAAGAAGGCGATTGTGTCAGGTGGATGTCTTAGTAGAATGCACAGGCTCTATCTTTGGCCCCAGGTCGCCGAAGCATTCATACCTTTCGGGGGAACGTGCCCCCCCAATCAGAACGTGTCCTTCGCGCTCGATCCACGCGTGAGCGTAAAGGTTCCCGTCGTCTTTTGTAACGCCGATGTGGAGCTCGGCCGCGTCGTCTCTTCGGCGGAGCAGGAGGTATTGGAGAACGAGAGCCTGCGTAAGGCAGGGCCGCTTAGGGAGGAGGCGTTGGCCCGCCGCTCGGGCGGCCCAGGAGGCCCGTATGCGGTACTGAGGGGTTGCAGAGGTCCGTTGAGGGAGCCCCGTCGCTACGAGCCGAAGCCTCCGCGCCACGGGGCTGAGGGAAGATATTGAGAGCCCGACCCGGATACAGACGGTAAGCCCTCCTGCATACAGAAGCAGTCCCCAATTTCGCCAGGAATGCCGCCACAGCTTTTGAAAAATGCTACCGAGAACCTTTAGGGGATTTCCGTAAGCGTTCATTTCGAGTCCCTTCGTTTTCGGTGATTTCAGAAGCTGTTTGGCGAATGGGTGAGATCATCGAGACACTCTGGTCGAAGTACAAAACGGGGCCCAATCAAGCCTCGTTGGAACTACCAGGCGAGTGCAGAAGCCGTTTTGCACGAGGACCACGCAGGCGCGGCGCTGGGAGCGCAGAGACCGAGTACTCGCCGGGGTGGCCTCAGACAATCCGCCAAACAGCTTCTCAACTCGATAATTTTTGCCACGCTTGCCCAAATTAGCTACGCCTGGGTTGATCCGAGAATTCAAACATTTAAGCCTAAGGTGGGGGGTGCAGACAGCAATAAGCGGGTCGAGAGCGTTTCTCCCAGTTATTCCTGACCCCCTAAGCGGCGGTGTCTCGCGGCCCGCTTCCGGAGCTTGCATATCACAAGGGGCCCGAGTGCCACGGACATTCGACGGGGGTTCCCCGTACCATGGGACTCAATGGAGAGCTGCGGGTTGAGGAGATAATGAAGGAGGCTTCTGTCCGCTGGGCGGCTGTCTCCGTGGTAAATGCCGTCAACGCCGCTCATCCCGGTGAGAAGGACGGGGCTGAGCAGCGGCTCGCCTCCGCGCCTCTCGGTGACGGAGATCAGTCGTGGACGAGGAGAAGGCCGAAGTCCTCCATCTCATCGACGAACGCAAGTACGTCCTTGGAGAGGCGGTCATAGTCTACGTCCGGGAAGTCGGCGTGCAAATGGTCGACGACACTCCGAATTGGCACGCGGCCCGTCTGCTCCACAACGCGAAGCACACGGCTGCCGGTCGGATTCAGGGCGTAGTATTCTCCCTTCTCAGTATCTAAGAGAATCCGCTCTTCTCCTACCTCGGCACTTGCAAACGTGTCCGTTGGCTCAATTGAGTCAGCAAGAGAAGCCATAGCTGTATGGTTTAATGGAGTCGCCTTCGCATGTGCCTTCCTTGAGTATGTATTTAAGGCTGCGGGGACTTTCCCGGGGAGAACGACTGGGCAATGGGGCCTTCCTCCTGCTCTGCATCAGCGGCTCGCCATCCGTGTTCCACCTGCGCCCGCCACGACTTGGCGTAGCGTCCGTCTTGGTCTAAAAGTGCCTCATGCGTACCGGACTCGATTATCTCCCCATCGTGCATTACGTGGATGGTGTCTGCGTGCATCGCTGTCGTGAAGCGATGAGTAATGATGAGGGCCGTCCGGCCCTCGTCGACGAGGCGCCCAAAGCTTTGCAACCACCTGTTCTCCGCCCACGAATCCATCGTGCTCGTCGGTTCGTCGAGGACGACCAGGGGGGCGTCACGGTAGTAGGCCCGCGCGAGGGCAATTCGTTGCCACTGTCCACCGCTTAGGTCGGTCCCTCCTTCGAACCAGTGGCCGAGCTGCGTGTCGTAGCCCTGCGGAAGATCCTGGATGGTCGCGTGGATTAGAGCTTTGCAAGCCGCTTTTTCGAGGGCCTCTCGGCTGTGTTCGCCGCGCACGTTCCCGAGGGCGATGTTCTGGGCCACAGTAGCTTGGTACCGCATCGGCTGCTGAAACAGCGTCGTGATCTGCTCGCGGAGGTCCTGGACGCGGTACTCGCGGACATCGATTCCATCGATCAGGATGCGCCCCTCCTGAGGATCATACAGTCTGACCAAGAGCTTGGACAGCGTCGTTTTGCCAGCTCCGTTCTCGCCAACAATGGCCGTCACCTTTCGGGCTGGCAGCGTGAGGTTGAACGTTTCCAACACGTAGTTCTCCGTCTCCGGGTATCGGAACGACACGTTCTCGAAGGTAATCGCCTCTTGAGGGATAGGGGCCTCCTCACGTGGGATCTCCGGATTCTGGATTGTAGACTCGAACGAGAGAAATTCGAAGAGGTGCTCCAGAAACATGGCGTTTGTATAGAGCTTCCCGGCATTCTGGAGTAGAGTCCGCATCAGGCCTTGTCCCTCTCGGAACGACCGGTAAAACAGGCCGAGATCACCGATCGTCGCCAAACCTCGCATAGCCCGCCAAACCATATATCCCATGACGGCGCCCATTCCCGTGAGGGCCGCCGCTCCGGCCCCAATGGTCGCCAGGCTTTTGTTCTTCTCGAGTTCGATACGCTCGCCGCGGAGCCACTCCCGCACATCGCTGTATGCCTTGGCGAAATGGTCACCCAAATCGAACGCCCGAATTTCTTGCGCTGCAAAGTCGTACGTCAACAACATGTCGTAGTAGCGGGCTCGCCGCTGGTCCACCGTGCGCCGCTCCCACCAGTGATGGTACTCACGGTTGTGTTTTACGACGACGTACAGCGCAGGCACGGTGCTGAAGATAAGCACGAGTGGAATCCAGAGGCCGTAAGGAATAAGGATTGCCGCAATTGTGATCAGCGTGATCCCGTTCTGTAGAATTCCCCCCAACTGTTGCAGTACCTCTAGCGATTTTCCGCTGGCCTTACTGCTGGCCTGGTGGAGCGTGTCGTAGTAGCTGGACGACTCGTAAAAAGCAAGATCGAGACGACCCGCCTGGTCATGAATTCGCTTTTGGATGTGGTCTTCGACATGCTCGGACTGGGCCGTCTGGACCCAACCCGTGGCAGCTCGTGCCACCTGTTGGAGCAGAAGGATGAGGGCCATGAGGCCGCCTGGAATCGCGATGATTTGCACGTTGCTCCACGCCAACCCTCGACCGATCGCCTGAGACGCGGCGTCCAGCACCCACTTCGTGAGATATACGCTCGCTCCGGGCAAGAGTCCTTGAATTGTCAGTAGCCCTACCCATGCGAGCATCCACGGCGAGGCGGCCTCCCAGACGAGCCCGAGGGCCCGAGGGATCAACAAAAGCAGACCCCTGGCGTTGCTCATCTCTTTGGTTAGCCCGGACAGGTTAGCCTTATTCATGAGACGGGAGAAGGCGGATCCGTAGAGCAACAAGCGGGTGAGAATCCCTCGCCATAGGTGTTGGGTGCACCCCAGCGGCCAAGTGGGTTGCTGCTAGCACACGTGGAAGAAAAATGGCTCCGGCGAGGAACTAGTTTGGCAGTCAAGTGCCCACTTGGAAAGTTGAGCCGGGTCTGGTGTTCGCGCGGGGCGCGTACTGATAGCCTGCAAGTTTGGGTTTCAGGGTCGAGGAAGCACAGACCAGAGGTGTTGCAGCAGTGAATGGGCGGCGTAGCGGAGTTGGCCGCCCAAGGTGTCCTTCGTCACGACCTGGAGCTGCACCCGCTCCCGGTACGTAAGCGCCGATTTTCGAGATCGGTTCTGCAGATAGGTTTTTATAGCCGCAGCAACGTCTTGCATGGAGTCGCTCAACGACCACTCATTGTCATCAGTCGGAAGCGTGATGTCCAGGAGATCACCGGCCAGGCACAGGGCCAGTATCAGCGCTCGGGTCACTTCCATCTTTTCCGCCCTGGAGAGCAAACGCTCGCCGTCTAGGTCCTCTTCTTCACGTACAACAGCTGCGATGTCCACGACGTGTCGCAAAGCCCGCCACTGGTTTTTGATTCCATGATGGGCCAGGACTAAAACCTGATCTTCCGGGGAGAAGCCCTGAACTGCCGCCTCTTCGGTGAGCTGCACACGTCTGGCCCGCTGCCAGAACCGGTGAAAGTCGGAAGGGAAGGAATATCGAGGCGGCATCAGGCGGGTGTGGACGTCTAAAACAAAGGCGTTCCCTCGCGCAAACTCCCATTGGCCGTCGAGATAGCGGGCAAGACTCTTCCGCCACCCGGTTAGCGCTTTTCGCTTTGCTGCGTGCTCGTATCCAATTTCTTGCAATAGACGATCAGCCTCTGAAAACTGGTCTTCGGGAACGGCTACGTCCGCGTCCACCGACTGTCGCAGGGCAATGTCCCCGTATGCTGTTTCGGCAAGCACAGGACCCTTCATAACTAGGAGAGGGACTCCTGCTTCTTCAAACCGCTGGGTGACTCGTTTCAGCTCCTGGATCACGAACGTATTCTGTACTCGAACGCCCCGACGGTGCTGTTGAATCCGGTCGAGGATCGGGGACGGAAGGCGAGGGCCGAGCAGTTTCTCAAGGACATGATAAAAGAGAGAAAGAACACGGTGCCGCCGGGCTTCCCGCTGGAGGGTTTCCCAGTCTGCGTCGGCCTCAAGGAACGACTGGGCCACCTCCCGGCGTGCCGCTACGGGCCGATGCGAAAGGCAGGTCCGGATAAATTCGTAGGCGTCAGGACCGGACATCTTCGAGCGTGAAGAGCCTAGCTGGGTTGTGGTGTTGATAGGTTGTTCTTCTCCTCGCACTGTGGACTTCCCCTGAAACGTATGAGATCCAATGTCAAGCGTGCAGTCCCCCCGTTCAGGGCGATTGCATCTTAAAACTCTCGGCATCGATGCAACTTGCGCAACCCGCTC
>CAYRPX010000088.1:0-11046 GCA_964426195.1 uncultured Salinivenus sp.
CAGCTTCCCCCGGTGAACGAGGAGCCGTCGCCCGCGCTCGACGTGCCGGGGCCCATCTTGGAGACGATCCATCGCCAGGCGGCCGATAACCCCATTCTGGAGCTTGCCACAAAAATCCGCACCGGGGCTGACGGCCGCTTCGGCAGCAAGTTCGAGGACGGGAAGGGTGTCGCGGTAACGCGCAACCGCGAGGAGTTTCTAGACAGCGTGCTCCGGGCCTTCGACACAGAGGCCTTCGCCGAAGATGCGACACACGCCCGTGTGCTCGCTTACCGCAACAAGACCGTCCGCCGCTATAACCGCGAGATTCGCGCCGAGCGCTACGGGGCCGATGCGGATCGCTTTGTGGAGGGCGAGTGGCTAGTGGGCACTGAGACGTGGTACCACGAAGGCGTCCAGCGTCTTACCAACAGCGAGGAGGTGCGTGTCAAGCGGGCAAGCGTAGAAACCTTCGAGGCCGACGATCAGAGCGAATGGAAAACGTGGAAGTTGAAGGTGCGCACCCCCGGCAAAGGCCTCACGCGCACCGTCCACGTCTTGCACGAAGATGAGGTTGAGCGTTACGAGGACGCGCTCGACCGCCGTCGGGAGAAGGCCAAGGACGACGGGTCGAAGTGGGAGCGCTTCTTTGAGCTTCGCGAACGGTTTGCGCAGGTCGACTACGCGTACGCCACCACCGTGCACCGAGCGCAGGGCTCCACCTACGACACCGTGTTCGTGGATCACCGCGATCTGCGCGTATGCCGGGGCGACGAGCAGGAGGCTCTTCTCTACGTAGCCGTTACGCGCCCGGCCCGGCGGCTCGCGCTGCTGGTCTAAAAAACGCGGAGGTCGCCGAGCCGCATCGACGTGAATCGTCGATGAGAAGATTGATGTCTCCAAACTGGACTCTTATTTAGAATCAGTCCAGATAAACGAGATCAGTCAAAGTTGTCCCTCTCCTCCGATGCGCTACGTTTCGACTCTTCTCTTTTTCCTCCTTCTCGGCCTCGGTCTGATGTCACCTGTCTACGGGCAGGCCGCGGAGGTCCATGGCACCGTCACCGACGGGAAAGATCGGCCTCTCCCCAGCGTCAATGTCGTCCTCACGCAGACAGACGGAGGCGAACGAGTGGCCGGCACGAGTACGGGTCCCGACGGCACGTTTCAGTTTGAAGAGGTGTCACCGGGTACGTACCAGCTCGTAGCGTCGGCGGTCGGGTACACACAGACAACGCAAACTATGATGCTCAAGGCAGACACGCGGCGTCGCGTCTCGCTGCAGCTTGAGAGCGAGCGGTACGGGCTCAAGGAGGTTGTTGTGAGCGCCACCCGCACCCAGGAGGAACTCGGCAGTGTGGCTTCGTCGGTGTCTGTGCTGAGCCCGCAGGACCTGCAGTCGCAGAATGCCGTCACAGGCGACCTCGGCGACATGCTCGCGCAGACAGTGCCTGGCCTCGCTCCCAGCAACGGCTCGCTCAGTAACTTCGGCCAGACGATGCGGGGCCGCTCGCCGTTTGTCATGATCGACGGCGTGCCCCAGAACACGCCGCTGCGGGACGGTGCCCGCTCGCTGCGCACCTCGAGCCCGGAGACCATTGAGCGGATCGAGGTCGTGCGCGGAGCCAGTGCCCTTTACGGCTACGGGGCCACCGGCGGGGCCATCAACATCATTACCAAAGAACCCGCGTCCGAGTTGGAGTCCACCACGGAGGTAGGCGTTCACGGATCTGCGGCCGACGTATCGGAGAGCTTCACGGGACGTCTGCACCAATCAATGTCCGGTCGGTACGGGGGCGTTGGCTTCGTGGCCAGCGGCAGCTATGAGAGCTGGGGGCAGTTCTACGACGGACGCGAAAACCTACTCCCCCAGGACCCGCGCGGACAGGGAGGGCTTGCGGGCGCCGATGAATGGAGTCTGTTCGGAAAAGTAGACGTGCCTGTCGCATCGTCGCAGCGCCTGTTGGCCTCCGTCAACTACTACTCCTTCCGGCAGGATCTCGAGTATGGTCGGGAGCCCGGCAAGTATGGAGAGACGCCGACCTCCGCCACCGCATCGGCCGGTACCCTGCCTCCGGAAGAGCCTGGTACCGAAAACGTCGTCGGGCAGGTGCGCTACGAGCACACCGACCTGCTTGAAAGCCAGGTGTCAGCGCAGGCCTACGTGCAGGACTTTGAGACGTACTTTGGGTACTCCAGCTTCATTCCTGAGGGCGGGCAGAGCTTTGTTGAGTCGACCAAGTTGGGTCTCCGGCTCGACGTGACGACCCCGCTCGGGGGGGCGGAGGGAAGTCAGCTCCTCTGGGGTGTGGATGCGCTCCGCGACCAGACGGCCCAGCCAATCACGGACGGTCGAACCTTCGCGCCGGAGATGACACAGACTAGTGCGGCCCCGTTCGCACAGCTCCGGGTCCCGCTGGCCGACCGTCTAACGCTCCGCGGCGGCGCGCGCTACGAGGCGCTGTCGGTCGATGTGGTGGACTACACGACGCTTCGGCCGCAGTTTGACACAAACGGGGACGGTACCCCTGACCAGCGCAACGATGTGGAGGGGGGGACACTGACCTATGACAACTTCGCCTTCAATGCAGGGGGTGTCTTCACCGTTGCGGAGCCGGTCGACCTTTTCGCATCCTTCCAGCAAGGGTTCGCGGTGAGCGAGATCGGACGCGTGCTTCGCGGTACCTCGGCCGAGTCGGTCGAAGTCCTCAATCCGGAGGCCAAGACGGTGAACAGCTATGAGATAGGAGCTCGTCTGGGGACGCAACGCCTCACCGCGACCGCGACGGGGTACTACACAACGTCCGAGCTTGGCAGCTCCTACGGCTCCGACTTCGAAATTGTGCGCTCGCCCGAGCATGTCTACGGTGTGGAGTTGACCACCGATCTCCAGGTAACCGATCCGCTGGCTGTGGGGGGCACGTTCTCGTGGGTAAAGGGCAAGCGCGACGCCGATGACAATGGCAGTTACGAGACGCCGCTGCCCGGCAACCGCATTCCACCGGAGAAGATTACCGGGTACGCGGAGGTAACGCCGACCGAGGTGTGGGCGGCACGGCTGCAGGTGCTGTACTCCGGCAGCCGGGACGTCTTTCCCGGGTCCAACTCGTACGCGCAGGGCAGCGTGTCGCCGTACACAGTGTTTGACCTGTCGAGTCGCGTCGAGGTTGGACCCGGTGCCCTGACGATTGGGATTGAGAACCTGTTTGACAACTACTACTTTCCCGTGCGCTCCCAGTATCCGGCTCTCGATGGATCGTACACGCCGGGGCGTGGCCGCAACGTCCGGCTCTCCTACTCAGTTACCTGGTAGTGGCGTTCGTCCCGAGTTTGTGTGCTGAGTGATTCCCCCCTGCCGCATGTCTATTCTTCGTCGCGTCTCGTCCTGGATCCACCTGTACGGGGGGCTAGCCCTAGGCGGGGTGCTCATCGTCATCAGTGTGAGTGGGAGCGTGCTCGTCTTCGAGGATACGATCAGCGGCTGGCTACGGTCCGACCTACACCACGTCTCGCCGTCGGGCGAGCGGGCCTCGGTGGACGCGGTGGTTGCGGCGGTCCGGGAAGCGCATCCCGACGCGACATTGTGGATCGCCAACCTGCCGACTGCTCCGACCGACCCGGTGGTAGTGCGGCTCGGGCCGGAGGCCGCGACCGTGTACGTCGACCCCTATCGGGCAACAATCCTCGGCGAACGAATGCCGGACGAGGGGCTCGTAAATACGATCGTCGGCCTGCACGTGGAACTGCTCGCGGGGCGGACGGGCGGGATCATCGTGGGGGCAAGCGGCCTGCTGCTCGTTCTGCTCACCGCAACGGGGCTCGTCTTGTGGTGGCCGCGGCGCCTGAAGCAGTTCGGGCAGGCCCTTCGCATCTCATGGCGACAGGGTGGTATCCGATTTAACTACAACCTGCACCGGGCCGGTGGGTTTTATGCCACGCTTTTCCTGCTGCTGACGGCTCTCACGGGGAGTGCCTTAGTCTTTTATCCGACGACCCAGCGACTCATCTCCACTGTGACGGCCACAGAGCCCTGGCCTCCACCTGCCCCGACGCTCGCCAAGGAGCAAGGCGTAGAGGCGTCCGCAGCCGCGTCGTACCGTGAGGCAATGGAGGCTGTGAACCGCATTCTTCCCGAGGCGGAGCCCACCTACCTCTACTTTCCAGAGGGACCCGAGGCGCCCGTCACAGTTCGCCTGCGGACACCGCCGGAGTGGCACCCCAACGGACGCAGCTTCGCCTACGTGCACCCTTCGGACGCCGAGATCCTGCGGGTGGATGACGCAAGGGAGGCCCCCTGGGGGGCGCAGCTTCTCCAAACCTTCTATCCCCTCCACGTCGGTGCCGTCGGCGGACTTCTCGTGAAGTGGCTGTACGTGATTCTCGGGCTGTCGCCCGCCCTGCTGTCCATCACGGGGACCATCATCTGGTACCAGCGCTGGCGTGCGGTGGCCCCGAGCAAACCGGCGCCCGCCGCGACCAAAGAGAACACGCGGTACGTGATGGCCCCCGAGGACCAAACGGCCGACGAAAAGGTGCCGATGCCCCCGCGCCCCTGATCCTTCGTTACGAGTCCTGGAGGTGCTCGGCGGTGGTCTCCACTTCCGACCACACGCGCAGGACGTTCTCCCCGAGAATTTTAGCGATCTCGTCTTCTGTGTAGCCGCGGCGGAGCAGTTCAGCGACGAGGTTCGGGTAGCCCGAGACGTCTTGCAGGCCCTCCGGCAGCGCAAAGACGCCGTCGAAGTCGGAGCCAAGGCCCACGTGCTCTACCCCGACGAGATCTACGGCGTGGTCAATGTGATCGGCCACGTCCTCTACGGTCCCGATGGGATTGTTCTTTCGTACCTCCTCCTCGTAGGCGACGGCCTCTCGGGAGTCGTTCTCCCATCCCATCGAGTCAATATGAGACCGGACTTTTTCCCGAAGGGGATCGTCCTGGTCCCGGTACTCGTCGCGCAGGAAGGAGGAGCCGAAGGTGATCATGACAACCCCGCCTGTGTCGGCAATTTCTTCAATGAGTTCGTCGCTCACGTTGCGCTCCCAGCCGGGTGTGAAGTGGCGACAAGACGAGTGGGATGCGATAACGGGGGCCTCGGACACTGCCATTGCGTCGACCGCTGTTGGGTCGGTGACGTGGGAAACGTCGACCATGATGCCGAGGCGGTTCATTTCGGCGACCACGTTCTCGCCGAATGGACTTAGTCCGTTCCACCGTGGTTCAGCGTCGTCGTAGGAGGAGTCGCCGATCCGGTTGTGCGTACCGTGCGTGAGGGTGATGTAGCGGATGCCGCGGTCGTAAAAGTGCTCCACGTTGTCGAGGTCGCCCCCGAGGCCGGCCCCGTTTTCCATGCCCATGGGGAGAGAAACGGCGTCGGTCTCCGCAATTTGCCGCACCTCTTCCGGCGACGTTGCGAGCGTGAATTTGTCGGGATGCTCTTTCGCGATGTGCTCCACGAGATCGATGAGACGGTTGGCCCGGTTCGTTGCGGCGCCTGGCGTGTCCTGCAGGGAGGTTGGAATGTAAATGGACATGAAGGGAGCATCGAGGCCGCCCGCCCGGGCACGGGGATAGTCAAAGTCTCCCCCGAGGGTCGAGTCAGCCGGGTTTTCGTAGAAGTCGTCGAGGCGGTAGGGGAGGTCAATGTGCCCATCGACGAGAAGGTGGGCTTGTGCGAGGCTATCGGCTCGGGCTTCTACAGACAGGTTCTTCTCTGAGCCGGACGCCTGGCAGCCAGCGAGGAGGAGCATGAGAACAGCGCAGGTGAGAGAGACGGACATTGAGGAGGGCATGGCAGGGATAACACGTTCTGAGAAACCGATCTGCCTCAAAGGTATTGAGGATCGAGTGGAGGGACAAGATAGAAAAGCAGGGAAGGACGGTCGCGCGTCAAAATCGTGGTCGAGCGTGGGGAGATTCCTGCCTCCAACTTGCGAATATCGCCTGGAGAGCACGGGGGTGTGAGGAAAGCCCCATTCGTTTCGCGAAGAGGAACGGTCAGAGGAGCAAAATTGAAGCGCGAGTGCCGAGAGAAGTGTAGAGGTCGGGACGCGGTCGTGTCGGGAGGGAGCTCACTCGGAGGGCTGTGGTGCACTACACGGCGTGAGGAGTGGGAAGACGTTCCCGTAAATCTTTTAGATACGCGGGGGTATCGAGGAGACGGGGGCCGTACCACGAGAACGGCTGGCCATCGACGATTTCGAGGGGCGTGTCGGGGAGCGCCTCATGGAGGTCCGCCGTGAATTTGTCCTTTTCGTGGAAAGGGAAGGGTTCACTGGAGCACAGAACGACGTCAGGGTCCATCTCCGTGAGGGCGTCGAGCGTCACTTCGGGGTAGCGTGTCCGGTCCCCGTACACATTCTCGAAGCCCCCCCGCGTCATCACGTCGTGGATGAACGTATCGCCGCCGACGGTCATGTAGGGCTCGCGCCAAATGAGATAGGCAGCCCGGAGCGAGGGAAAGTCGGGGAGCGCGTCGAATCGAGAAATGATCCGGCCGACGAGGGTGGAGGTCTGGTCGGACGTGTCGGTGAGCGTACCGACGCTTCGAATCATGTCGAGTGCCTCCGGTACCGTCTTGACCTCAGTGACGAACACCGGTGCAATGGCATCGAGCGCCTCCACGTCCTCTGCTGTGTTTTCCTCGTGGTTGGCAAGGATGAGTTCGGGGTCGAGGTCGCGCACCGTGTCGACGTTGACCTGCTTCGTACCGCCCACGAGGGTTTTCGTCGACTGCCAGTGGTCGGGACGCTCGCAGAAGCGAGTGATGCCGACGACCTCCTCCTCTAGGCCGAGGGAGGCCAGCAATTCTGTTTGGCTGGGCACTAGGGACACGATGCGCTGCGGCGAGCCGTCGACCGAAATGGACTGGCCACGGGCGTCGGTAACGGTCGGCATGGGGACGGCGGACGATTACGATGATCGGTACGGGGAGGTCGCTCTCGGAGGAGAGCCGGCCCCTCTCCAGTTCATGAGGGCGGCAGACCCTATTCTCGGGAAATTGCCGACCCTGGGGGGGAGCGGTCGCCAGCAATCCGTGCTCGTTGCTTGTCTGCTCCGCCGATCCGGACGATCCAATTCAAAGTTAAGAATTGTCGTCGCGTTCGTAAAGAGCTACCATTGCCGGATCGAAGCGGAGTGGTCTTGGCCCTGTAAATCCCGTCGATGTCTTCGAGGGCCTTCCGTACGGTGACTGGGCATGTCTTGCACGTCCTTCCCTCCACCTCCAGGACGACTTGCTGGAAGCTGGCAGGCGTGCTCGATGAGAGAGCTTCGTCGCCTTCTGCATCGACATCCACGACAGCGGTGCAGGACTATCACGTGGCGGGCCTCGGGGAGGGAGCCACGAGCCACCGACTCACGACGAGTGCAACGACGGCCAGTGCGCCCCCGACCAGAAGCCACCGGTGTTTGATGGATCTTTCTGACGCATGAGAGCGGCGCCGATATGCCCACAGCGCACGGACATAGCCCATGACCAGCACGCTCAGGCCCGCGAAGAAGGCGCGCTGCACGTCGCCTGTCAGCCAAAGCGTTGCGAGGTTCCACCCGACTGTCGAAAGGAGGACGAGTACAGTGGGTGTGTGGATCCGGAGGATCGGATCCACGAGATGAAGCAGATTCGGCTTGAGGACCTGGGTCTCCTCGATCTGGCGAGCCACCTGCTCCAGAAAGCTCTCATCGCCCACGACCGCCCCCTCCACGAGGAGGGTGCCGGTCTGATTCATCGAACCGCCGACCACTTCGTTTCCCGGGGTCTTCTCCTTTGGTATCGGGTCGCCAGTCACCAGCGATTCGCCGACGCCGGACCGGCCCTCTCGCACGATGCCATCGACGAAAATCGTCTCGCCGGGCTGGATGCGAACGCGGTCGCCCTCTTCGATCTCTTCGATAGGGATCTCCTTCCCTTCTCCGTTTTGGAGGACCCGTGCCGTGTCGGGGCGAAGATCCAGCAACTCCTTCACCGAAAGTGCGGTGCGCGACTGTACGATGAGCGCCAGCCACTCCGAGAGAGGTGATAGGTGAGCACCATGACCGAGGCGGCGAAAAAGGCCCCCGAGGGGAAGCCGGAGGGGCTGGTAAAGAGCCCAATCGTCCCGCCGACGAGTCCAGCCCCGACCTCCATCTCGACCAGTACGTGCTGGTTTAGAATGCCTCGCCGCAGTGCCTGCCCGGCCTTCCTCAGAATGGATTGGGCCAGTCCGAACGCCATGAACGAGTGCACATCCGCCCAGAATCCATGGCACAGAGGCTCCGATCGCGCCAGTGTGCTGCAGGGCAAACAGTCCCCCGCCGAGAACACTCAGACCGACACCGCCCCCAAGGACAGCTGCTTCGCCCGTGTCCCGCAGCACGAGGTAGCCGAAGGCGACGAAACTCAGGAAGGTGGCCGCAGACAGCAGAAACGACCACAGCGCGGCCGGATGAGCAACCAGTGCAACTGTCACTAGACTCAAGGCAATAGCGGCGAAAAAACGCCGTCCTTCGTAGACAAACTCTTCCTCTTGGTCCTCGAAGGGGTGTGTCTTGCACGGGTCCGAGAGGGTGTATCCCCCGTCCCAAAGCGTCTGCACGAGCACAACCGGTTCTACCACGTCGGGATCGTATGCGATAAGACCTGCTCGTGGATTAGGCTTACGGACACGTCGCTGACTCCGTCCTGCTCGCCAAGGGCCTGCTCGATGGTGCCCGTGCAGAGGGATCAGTGCATCCCCCCGATGCGGGTGCGAAGGTGGCAGTGGCCGCTGTGGTCCACCGGTTCGTCCTGAAACAGACGGGTTTTGGTCTCTTCGGCGAGCGTCGGGGACATCTCAGCTCGGGCGTTTCGGAAAAATTAGTGACCGGATGTCTTCCGGCTACGAGCGAGGCAGGGAGTAGCCGGCTCGTTCGACGGCCGCAAGGAGGTCCTCCGGTGTCGTCGAGCCCGCGTCGTAGGTCACGCGGGCCCGTTTTTCTTCGAGGTCGACCGAGGCGGATCGAACGCCGCCGGCTCGACCGAGCACCGTCTCGACACGGTCGGCGCATCCGGCGCACTTCATGTCAGGAATATCGAATCGAAGGTCGGTCCGCTGCATGAGACAAGTCGTGGCACTGGGGAGTCTGGATGAAACGGCAGATCTTCAATGGGCTGTAAAGTGGTACAGAGTTTCCATCTCGAGTGTAATATATGTGAATAAATTTCGTATAGGTACACGAGACGGTCCTACGGAGTGAGCCGAATTGTTAATTCGTTAAGAGCGGATTAAATTGATTCCTGAAGAAATCCGGTACCTCCTCGATAGACCGTGCATTTCTCTTACTTGTACCATGGACGCGCGCGACGGCCCTCTCGATACCCGTGTAAAAGACATCGTTCAGTCCAAATCTGCACTGACGGAAGAGGGGGGAGTGCTCACGGCGGAACCCTCGGCCACGGTCTTCGAGTGCATCGACCGGATGGTTGACCGCGACGTCGGCTCTATCGTGGTGATGGAGGGGGAGGTCATCGCGGGCATCTTCACGGAGCGGGACTACATGCGCAACATTGCCCTGAAGGGCCGTTCCTCGAAGGAAACGGAGGTCCGCGAGGTGATGACGTCCGACGTCGCAACGGTCACGCCCGAAAAGCCGCTCGTAGAGTGCCTCCGCCTCATGACCGAGCTGCGGTGCCGCCACCTCCCGGTCGTCGCGGAAGACGGAAACGAACTGCTCGGCATTGTGTCGATCGGGGACGGCGTGAAGCGAATCGTGAAGACGGCCGAGGCGGAGACGGCCCGGCTGCAGCAGTACATCAGTGGCTCGTACCCAGGCTGAGGAGGGCAGGGAGCGGTCGGAGGGCGGACGAATCTCTGGACAATTGAGTGGGGAGGGAGCTCTGTGCTTGCGGCGCGCGACGGTCTGAGGGGAACGATGCGCGGGGGGAGCGCGAACGTATCAGACGCGAGCACTGAGTTTCACAACCGCAGCACAGAGCCGACATGACTGTTGCCGTCATTGGCGCGAACGGAGGCATCGGGCGTCGTCTCCTTCCCCGCCTCGTCGACGCCGGGCACGACGCCGTCGGCGTTGTCCGCGCCGAGGGTCAGTTCGACGCAATTCGGGACTGTGGGGCCGAGCCCCGTCTCGGCGATCTTGAGGGAGAGTTCGCCCCGGCCCTCGACGGGGCCGACGCCGTCGTGTTTACCGCGGGAGCCGGCGGCTCCACCGGTTGGGACAAGACGATCTTAGTCGACCTCTGGGGCGCAGAGCGGGCGATCCGGACCTGCGAGGCGAATGGCATCGACCGGTTCGTCATGATCAGCTCGCGCGGCGCCGACGACCCGGAGCGCCGGCAGGGACCCATCAAGCCGTACATCGTGGCGAAGCACGTGGCCGACCGGACGCTCCAGCAGTCGTCGCTCGACGAAACGATCTTGCGCCCCACCCGCCTGACGGATGATGAGGGGACTGGTCGCGTCGCGGCCTATTTCGGGGAGGATCCTGAGACCGGCGACCCCATTCCCCGCGCCGATGTGGCCCAGGCCGTGGGCCACTGCCTCGCGGGCGAGGAAACCATCGGGCACGCCATCACGCTGTACGGAGGCGACACGCCAATCGAAAAGGCGTTACATCCCTCCACTGAGGCGACGTCGTGAGGTCTACTGAGCCGTTTGGCGATTTTCGGCAGTCAAATTGCCCGGAGAGGTCGATGAAAGACGCCGTATACGACACCCTCAGAACGGTCGCCAAACACGCCGTGCCCAGCAGCGCGGTTTCTGTGCTAGAGAAGGGCGTTGTCCAGTTCAACCGACTTCTGTCCGCCAGTCCGTTTGCCGGAGAGGGGCCGGAACTGCTCGTGCATTGCTGTCACCATCGGAGTGGCACAGTGTGGTTTACCCGGGTATTGTCGACGGTGGCACGGCGGTATGGGCTCCACTTCCAGGCTGGAGCGCAGGAGGCCCTGAAGCCGTCCACGGAGGTCTTCCTGCAGGATCATAGTCAGATCGACCGGTCTGCCCTGCCTTCGTATCGGGGCTCCCATATGATTCGGGATCCCCGAGACATGGTGGTGTCCGGGTATCATTACCATCTCTGGACGGAGGAGGAGTGGG
>CAYRPX010000089.1:0-4187 GCA_964426195.1 uncultured Salinivenus sp.
GCTCGGGCCGTTCTGCGTGCTGGCGCGGATGATGCCGGTGCTGGAGATCGACCTCGCGCCGGGCGAGTCTCGCCCGCTGCCACCCGTTCCCGGCTATGACGGCCCCGTGGGCGTCGCGCTCAGTCCCACCGGAGGCCTCACTGGCGACGCTCTCGACGCGGCCGTGACGCTCTCGCTAGGCACGCTCTCCGCCGCCGAGCGTCGCCGTCACTGGCGCGCTGCCTTCGAGGGAGCCGACGTGGCGGACCTTGACGCCATTGTGGATGGCTTTCAACTGCCAGGCCGCTACCTGCGCCGCGCCGGGGCCGCCGCCGTGCGCCATGCCGCGCTCGATGGGCGCGAGACGGTCACCGTTGACGACGTGCGCCACGCCACCCGCTCCCTCGGGCGGCAACTGCTCGATACCCTCGCCGAGCGCCTGGAGGTCGACGGCACGTGGGATCACCTCATCGTCGATCCGCGAACGGAGAAGAAGCTGCACGGCCTGGAGCGCCGCTGTCACCACCGCGAGCGACTCCTCGACCATCTGGGCCCGGCCTTCGGCGACCACACCACGAAGGGGGTGCGCGCGCTCTTTACCGGACCGAGCGGCACGGGTAAGACCCTCGCCGCGCGCATCCTCGCCGCCGAGCTCGGGATGGACCTCTACCGGGTCGACCTTGCCTCGGTCATCAATAAGTATGTCGGCGAAACGGAGAAAAACCTGCACCGCGTTCTCAGCACCGCCGAGGAGCTGGACGTGGTCCTGCTGCTCGACGAGGGGGACGCGCTCCTCGGGCGGCGCACCGAGGTGTCGACGGCCAACGATCGCTACGCCAACGTCGAGACCGACTACCTCCTGCAGCGACTGGAGCACTATTCGGGGATCGTCCTCGTCACCAGCAACCTCGTCGACAACATCGACCCGGCCTTCCAGCGGCGCATGGACCGGGTCATCGACTTCTCCCCGCCGTCGGCGGACGAGCGGCTCGCCATCTGGTCAATCCACCTCCCCAAGAACCACGCCGTGAGCGAGGCGACGCTCCGAGAGGTCGCGCGGGAGTGCGCGCTGAACGGCGGGCAGATCCGAAACGCGGCTTTGCAGGCGACCCTTCGGGCCCTGGATGACGAGGCGGGCCCCTCACGGACGGAGGCGACGGGCGACGGCGAGCGCATACGCGGTGCTTCTGAGAACGTCGTTGTTCGGGACGAGCACCTCACGGCTGCCGTTCGCGATGAGTATCGAAAAGATGGGGCGGTCTGCCCGCTCGGGGTCAACGGAGACGCCACCCCGAACTCGGGAGCCCAGCAGTTTGTCGAGGGCATGGCCTCCTGAGGGCCCCTTTCTACGGAATCTTTCATTCATCACACCGGACTGGCATGGCCCGCGCTCACGCGACGTCCCCAAAGTCGTCGACGTCGTCGAAGGAAAGCACGACGGAGAGCAGCGACGAAACCCGTATGTCTTCCTCGCCCTCCCGGTCGTCGTCCGCGGGGGGACGAGGACCGCTGCAGGGACTCGGGTCGGCGGTCCATTTAGGGCCGGTTCAGCCGAAATCCGTTTTCGGCGAGCCCGGCGGTCGGTACGAGCGAGAGGCCGACGCCGTCGCGGACCGGGTTACAGGGGGCGAACGGGCTCCCGCCATCAGTCAGTTGTCCCCGAATGATCTTCGCCAATCAAATGGGGGCTCGGCGCAGCGACAGGAAGAAGAACCGATCGAGGAGGATGAGTTTGCGCAGAGACAGGTCCTGGAGGACGAGGACGAGCCGGTCCAGCGGAAGGTTGAGCCGGAGGAAGCCCCGAATCTCGTGGCTGGGCCCAGTTTGCCCGAGGAGGAGGAAGAAGAACCCCCCCAGGCGAAGGAGCGTTCACGGGGTACGTCGCGCGGAGGGGTCTCGTCCGCGATGCGGCAAGCGGGCCCAGGATCGTCGCTTCCGTCGGGCGTGCGGTCAACGCTGGAGGCCGGCATGGGACGCGACTTCAGCGGCGTTCGCGTCCACGACGGGCCCGGCGCGCAGCGGGCCGCCGCGTCCCTCAATGCGAAGGCGTTTACTCAGGGGAACGACATCTACCTCGGCCGGGGCGCTTCGCCCACCGATACGCATCTGATGGCCCATGAGGCGACACACGTGGTTCAGCAGTCCGCCGCTCCGGAGCGGACTTCCTCCATCCAACGTCAGGAGCTCGACGAGGAGGACGAGCTCGTCCAGCGTCAGCCTGACGATAGTGGCTCAAATCAGCAGCAGGGCGACGGGGATGGGGAGGCCGATGGAGAGGGAGGGGACACGGGGGAGCTCGACGAGGAGACGAATACGATTACCTTCGACCAAATCGCGATTCCGAGTTTTAAGGCACGGGGCCACCGGGCCAGTCTATACGAACAGCAGGAGCTACGACGGAAGGCCGGCTACGAGCGTGGGGACACGAACCAGCGGACGAAGTGGATCGAGGGCACGAAAACGGCCAGTTCCGTGAAGGAATTGAAGGAACGGGTGGCCCAGGACACGCAAGGCGAGCGGGGGAAAGCGGGCTCCGTTGATCCCAACCAAACGTATGTCTTCGATGTGTTTGGCCAGAACCAGTTTATGATCGGCGACCTGGAGACTGTCGCCACCGAGCTCATCATCCCTCCCTGGGGGAAGGAGGAAGGCGGGGGACTCATCTTCCAGAACAACTTTCACGTCGACCACATCGTCGAGCTTCAGCTCGCCAACTGGGACGAAAATCCCTGGGCCAACTCGCTCGAAAACATGGAGCTTCTAGAGGGGGGAGCGAACATGAGTTCAGGAGCTACGATTCGAAGTCGGATCGACAATAAGGTCGAGGATTTTGTGGGGGCGAGGGGGGAGGACGAGTTCTCGAAGGCGGCAGTCAAGAAAAACTACAGCCTGCTGTTCCGCACGTTCACGGGCGAGGGCGGGCCCGACGTCGGGCGAGAAGACTACTGGACGAACGACGAAATTGAGAAGGGAGATCACCTGCAGCCGGAGGAGGCCATCTCGCTGGAAGACCACGACGCGCTGGGCGGAGAGGGCAATGTTCTCGTCTTTCCGTCTCCGACCGGCGGCGTTGCCAAAGGCTTCACGTGGGAACCGGACGGGCCAGAGGAGCAGCCCCCGGCCGGCAACGAGAGCGATTACCTGAGCCCGTTCGAACTGATCGGGAAATCGTTTGCCGTCGGGGAGGAACAGCGGCGGGAGGAGCAGCTCGGCGTGCTACGCTTCCGGGTGCCAGAAGATAGCGACACCTACAAGCCGACGTCCGAGGCGGCAACGCTCACCGTGAAGCGGCTGCCGGGGGGCCGCTTTGCGGGATACCTCGAGAAGAGCCAGGCGAAGGCTACGCTCCGACGGGTCCTAGAGGTTGAAGGACTTAGCCCGCTCCAGATTGACCGGGTCGAATTCCTCGCCGAACAGGGATTGCTCATTACCGGTCAGATTTTGCCGGACGTACCGCTGATCGGAGACGCAAACATTCGTTTCGAGGTTCGAGGCGACGAGCTGATTGTCTCGAAGATCTTCAAGGCGGGGGATCTCGCCTTCCCCGGGCCGGTGGAGGTGACAGAGTCAAGCCTCCGGGTATCCGCCAGCAGCGGTTCGGGCTTGGGCCTTGGCGGAGAGGTGGGGTTTGTCGTCGAGAAGGTAGGCAGCGGACGGCTCGAAGGGAAGGACGACTCCGCAGGCTTCCACGTTGCCGGCTCGTTCGACTTCGATTCAGAGCTGTTCAGCGAGGCAACCATCAAACTGGGCTACCACAAGCCTTCAGACGGGGAAGCGACCTTCACGGGCGAAGGCACGCTGAAGATTGGACGAGACAAGGTGCCGGGCATCCAGTCCGCGTCGATCGATGTCGTCGTTGAGGATGATTCGTGGGCGGCGGAGGGGACGGTCACGCCGGAGATTCCCGCCGTCGAGCAGGGCGAACTCAAGGCGGTCTATGATCCCGAGCGCGGCTTCGCCATTACGGGGACCCTCGACCTCTCCAGTGAAACCCCCGGTCTCCGAGGGGGCACACTATCGGCGGCAGTGGCCAAGCGCGAATCCGGCGACGGGTACAAGATCCGGGCCACGGGCGAGGCGGACCTGGATGTGCCGGGGACGGACGCCGTCATCGACGTCGTCTACGAAGATGGGACATTTATGGCCCGCGGCTCCATCGGATATGAGCGGGGGATGCTGAGCGGGCAGCTGACGGCGGGGGTTACGAA
>CAYRPX010000089.1:4287-11035 GCA_964426195.1 uncultured Salinivenus sp.
GGCCTCGACGTTCCGATTGTGGGCGTGGCCGTGGCCGGACAGCGAATCGGCATCTTCGCGACGGTCAGTGGGGGGCTGGAGGCCCGGGCCACCATCGGGCCGGGTGAACTCCGTGAGGCTCGACTCAGCGTCGAGTACAATCCGGACCGTGAGGAGGACACCACGGTTACGGGGCAGGCGCTCTTCGTCGTCCCGGCAGACGCAGGGATCCGGCTCTACGTCCGCGGCGGCATCGGGGCCGGGATTCCGGTCGTCAGTGCCGAGGCCGGACTGGAAGCGGGCGGGGAGCTGGGCGTCGCAGGGGCCGCCGAGGCGGAAACCGACGTGAACTGGACGCCACAGGCGGGGCTCGTCCTCCACGCCCAAGGAGAAATCTACGCCGAACCGTCGTTCGTCTTCGACCTTTCCGGCTACGCCGCCGTCACGGCCGACCTCGTGCTTACCACCGTCGAGCTCTACGACCAGCGATTCGAACTTGCGTCCTATGAGTGGGGGTCCGGGATGCGGGTGGGCATCCTCTTCCCCGTCGACTACCGAGAGGGCGAACCCTTCGATCTTTCGCTCCAAGACATCGAATTTGTCTATCCCCAGATCGAACCAAAGGCCCTGCTCACGGATCTCGTCGACGAGGTGGCATAGCGTGGGACTGAAGGTTGACAGGCCGGTTCATGCGCGAGTATCGGACGTCCACCGGGGGAGTGGTGTGGATTCCATGCAGCCGATCAATTCTCTTCTGTGTATCCGAGAGGGCGGTCGCGAATGATTCGAGGTGGTGACTTTAATCGCACGTTCTGCACCGATGAATGCTTCGAATGGTGAACCCACTTCTTCGACCGAGGAGTCAAGTCCCAAAACGGGGCGCGACGGCGCCGGATCGGGACCGGGCAAAGGATTCCTTGAGGAACGGCCCGGTCACAAATCGGCGATGCGGGCCTTGAGCTTTATCGCTCTCTTTGCGGCGATCGCATTCGGGGCGGTTACACTCACCCAGTCCGATGCAGGGGTGGAGGGGATTTACATTACCTTTGGATTTCTGCTGGCCGCCTTCGCGCCGAAAACCCTGCAGAAATTTGCCGAGGAGGCCGTTTCAGCGTAACCAGTCGACGGCGGATCGGCCGAAATTCGGCCCTCCTGTCTCCGCAGGTGATTCTTCCGAGGCACACCCTCCGTGCTCAGGGGCACCAAAGTCGTCTCATTCTCATCATTCAACGCATAAACCCCATGGGACTTCGCAGCGTTCTTCAGAAACTCGACGACGCCGTCACCGACCTCACCACACGTCCAGACATCTTCGGGGCGACTCAAGGCGGAGATTGATCGGACCCAGGACTTCAAGACTCTCCGCGAGTCGATTCAAAGCGCCGGCTCCGAGTCGTCCGACGTACATCTCGTGCTGAATCCCTGCTCAAGTTTGATGGCGACTCCTACAACTTCGTCGAGGAGAATGCCCCTCCCGACGATCAGTGAGGGCTGGAGAGGAGTTTGAGAAGCGATGGTTCAGGTCTAGGGAAAGGTCCCCCGAGCAAAAGGGCCGAGGACGGTGCCGCATCGGACGGCGTTGTAAATCTCGGGCTCCTCTTCGGGGAAAATGTCCATGGCCTTGGCGTAGCAGCCCCCTTCGATGTTGAAGGCGCACTCGTCGCCCCAGCAGTGCTCGTCATCCCCGATCAGCTTGCGGGCAGGAATCGGCCGAGAGGAATTTCAATATAAAACACAGAGACGGCGAATGTGCAGTCGGCGTCCCGACCCGGGGACTTTCTTTTTCGCCGCCCTGCGTCAACGGCGCTGCTTTCTTGACGAGAGGAGCGCTTCGCAGGGTGAGACCTCGGCGGTCGGTTTTTGCACGCAGGAGGTCGTTGTGGGATGCTTCGGTGGGGGGGCAGGGGGCTGCTCCGCGTCAACAGGGGAAGCGACCTGCGAGACGAGGGACAGGAATTCTCTGGAGAACTACGAGATCTGCCTGAGGAACCGGAAGCGATTCTCGTCGACCACGTACTGGTGGAAATCGAGAAACACGTATCGCGATTCGTTGGCCCAGTAGGGCGCCCGCCGTTCGTTCATCGACCGCTCGCTGTAGAAGTGACGGGTCTCGATCGAAAAAGGGCGGTAGACGGATTCGGCGTGGCGAACGTAGTGGGCGACCCACAGGGCCTGCCGCCATCCCGGTCGGGACGTCTCCGGACGTAGATTCATGAGAGCGGACCGTCTGGACGATCCGGAGTTGAAGGCACTGAACTGGTAGGGATCGAGGACGACCTCCCGGTAGGTGCTTTTTCCGCGGTAGCCGGTTTCTACGCGGTTGCGAATGACCCAGGCAACGAGTTCTTGTTCGTGGGACAGCTTGGTTTCCGAGTAGATGGCCCGGGCAAGCCAGAGCGTGGAGGGCGCCACGTCCACCGGGAGAGGTAGGGATCCCAAAGAACGGTTGATGGAAGAGGATGCATCGCCCGGGGTATAGGCGGCACTCAATTGTTCGACGGCGACGTTTTCGAAGAATGAGGTGGATCCCTTCGGCGGGCACGTGCTCTGAGGGAGAGGGGGCGTCTGTCCCGTCCCAGAAAGAGAGGAGGCCGTTCCCTGGGGAGAGAGTGCCGTCTGGAGGGAGGCGGCAGAAAACACGAGCGTACCGACGGAAGCGTAGAGAATGAAGGTCCGCGTGTCCATATTCCGACGTGTGTTGTCCGAAAGCCATCGGAACGGCGGGGACAGCCGAAAGAAGTGAGTCGGTTGTGGGAGAGAGGGGGAAGGGAGCGATCGAGGTCGCCGACGTCCCGAGACTCCCTGATTCCTTCTGCCCGCCGAAGCCTACTCTACAGACACGTAGCAGACGGATTTTATAACATACTCTCTCCCTCTTTGATGGTATCTTTACGCCGTTTTACCGGTACGATGTCTTGATTGCTGGAAAAGTGATACATTTCGCCGTTGGGTTGTTGGTCAACGGCCTCGTCGAAGAGGACACCTGCGGTACGAGCTCAATTTCCCATCAAACGAGGCGGAGGGGAAGAATTTTCCTGAATCCGGAACAAGCCGATTGAAATCACGCAGGGCTCGTGCGCGGTTCCATCAGTGATGGTGGGTGGCCATCAGCTCGACTGCCTGCTCGCTGGTCTGGCGGTTTTGGGTCTCGATCGACGTGCGCCGGCTTACTCCGAAGGATTTGTCGGGGTCGTGGAGAGTAGGGGTCAGAGAATCATCGATTCGAGACTGCCACCGCTCGCGCCAGTTCTCCGGGACGATTTCCGGAAGGGAGTGGTCCTGGAGGAGAAGGGCGAGAAGCGTCCAGATGCGCGAGACGGCGTCGAGTCGGTAGCCCCCGCCGAGCGTGCAGAGCAGGCGCCCCCCCGCATGGTCGTCGGCGAGAGCAAGGAGTCGGCGGAAGATGGACTCGTAGGCCTGGCTTGTGAGGAGCAGGTCGGCCAGGGGATCGTTGAAGTGGGCGTCGGCCCCGCACTGGGCCACGATCACGTCTGGCTGGAAGCGTTGAAGGGCATACGGAACCACGCGTTCAAAGGCGTCGAGATAGCTTTCGGTTTCGGTGTGAGGCGCTAGCGGTACGTTCAGCGCGGTTCCTTTTCCGGCCCCCTCGCCGATTTCCTCGACGGAGCCAGTGCCGGGGAAGAGCGCACGGCCGGTTTCGTGCAGACTCACGGTGAGGACGCCGGGATCCTCGTAGTGCAGAACCTGGACCCCATCTCCGTGGTGAACGTCGACGTCCACGTAGCCGACGCGGAGATCGCGTTCCCGCAGGGCGTCGATTGCCACAGAAAGGTCGTTGTAGACGCAAAAACCGGAGGCACGTTCCGACTGGGCATGGTGGAGCCCGCCGCCCAGCTGGAGCACGCGGGTCGCGTCGTCTTCGGCAATCAGGCGCGCCCCGTGGAGGGTTCCCCCCACGAGGCCTCGGCTGGCCGCGTCCATGTTCTCGAAGACGGGCACGTCACCTGTGTTGAGGCCGTAGCTCCGCGCCTGGGACGGAGGAGTCCCCTCCGAGGCCGCTTCAACTTTTTCCACGAAGCGTTCGCTGTGAATCCGTCGCACGTCCTCGCGGCTTGCGATCGGAGGCTCGACGGGATCAATCGGATGACCGAGGGCGTCGAGCAGGTCGATCGTCATCTCCTGCCGCACCGGACTGAAGGGATGATTCGGCCCGAAATCGTAGTCGAGGTATCGGTCGTGGAAGAGAAGGGTAGCCACAGGGAGGATGAAGTGGAGAGCGTCGATAAAGGGGGGACAGCGACTCGGTGGGAGGTGCGGCCCGGTGCGTCACGGTTCAAGAAGCGGCGCAAGGGCCTCCCGAACGGCGTCGGGGGGACGGATGGGGCGCCGCTCCTTGGCGTTCATGAAGCACAGTGTGGTACGACCGGTGACGAGGGCGGCGTCCTCGTCCTTGCGGCGTACCGTGTAGTCAATCGGAATCCGCACAGTGGGCATCCGTTCGAAGTGGACGTTCACGGCGAGCTGATCATCGTAGTAGGCTGGGCTGTGGTACTGCACCTCCACGTTTACGACCGGCATGATGATGCCATCAGCTTCGAGATCGCGATACCGAATGCCGGCGTGACGCAGGGCCTCCGTGCGTCCCACCTCGAAGTAATCGAGGTAATGCGTGTGGTAGACCACGCCCATCGGGTCGCATTCTCGATACCGGACGCGGTGATGGTGTGAGTACGTGTAGGACATCTTCGAGGCGGGATCAGGCCGTGCGGGATCACTCCGGGGCGGTAGACGCCATCGGCTCGGCCGATTCGAAGGCCCCAAGGGTGTCGAATTTTTCGAGCCGTTGGGTAAGGAGCGTCTCGGAATCGAGGGCTTCCAGCTCGTCAAGGGCCCCGGCGACGGCCATGCCCACGGACTCGTAGGTCGCTTCCGGGTCGCGGTGGCTCCCCCCGATGGGTTCGGGTACAATCTCGTCGACAATCCCGACCTCCGTGAGGTCCATGGCCGTAAGCTTCAATGCCCGCGCCGCGTCTTCCTTGTGATCCCATGAGCGCCATAGGATCTGGGAGCAGCTCTCCGGAGCGATGACCGAGTACCAGGCGTTTTCGAGCATCAAGATGCGGTCGCCCACCCCAATGCCCAGCGCCCCGCCGGAGGCCCCCTCCCCGATCACAACAACCACGATGGGCGTTTCCAGTCGGGCCATCTCGAAGAGGTTATGGGCGATGGCCTCGGCCTGGCCCCGCTCCTCGGCCTCCATGCCCGGGTAGGCCCCTGGCGTGTCGAGGAGGACGACGACGGGCTTCCCAAACTTGGCGGCCATCTTCATGAGCCGCTCTGCCTTGCGATAGCCCTCCGGATTGGGCATGCCGAAGCGACGATACTTGCGCTCCTTGGTGTCGCGGCCCTTCTGGTGGCCTAGGATCATCACGGTGCGGTCGCGATACCCGAAGTGGCTGCCGGTAAACGTGGCGAGTCCGCCCACGATGGACCGATCGTCTCCATACTTGCGGTCGCCGTGCAGCTCCGTGAAGTTCTCCGTCAGGGCCTCGATGTGGTCCAGGGTGTAGGGCCGTCGTGGATGGCGAGCAATCTGCACCCGCTGCCATCGGGTGAGGTTGCGATAGATGGAGGTTCGCAGTCGCTCGACTCGCTTCTCCAAGGCCTCGATCTCGTTGGAGAGGTCATCTTTCGTCTCTTCGTTGAGATCTCGCATCTCGGCGAGCTTGTCCTCGAGCTCGACGAGCGGCTTCTCGAAGTCGAGCAGGTATTCGTCGTCGGCCATGTCCACGTCGCAGATTGGTTCGGCGAGCTGTCACTATAAGATTTAATAATGCATCTTGGCGACGGAAATGGCAATACTCACCAGTGGATGGGCGACGGACACACGAAGTTTTCCAGAAGCTGTCGACCTTCTTCCGGGCAGGACGAACCGTGAGAGGACGGCCAATCCCATTCTGAACGTACCGCTCACCCTCGATGTCGCGAGGCTGGGCGTTAGTGCTCGTATGTACCCGCCGAGGAAGCAAAGAAGGGCGTTTGCCATGCTCCTTCTCTCTCACGCTTTAGAGGTGCGTCCTGCGCATCGAGGAGAATGAGCTCTCCTGGTCCAGGACAGAGAGGAGCGTGCGATTGGATTGGATCTCGACGACTATGGTGGGAGGAAGGCTTTAAATTGAAGAATTCGTAAATTAAAGAAAGAAAGGTTAGGATTTGGTCGCCCCGCGTGTCTTTTGGGTCCGTTTCAAATTCAAATATAAATACATGGTGCATTCATCTTGCGGGTAATGCCCTGACGCGCTGTCCCTGGACCTGTTGGTGAGACCAGGATGATCGCCTCTCAACACCTTGGGTTTGATGCACCGCACGCATTCTACCTAAAACGGCGCAGATGCGGTTTATGAAAGGGGCCAACGTGTCCCCTTCGCCGTAACTAGCTTGCCATGTGACTGCCCCGGAACAGAGAACTCAACTCTATGGCACTTAAATTTTATTCATTAATAATGTTTTAAACATATAATTTAAAAAAACCTATCGTTCCCACTGAACCAAGTGATCGGCCTCATTGCGTCGGTCTCAGATCAAGAGTGTAGGCATTATGAAGCGTCGAACTTCATATAGCTACCCGTTTCGTTCGTCTTCTTAGGACCCTTTCCTTCAGCGTTTCTGACGGTTCACCTTCTTTCCGCCATGATGAATGCATGCCTTCCTCGACTGCGTGCCGTGTCTCTTCCAGTGTCTTTTTTGCCAATTAGCCTCGTGGTCGGGCTCCTTCTTCTGGCTGGGCCGCGGGGGGCGGCGGGGCAAA
>CAYRPX010000090.1:0-10924 GCA_964426195.1 uncultured Salinivenus sp.
GGTCCGTTCCGCCCAGCGCGACGGTCAGTTCGTTCTTGTTCTGCGAGTAGACGTCCCGGACGGTTGTCCCTCTCAGATCGGGCTGCCACTCGCGGACGAGGGCGCGGAGGGTGTAGTAGTTGTTGACCACAGTTGACGTGCGGGCGCATGGGCGTCTGAGGGCGTGGGCGCGGAACGCTCCACGTAGTGGTCTACACGTCCATGCGCCTGCACAGATTCACCCCTGGATACCGTTTTGCCTCCATCGTGTCGGCTCGGAAATAACCCGAAGTCGGCAGATGGAAGACGTTTTTTTGTAAACCCAGAACGTTCAACGTCTTAACGTTGCAACGATTGGAGCTCCAGTCAGATTGAGTCCGCGTCCTCGATGTAAATCTTACTCGGCGGACAGAAGATGCTCCGATGCTGGCTCGCGCAAGTTGTAGTGGTTGCTCATGCTCGCGCCGTAGGCCCCCACCGTCGCCACGAGCAGCGTGTCGCCCGGCTCGGTGGAGGGAAGGTGGCGATCGTGGCCCAGCACGTCGCCCGTCTCACAGATGGGGCCCACGACATCCGCTGTCTGGGACGCGGCTTCACCGAGACGGCTGAGATTGACAATCTCGTGGTGGGCGCCGTAGAGGGCGGGGCGCAGCAGGCTGTTCATGCCGGTATCGAGCCCCACATAGCGCACGGCCTCCTTCGTCTTTGTCTGCGTGACGCGGGCAAGGAGAACCCCGGCTTCGGCCACCACATAGCGCCCCGGCTCCATCCAAAGATCGTACTGCGGATGGCGATCGGCGGCGTCCGTCAGGGCCGCGTCCAGCACAGAAAGGTCCAGCGGACGGCCCCCCGAACGATTCGGGACGGCCAGCCCACCGCCTACGTTGAGCGTGCGTACGTCCGGAAAGTCGCTCGCCAAGGCTGCCAAAAGATCCGCGAGGTCCGCCCACGTACTCTCCTCGGTGATGCCGCTTCCCACGTGCGCGTGGAGACCAATCACCGTGGCGTCTGCACGATCGGCCGCCGTCCGCAGGCGATCCAGGTCGTCGGGGACGACGCCAAACTTCGACTGTGCCCCCGCCGTGCGTACCTTCTGGTGGTGGCCGTGTCCCTGCCCCGGATCTACCCGCACGAAAATGTCCTCGTCGGCAAACACGTCCGGGTGATCGGCCAGGGGCTGCACGTTGTCGACCGTCACCTGCACGCCCCGCTCGAAGGCGTCGGCGTACTCCCGGGGATCCGCAAAGTTGGGCTGAAAGAGGACCCGGTCCGGATCGAGATCAGGAAGGGCCTCGAACACCCGATCCAGTTCGCCGGGCGACACGCACTCGAAGCCCAGACCCTGCCGCTCCAGCACTCGGAGCACGTCGGGATGTGGATTGGCTTTCACCGCGTAAAACCCCTGATCGACGGAATCGAGCGACCGAATCGCTTGACTTCGTTCCCGAATCGTGGCGGCGTTGTAGACGTAGCGGGGGGACTTCTCCTCGGCCAGGCGAAGCAGCGCCTCGCGCCGATCGCTCCACCACACGTCTGGCGCGCGGCCCTCCTCTTCCCCCTCCCCCAATTCCTGCCATCGCGGGCCGAAGATGGTGTCCGACGCCTGGCTCCCGAAAAACTGCGCGTGCAGTTGCCGCACGAGGCGGGGGGCCTGGGCCTCATCCACCACGAAGCTCATGTTGAGATCACTGGCCGCCTGGGTCACGAGATGGACCTTCTGCTCGTCGAACACCTCGAACGCCGGGCCCAGTTCGTTCAGCAACGAGCGGATGTGATGTCCCACGAGGCTCACGATGGCGCACGGGCCGATGAGCTCGGCATCACAGTACCGATTTAGGTCGTGCAGCAGGCGCTCCAAAACGTCGGGGTCGAGCGCATTGGCCATCGGGTCAAGCGTCACTGTCACGTTCGCCTCCGACGTGGCCACCAGATCCACCGACAGGCCGTGGTGCTTAAAAACCTGGAAAATGTCGGCCAGGAACCCCACTTCCTGCCACATGCCCAGCGTGTCCATGCTGACGGCCGTGATTTCGGTTTTGGACGAAATAGCCTTCACCTGCGGGCCCACGTCTGGACCATCGTCGGCCACGACCGTGCCGTCCAGATCGGGGCTCTCGGTGCTGCGAACGTGGAGGGGAATTCGATGGCGCCGCACTGGATCGAGGCAGCGGGGATGGAGCACCCGTCCCCCCATCGTGGCCAGTTCCTGCGCCTCGTCGTAGCCGAGGTGGCGCAAGAGGCGAGCGGAGGAGACCTCGTGCGGATTCGCCGTAAAGAGGCCCGGCACGTCCGTCCAGATTTCGAGCCGCTCCGCCTCCAGCTTGGCCGCAAAGTGGGCCGCCGAGGTGTCTGATCCCCCGCGTCCCAGCAGCACCGTCTCGCCGAGGGCGTTGCTCGCGATAAACCCCTGCGTGAGGTAGACCGTGTCCGGCGCATCGGCAAGGTGCGCCTGCAGGACGGGGTCGGAATGAGACGCACAGGTGGCCGTCAGGTACTGGCGTCGTGGTGAAACGTGCGGGTCGTCCTTGGCCCGGAGAAACTCGCGCGCATCGAGCCATTCCACGTCCACCCCCTTTGCAGACAGGTACGCGACGCCGAGACGGGTCGATAGCAACTCGCCCGAGGCCAGAACGGCGGCCTGCTGGCGCGGGGAGGGGTCCTCGTCCGCCCGAATTTCGTCCGCCAATTGTTCGAGACGGTCAAATCCCTCCGAGAGCGCCGCCCCCGCATCCACACCGAGCTCCCGGGCAAGTGCTCGGTGCCGGTCCCGAATGGTTGCGAGCGTAGACGCCGGATTTCCTGGCTCTACGGCCGAGAGCTGGCGGCACAGCGCCTCGAGCTGGTCGGAAATTCCCTGTAGGGCCGAACAGACGAGAAAGGGACGTCGCCCGTCCGCTTGATGGTGGCGCACCACCTCGGCGATTGTCTCCCAGCGCGCCCGGCTCGAGACGCTCGTGCCTCCAAATTTACAAACCACCCAGGGCAGTGTCGGCTCCGACATAGACATGTCTGCTCTAAGCGAAAGAGAACGGCGCAACGCCGAACAACATCGGGAGCACGCCGGGCAGTGGCAAGTCGCCAGCCGCTGTTTCCCGACTTCTCACGTCTTCGCCCATGAGGCAGGAATGCACCTCGTTACTCTCAGATGCAGGTCGCTTCGTGCGGTCCTATCAGCGGGAAATACTTCGAGATCACCCCATCTAAGACTTTGCATTCCACTCAACTCACCCCCACCCACTCATGCTCAAAAAAGGAAGCTTCGCTCTGACCTTCTTGTTCTTGATTGCTCTCGGCCTCTTCGTTTCTCCGATTGTTGCCCAACTGAACACACCCCGCGACACCGAGGCGTTGCTCGGCGCGATGAAGATCGACGAGGGCGACTGGGCGGCTGACGTGGGAAGCGGGGAAGGTACCTATACGCTCCCGATGGCCAAGTCCCTTGGCGATTCGGGCCGCGCCTTTGCCGTAGACATCGACCCGGACGATCTCGAGGAGCTCAACGAGGAGATCAAAGACCGAGGGATCGAGAATATCACGACGGTCTTGAGTGTCTACGATAATCCCATGCTGCCCCGTCGCACCTTTGACGCCATGCTGGTCCGGAACGCATACCACGAGTTTACGGCTCACGAGCAGATGCTGGAACACCTTCATTCGGCCCTCAAACCCGACGGACGACTCGTGATGGGGGAATACATCGATGATGAGATGGTGGAGCGGAATCGGGACGCCCAGGTCGAAGACCACGACCTAGCCATGCGGTATGCCCGTGAGGAACTGAGACAGGCCGGATTCAAGATTGTCCAAGAGGTGGACACCCTGCGATACCGGAACCAACACGACAGTCGATTCTGGATGATGGTAGCGACCCGGCCGTCCGAAACGGACGGATCCTAATCCCACATCCTGCCACAAATCAGCCCCAGCGAGACTGCGGATGCAGGTCGCTACGACTATATGCAACTCGCCCCCTCGACCTAATCCGTCCTTGAGGACGAGCATTTGGGCCCACGCAGCTAACGTGGAGTCACCGGTCACTGCGTCACGAACTGCCCACTCAACAATTCCTCTCAGGCCCATGGCAAACTGGACGCGCTTCTTCCCGATGCTTCTCGCCGCCCATTGTAATCTGGGCACCATCTGTACCGCCTCCTCGACCTTCCAGCCAACGTCTACCGACCAGAACGGACAGGGCCCTACATTCTCCCCGATGATTCTCACGTGTGTTTTGATCGGGGCCGTGCTTGTCTCTCAGGCACGGGGCGACGTCCGATCCGGGGTCGTTCAGGGCATCGTGGAGAACGCAAATTCCGGCGAGCCGCTTCCCGGGGCCACGGTCTCGGCCAAGCGACCGTTCGTCACCACGGAGGGAAGCAAAAAGGTGTACAACTTCGAACAGACGCAGGTCGCCCTCTCAGGCAAGTCGGCGGTCGATCTCGTGCCAGCGTATCGCTCGAGAAGACGTTCTGGAATGACAAAGCAACCCTCGGGCTGCGCGTCCGGGATCCATTTGACACGTCAGAAATAGGACTTCGCAGACAAACAGGGAACTTCTGGGAGCGGTTTTCCCGCAACTGGAACGGCCGTTCGGCGTCGCTCTCTTACCGGTTCGGCGAGTCCGACCGGAAGAAGCAGCGCCCCAATCCGTCGGCTGGCGGCGGTCTCGAATTGTGAGGCTCGTGAGTTCTCGTCCGTAAAGCAGTACGCAAATTTTAGGTCCCGGGGAGGAGGCGGGCGGGCGAACTGCCGGCTCGCCTCTTTGCCGATTCATGCCCTGTTTCTTCCAGCAATTTTGCTCCGCTCCGTGCCTGCATCCTCTTCTTCGTCCCCGCCGGACGACGCGTCCGATGAAGACGCGGACGTTTCTCCTTCCCACAACGGTCCAAGTGAGAACCGGACCTCCTCGACGAAACTGGAGGATCCAGACTTTCCCTACGCCGGATTTACCTGGTTCGAACTCGGACTCTTAGGGGGAATCTACCTTTTCCTGGGACTCCTCATGTTTCTGAATACCCTTCGCTCCCCGTGCTGTGCACCGAGCACCCAGGCGGAAATGTTGCGGTCCGGGGGGAGGCTCATGTTGAACTCGCTCTCCTGGGCACTCTACACCATTCCCATTTTCTGGGCCTGCGTTCGCCTCCGCCCCCGATCATTCAGCTGGGGAACAGTGATCGGCGGACATCTCCTCCTCGCCGTAGGCATTACGTCCGTTGCTTCCTTGGGGTACGAGGTCGTCAACATGGGATTGATCGCCCTCTGGCCTCCCCCGGATCCGCCCGACTCTCTGACGCTGGAGCCCATCGGGGTGCTCACCGACCTCGAGTTTGTGGAGGAGCTCGCTCCCTATTTCTTGTTGTTCGTTGTAGGATTGGGGCGATTCCAGTATCTCTGGTCGCAGGCCCGCCGGGAGCGAACCCGTCGCCTCGAGCGGGAAGCCGAACAGCTGCGGTCACAGTTGACAGAGGCCCGGCTCGAGTCGCTGCGGATGCAGATCAATCCGCACTTCTTCCATAACACGCTCCACACGATTTCCACGATGGCCGGTCGCGACCCCGAGGGCATCCGGACAGCCACCGCACGACTGAGTGACCTGATGCGGTACGTCCTCTCGACCTCCGACCAGCAGGAGATGCCGCTCAAAGAAGAGCTCGGCGTCCTTGAAAGTTATCTCGACATCCAGAAGCTTCGGCTCGACGAGCGTCTGGAGGTGAACATGAACATCGATCCGGCCACCCGGACCGCACTGATTCCAACGCTGCTCCTGCAACCCCTCGTCGAGAACGCGGTCAAACACGGCTTCGAGGGGGCCGACGAGGTGGGACACCTGTACATCCGGACCGCCCGAGAGGGCGAGACACTGGTTCTCGAGGTCGCGGACGACGGAAAGGGACTTTCAGACACCACAGTGGAGCCGTCAGAGATGGGGGACGGGTCTGCTCTCCGAAATGATGAAGACAGCCATGGACTCGACAACATCGTCGAACGCCTCGACGGCCTCTACGGCGATGCGGCCTCGCTTCAAATCATCCCCTCTCCGGAAGGAGGACTCCGGGTCGTCGTTCGGATTCCCTTTCGAACCCGCGACTCCGACCGCAATCTCCGCGCCTCTGGCGTCGCCGCCGAGTGAGATACGTCCGCGAATTGTGTCTCCCTTTCGTCATGCAAAACCCGTCCCTTTCCGTACTCGTCGTGGACGACGAACGCTACGCTCGCGAGCGGCTCGTCGAACTCCTTGAGCCCCGCGCGGAAGTCGAAAGTATCGATCAGGCAGACTCCGGAGACGACGCCGTGGAGGCCCTCCGCACCTCGACGTATGATCTGGTGTTTCTCGACGTGCAGATGCCGGGACGAACGGGGGTCGAGGTGATCGAAACCATCGGGCCCTCGAATATGCCCCCGACCATTTTCGTCACGGCCTACGACCAGTATGCCTTAAAGGCTTTCGAGTACGCCGCACTTGACTACCTCCTCAAACCATTCGACGATGACCGGTTCGAGCAGGCCTTCCAGCGGGGACTCGAAGTGCACTCCCTCCACGAGGCGGAAGTCGTGGCCGATCGGTTTCGCCGGTTCCTCGATGCTTCCAACGCTCCCCCCTCGACTGCGGAGTCCGACCCGGACGCCTCTCCGCCCGCCGACACAGACGACCTATCCGACGGCTCGGCATACTTGGAACGGCTCACTATCGACCTGCCGGGCAAGGTGCGGGTCATTCCTGTCGAGGAGATTCGTTACATCACAGCCGAGGACGCGTACGTCAAGATCCACACGGCCGAGGAGGCCTACCTGCTCCGCGAGCGGATGCACGTCCTGGAGGACCGCCTCGACCCATCCTCGTTTGTCCGCATTCACCGATCAACGATTGTGCGGCTCGACCTGATCGAAACGGTTCTGCAACGTTCCGGCGGAAACTATGCCGTCCGGCTCACGACGCGGGACGAACTTGATGTGAGCCGCAGCCGCCACGACGAGCTACTTTCCCGGCTCGAAACAGGTACCTCCTAACATGAATACCGGTGGAGAAGTCAGCGTTCATTCTAGCCCCTGTGTGGGGCCGCCGTCTCCGCAGTCCCATTCTCCGTGGCCTCAAGGCGCTCCTGCTTCACTTCCCACCAGCGCTGGGCAAAGTCCTCAAAGAACGATTCCATGAGATCGTAGAAGACCCGCATGTGTTCGAGGCTTTCTTTCGTCTTTTTTGTTTCCTTCCCCTCGGGATCAATCCGGGAGAGAAAGCGCTCGGCAAGCGCCCGATTTTCCCGAACTGTTGCCATGTTCGACTTGAAGTTATTAAAGAAAATGTCAGGGTGGGACGCGTAATAATTACGTCGATTGTTGGGCCCTTCTACCTTCCGAGCGAGATCCATGTCGTCGAGGCGTCGGACTGAGATGGAGATTGGGCCTTTCGATCGATCGAGGATCTCTACCATGTCGTCAAGCGACACAGGCTCACTTCTCGTGAGAAGAAGCCCGACGATCAGACCCTGCAATCGGCGGAGTCCATAGGATTCGTAAATGTTGCCAAACTCCTCAATCAGTTCTTTCTCAACCGGAGACGGCGCTTTGGAGTGACTCATGAGCGTGTGCTTAGAACGATGATGAAGAATGCCAGCTCGAAGACTGGCGAACGGTGAAGCGCTACTTAGATGTCGAACCGCTCGAATGGTTGCGGATTAATTGTTTTTTGGCGAAATTTCTTCGCAGTCTGACTGTGCTGAGGAACTAAGAGTGACGCAGTTGTTGTGGTTTGAAATTAAGCTCTCTATACATTCACCATTTTGCACAACGAATCCATAGCTCCTCCCCCCAAAGGCACGAGGGCTGTGCCGCAGAACGTGACGACCTTCGTTGGGGACTGGGGAAAGCGACATTGACCTGTTCTCAACGCCGAATGCCTCCTCCCGGCCGACCCAGGCCCGTCTCTCATTCCCACTTCGCACACCGCGGTTGCCGGTGCCCAAACCAACACGTCGTGCCCGCGTGGAAAATTCCCTTCCCCTTTCAAACATAAGCAAGATTCATGCCTTTGGAGTAGTCCGATTTGACGTGGAAGACTCCATAAACCGCGCACAGTGGTTGATTGTACGTCCGTCCCGCGAGAACTTCGAGCATACGGAGTCTCCTCGTGGCGAAGGACTACTCCGGGGGTATGTAGCTCCGATTGCCTCACCACCCCGCAGTTCTCCATACAAATGGGCCCGACCGGTCGAGGTCGGGCCCACGATCGTCCGTGAGAACGCGGATCGGCGGACGGGTCCGAGTGAATTCCGCGAAGAGAACTCAGCAATCCGTTAGCTGCATCGGGAGTGCCCACAGTCCGCACACTCCATGCAGCCTTCCACGTGGCGCACGTTTGCAGACCCGCACGCGTCGCAGGTGAGCATATGGTCGGTGGCGTGCGCGCTCAGCGCCTTCGCCATGGACCGACCAAAGGAGGCGATCGAGCCTTCTGCCTTCTCCAACTGCTTGACCAGAAAGTCGATCTTCGATCCGTGGCGCAGCGCCGTGGAGACGAGCCGCGTCTCCTCCCGCACCTCGTCCGAAGGCATATGGCTCGTAATGTCTTCAATCACGACCTCCTCGTCGGGTCCGAGCAGGGAGTAGTATCCACTCCCATTCTTTTGAATGTATCCCTCGTCGATCCGGTTGTCGTATTCGTCGAAGAGCGGCGTGTTGCCCTCGGTCTTGAAAGCAAAGACCTCGTAGGGGGCATCCTTGAGGAAGCCGACGAGAATTGTCCAATGGTCGCCCCGGTACCGCACCCGGTGCACGGCACACGGCAGCGTCTCTGGACGGTCGGGCGCCTCGGTGCGGGGTACAGCCTGGTCGTCGTCCTCGTCGCCGGAGAGCACCGCACTCATCGTACCAGCGCGGTAGGTGGTGACTCCCTTAATGACACCCGTCTCGTGAGCCTTCCGGTACACCTGCTTGAAGTCCTCAAAGGGATAATCGTTGGGGATATTTATGGTCTTACTCATGGCCGAATCTACAAAGGGGGCCAGCGCCTTCATCTGCGCGAGGTGGTCATCGACGGTCAGGTCCCGGGTCGTGACCGACCAGTCGGCGTCCGAATCCCAGGTGCCATCCTTCTCCATATGGCGAACGGCATAGTCCTTGACCTCCTGGTCCTTGCAGATGTCGCGGGTCGGGTGAATCTGCCAGTGGGTGTAGCCCTCTTCCTGACAGCGGAGCACCGTTTCATCGCCTTGCTCCTCTGCGACCCAGGCCGTGCCGCCGGCATCGATCTCCTGTCCCACCTTGTAGGCCGTGGGGGACATGGAGGGCCGATTGATGCTGTCGGGTAGGGCCGGCTGCTCGGACGTGCGGATGTAGCTGTGCATGAACACCGGCTCGATGCCACTCGACGGCGCGTTGCCAAGCGTGGAGGTATTTCCTGTCGGCTGGATAGAGAGCAGATGGCTGTTTCGAAGGCCGAGATCTCCAATCATCTCCCTCGTCTTGTCTGAGAGGCGCTTCACGAAGGGACTGTTCAGGTACTCGTCCTTATCGAACAGCGGAAAGGTCCCCTTCTCCTCGGCCAGGCGCGCACTGGCCTGGTACGCCTTGTTAGCGAGATGCTCCTGGAACTCGCGCATCACGCGGGCGCCTTCCTCCGAGCCGTACCGCTTTTTCATCATCATGAGGGCCGAACCGTCGCCGTAATGGCCGAGTCCAATGCGGCGCTTCTCCTGCAGGTTGTGCTGCTGCTCCTCCAGCGGGACGTAGCTAAGATCGTTGACGTTGTCGAGGAAGCGCACCGCAAGCGGGACGAGGTCGTCGAGGAGGTCGTAGTCAATCTCGCCAGCCTCCCGGTCCACGAGCTGCGTCACGTTCAGATTGCCCAGCAGGCACACCCCACCGACCGGGAGCACCTGCTCACCACACGGATTTGTGGCGTTGATGTGCTCGACGTAATTGAGATTGTTTTCCTTGTTGATGGTGTCGACGAAGATGACCCCCGGCTCATTCCGCTCGTATGTGGAGCGCATAATTTTGTCCCAGATCTCCCGGGCGTCGTAGATGGCTTTCTCACCGGTGGCCGGGTCGCGCCACGTCTTGACGGTGCCGCCCTTCTCCTGATAGGCCTTGAGGTTGCCGTCCCAGTGCTTCTTGTAGAACTCCTTCTCGTTTTCGTAGTCGGGGAAGCGAAGTGCCCACTTCTCGTCGTTTTTGACCGCCTCCATGAACTCGTCGGTCACGAGGACGGACATATTAAACTTGTGTAGGCGTCCCGGCTCTTGTTTTGCCTCAATAAACTCAATCACGTCCGGGTGCCAGATGCCCATCGTGACCATCTGGGCGCCCTTCCGAATCTTGTCCTTCACGTCGTCGCGGTCGGACTTCATTCCGGAGCCGGCCACGATGGTGGCGGCCTGCTTATTCCAGACGTCGAGCATCTGCACAGCGCCGGGCGTCATCGAACCGACGCCGCCAATACGCGCGCCGCGAGGCCGCATGACATGGCAGCAGAAGCCGTAGCCGCCCTCGCTAGCCAAAATTTTGGCCTGGCGGGTGAGCTCCGCCTGGATCTCGTCCATCGAATCTTGGTCATACCCCTGAAAACCACTGACAAAACAGTTAATCAGCGTGGCTTTGCCGAGGCCAGTACCAGCGTTTGCAAAAATGCGGCCGCCCGGGGTGAAGGGAAAGGGGCCGGTGTCCAATCCCTTCCCGCTCAAGAGCTGATAGAAGCGTCGCGTCCACGCAGCCGGATCATCTTCGACCGACGCCATGGCCCGCGCATTCCGGTACCAGGTATCCGGCACGCGGTCGTCCGTGCCGTACTGGTAGTTCTGTTCGAAGACTTCTTCGGAAATTTCGGTCTCAAAGATGTCGTCATTGGTCCGGTCGTCCGCAATGAGGTCACTCTCTGAGATCGAATACTGATGCGATCCGTTTTTGGCCGACCGGGTCGCGACACTCACCCCGTTGGAGGCGTGTCCATTGG
>CAYRPX010000091.1:0-10833 GCA_964426195.1 uncultured Salinivenus sp.
CAGATTGGGCCGCCTCTGAAGTCGCAGTAGCGTCCCGTGAGAAATCCGGGCTAATACTGATTCAAGACAACCGTTTGGCGAGTCTTCCGGACGACCGTACTGAATAAGGCACTGTCAGACCGGCTCTCAAGCTTTCCTACGCTTTGTAATACTCCGTCTCAGTTCCGGCCAGATCCGAAACCTTTTTGATAAGCCGTTGCCGATCGTCCTCACTCATCCCCTCAAAAGAGCGGGCCAGCTCAATATTCTCCTTCATCTGATCTACGTTGTCCGGACCCGTGATGAGTGTGCTCACTGGAAGCGACCACACGAAGTGCAACGCCTCACGGATGCTGACTCGATCCGGGATGACAGGCGAATCACCAAAGAATCGGCCATTGGCCAGGGTCTTCATGGCGAGAACCCCCATATCGCGCTCCACAAGGGGAGGGAGCACGTTCTCGATGAAACTGTTGTAGCTTGGGTCCGCCACGTTAATCGGCATCTGGCAGGTCTCAAAATCATTGATGCGCTCCAGCACCCGCTGGTGAGCTGAGGGCCGCTCGTGCCCAGTAAAGCCAATGTGGCGGACCTTGCCCTCCTCTTTGGCCTGCCGCACCACGTCGAACACGCCTTCGTCAATCCGCGAATCAACGTCCGACGGATCATCCAACGAGTGGACCTGCCAGAGGTCGAGGTATTCGGTGTTGAGGCGCCGCAATGACGCTTCGAGATGCCCCCGCGTCTGCTCGGCTGCGAACGAGTTTGTCTTCGTCATCAGAAAGACCTCTTCCCGATACTTGGGCGTAAGGAAACGTCCCAGGTAGCGTTCGCTTCCTCCGTCCTGATATGACTCAGCAGAGTCGAAGAAGCGCACGCCCCCCTCTAACGCCGCCTCAATCGTTGCCTGAGCGTCTCGTTCGCTCATGTCACCAATGTGCCACCCACCGACGCCCATCATCGTAACGGCCTCACCGGTAGAGCCGAGTTTGCGCTGCGGCAAAAGATCGCCAAGGCGGTCTCGCTCAGTGGCGTTCCAGTCGCTAAGCTCAGAAGGGGTTAAAAGAAGACCGGAGGTTACTGCAGCCAGTCTTTCTAGAAATTTACGTCGATCCACGACACGGGCAGAAACCGATTGTGAAAAGTATCGAGCGATGAGGTCGACCCCAAAGGCAACCCGTTCACCATGGCCGATTTGCTCTTTCTCGCCCAGAATCTACTGAACTGAGGAGCTTGAGGCAGCCGGATGTTTCTCTGGCGATTGATCCGCTGGCTTGTTCTCTCGTAACCGAGGCAGCAAAACCCCTCGCCAGATTGCGTAGAGAAGAATTACTCCGGCGACCGTAAAGGCGACAGTGGGATCCGAGAGGTGCGACAGCGAAATGTGCGCAAACATGTCAGAAATCCGGGGTGATGAATGGGCGCAGACTTGTCACTTGGCAGCGGGGAGGACCCACATCATGTGTTGGTATCTATACTCTCACAAAGCGTGAATGTTTGGTTCATCGAGCGCAGACCGACGACCCCGGGAGCCGACGAGAGACCACTTAGATCTCAAAAGATTCGAAGGATTCAGAGTCGAGCAACTGGTGTCCTGCTTTTCGGGCGGCGTGATACACCTCTCGGAGTGGAACGTCATTTTCGGCGGCCCGAGCGGCACAGTCGCTGTACTCGGGGCTCGCTTTAAGCGGCTTATTGTTCCAGACTCCAATCTTTACCGATACGGGTCCGAATGCAGTGTCGACTTCCCGCTTCGTGCGGGCCAGTTTGACACGCCGAACAGCTTCATCTCGCAGCCCAAACGTAGTGGTCTCTCGCAGAAGGAGTTCGACAATCTCATCCCGGTCTTCCGGACGGCACAAAACAGAGAGCCGGGCGCCCTGTCGGCCCTTCTTCATGGATACTGCCTGCCGAACGACGTCCAATGCCCCTGAGGCAAGGAGCTGCTCTTCGACGTGCGCCAGCGCTTCCGGGGTCATGTCGTCAAGATCACAGGAAAGCCGGCAGACCTCATCTTCGGTTTCACGGTCGTGAGAGTTCGCGGACGGCTCGATGCACGTAAACCGAACGACGTTCGAGAGTGTTGAAAACTGGCGCGTACCCGCCCCATACCCAACGGCCTGAATCTGTCCACCTGGTCGGGGGGCAAGGCGGTCTTCTTGGCGGAGAATCGATAGGATGGTAGCGCCCGTCGGTGTTACGAGCTCCGCCTGCACGTCCCGGGGAACCAGATCAAAGTCGTGAAGCAGCTCGGCGGTGGCCGGAACGGGAACAGGGATGCTTCCGTGGTCGGTTTCAGTCGTGCCCTGGCCAATGGAGATGGGAGCCACCGACCACGTGGCGTTGGTTTCCTCTATCACCCAAGCGGCGGCGACAAAATCGAAGATGGAGTCCAGCGCTCCGACTTCGTGGAAGTGGACCTGCTCACGCGGAATCCCGTGAATTTGGCTCTCCACCTTCCCGAGCATTTCGAACATGCGCGTAGCTCGGTCCCGAACGCCACCGGAAAGGCCGCTTTGCCTTAGCAGGTCGAGAATCGAGGAGAGGTCCCTGTGAGGAGGATCCTGACCCGTGGGCGCTCCACCATTTACGGACTCCCCCTCCCGACTTTCCTCCACGAACTGCAGGTGGGTGCCAGAAATCGCCCCGCGGCGTGTCTCTTTTGTTTCGATCTGAGCGGGACCGAGGTCTAGTTTTCGAAGCACCGCCTCGACAGAGTCGGGGGCAAGGATCCCCGCATCCACAACGGCGGCCAAGAACATGTCCCCGGCGAGCCCCCCCAGAGGATCGACGTGAATGTGCATGAGGCAAATGAACAAACGTCGGGAAAAGGACGCGACTAACTATCCCCGCCACTGGTTCGCGCCGCTAACAAATTGATTTTCGTGGCCAGCGCAGCGGCCCCGAATCCATTGTCGATGTTCATGACGGCGGTGCCTGGGACGCACGAATTGAGCATCGTGAGCAAGGCAGAGAGTCCCTCAAAGTTTGCCCCGTATCCCGCAGACGTCGGAACGGCAATTACGGGCTGGCGAGCCATGCCGCCTACAAGGCTTGGGAGTGCCCCCTCCATCCCGGCCACAACAATCACCACCCCGGCCTCGTCAAGTCGCGCGAGGTCGGGGGTAATGCGAGAGAGCCCGGCCACTCCTACGTCGTGGACAACGTCCGTGGGATTTCCGAAAAGTCGGGATGCAACGGCAGCCTCTTCGACCACGGGGCGGTCCAGCGATCCGGCAGAGACAATCAATACGTCGTAGCGGGTCTCCTCGACGTCGGGCCCTTCTGTGGCAAGAATGCGCGCCTCTTCGAAATGATGGAGACGGGACCGGTGCTCTTCGAGTTGGTCGAGGATCGAGTCCGAGACCCGCGTTGCCACGAGCTGGTCTCCACGCTCAAGATAGGTCCGGAAAAGATCTGCGACCTCGCCGGGCTGTTTATTCTCGGCAAGGACCACCTCCGGAATGCCAGTTCGAGCTTCCCGATGGTGATCGAGTCGGCCGAGCAAGTGCTCCTCGAACGGCTGGCGGACGAGCTGTTGGATCACTTTCTCCTCGCTGACCTCTCCCTCTTTGAAGGCAGCGAGGAGTTCACGAATGTTCTCGCTCATGATCGTGGGATTCAGAGGCTGGATTCAAATTACCCGATCGATATCCCCCAAGGTCAACGGTTACCTCCTCAAAACCGGCCTCGCGAATTTCTCTGGCAATGGACCGGAGCCGTTCCGGATCCAAAAGACGTCCCATTTCTTCGGGGGCCACTTCGAGGCGAGCGAGTCCGTCGTGATTGCGAACGCGGAGCTGACGAAAGCCGTGATCGTAGAGCACCTCTTCTGCCGCCTCGATCCGACGGAGGCGATCCTCCGTGACCTGAAGGCCGTGCGGAATGCGGGAGGAGAGACAGGCCTTCGCCGGCTTATTCCACACGGACAGTCCGAGCCAGCGTGCAATCCGGCGGACATCCTCTTTCTCGATCTCCTGTTCCAACAAGGGCTGGTAGACCCTCCGCTCCTCCATTGCCTGAAGGCCGGGACGGTGATCCCCCGTGTCGGAATAATTCGTGCCTGCGGCCACCACCTCGTAGTCGAGACGCCGGGCAATCTCCCCCAACTGGTCAAATCGCATTGACTGGCAGAAGTAGCACCGGGACGCGGTGTTTTCGCGAAACTGCTCGTCGACCAGCTCGCTGAACTCGAAAACGCGGTGGCGTATGCCAATTTCGCGGGCAACGGCACGGGCTTCCTTTAATTCGCGGTCGGGCAACGTTTCGCTGACGGCAGTCGCGGCGAGGGCCCCCTCCCCGAGGGCTCGGCGGGCCAGTGCGGCGACCGTACTTGAATCCACTCCCCCACTCAGGGCGACGACGATGCGTCCCATCTCTCCCATCTCAGCGAGAATGCGATCGACCTTGTTCCCTAACTTGGGACGAAGCGTTGCGGCCATGGTCAAGTCAGCGCTCTTTGTCTACACGATCGGGATCTGAGGATCCGACATCCACAGAGAACGCCACGTACCGGAAGCCGAGGTTCTCGATGCGGTCAGAAAGGGTCTGCAGCCGGTCCGCACCCGGGAGTGACGCTAGAGTCTTGGGAACCAAAACGAGCACCTCTCCCTCCCGACGGATTCGTGCGAGGGGAAATTCCGCCTCCTCACAGAGCGTCTTCACAGAGCGCTCCCGGCTTCGGGTCTCGGAAGGGGCCGAATTGTTTGTCATATCCTGAGAAGGGGCCGTAGCGGGGCGACAATTGGTAGCCGGTGCGGACGGAGTGCAGGGAAGGAAACTGCCCAACTCACCCTTTACTGACGGCCGGGATTCGGTCGGACAGATCCGTCAGCTGTTCCTCGCTTTCCACGCCGATGGTGAAGCAGTCGACAAAGTCGGAGTCGACCGCATATTTCAGACACTCATTGATGTGAGGCACGAGTTGTCCGGCGCCCAATACCTTCATTCCGATCACGCCTTTCCCGGAGTTTTTCATGTCCTTCAGGACAGACACGACAGTGGGTACGTCCGCGTCCATTCGGACGCCGTACGGATTAATCCGAGCCAGATCCACCTGGACCCACGAAGTGTTTGCCGCGGTTTTCAGGGCCTCAATCGAGTGACAGGAGACCCCGTGAGTTCGCACGATCCCGCTCTCCCGGGCCCGAGAAAGGACCCGCATTGCTCCCCGTTTCTTATCGGGCCAGTTTTTGTCTTGAAGAGCATGGAGCAGCACAACGTCAATGTAGTCCGTGCCCAGTTCCTTTCGGAACCGATCAAGATCGGACTCCATCTCTTTCTCCGTAGACGCGTGGGTTTTGGTTAAGATCTGGACGTCTTCCCGGGGCACGTGCTCGAGGGCGGCTCGCAGATGGGGATGTGAGCCATATTGGTCGGCCGAGTCCCAGAAGGTGATCCCTCTCTCAACCCCCTTTTGAAGGAGACGGCTCAACCCCTCGACTCCAAGCTTTTCCGTTTGGTTCGAACTTCCCCCGACCCCACTCGTGCCTGTCCCCATAGCCATTCGGCTGACATCCACGTTCTCCGGGCCGAGAAGAATCCGATCACTTGGATGTTTCTTCGTTTCGTGGTCAAACAGATCCAGCCCGATTGAGCCTACCGAAACCGCCCCGGCGCCTACGAGAGACCTCGACAGAAATGCTCGCCTCGTCATTTCTCCTTCGGTCATGTCATCCATAGCCACCACCTGATCCTGTCTACAGATCACCGGAGATTGTACCGGAATGTTGGCATTCTTCTTGAATAAGTTTAACCGTCAGTAACGGTAGAAGTTCACATGCGCGGCTCTGCTGCGGCAGGACCGAGCAGGCGAGTACGTGCTGTTGATCAATGTCCCCCCTGATAGTGGATCCGGTCGTGCTCTTGCGCGTCGTCAGTCACCGAAGAAAGTGGTCTAGCATGCTGGCCCACGACCCATCACCTACTGAACGCATTGTCTTCAAGACCGGTGATGGAAGAGTCGTCCATGCAACTCTTCCTCCGCGACAAGGACCCGAACCAGGAGCCAAGGCCCCGGACATTCAGCAGAATTCCTACCGTTGGACGACTTCAGATTTTGGTCGAGATGACCGGGCTTAGATGCATCGGAGGCAGGGAGTTTTGCGAGTTCAAATCGGACGATTCTCAGGAGGCGCCCCAACTGACGCCGTTGTGGACATTCGGAGCCACCTCAAGGTTCTCTTCTCCCTCGTCGGCGGGCCTGGTCTCGGAATCCACCGCGGTCAAAAATCAGACCAGGGCGATTGCATTTTAAAATTCTCGGCATTGATGCAACTTACGCAATCCGATCCAAACGGGGGTGGGAGGCTTGCTGGTCATAGGAGACCCGCACGGCGCGGACTGGATCGTACGTACTCAGGATTCGCCGCTCCTCCTCCGGATTTGCCAAGAGCAACACGGTGGACAGAACTTCGGCCTCGACGGGCGAAGAGGCACGCACCAAGACGGTCTCGTACCCCTGTTTTGGGCGCCCGGTCCACGGATGGCGAACAGAGCCCTCGTTGCGTGGTGTGTTGCCGGACGTCGAAAGAGCATCGCCGCTGAGGTCAAAGCAGCAGAGACTCGTCTCTGCGTCACTGATATGCGAAATCCCGAGCTTCCAGACGTCGCCATGAGGATGGCGTCCCCGAGTAAGGATACTGCTCTCTCCGAAGCTGACGAGAGCGTGCTCAACAGTATGAGCATTGAGGATGTCCTCAACGCGTTCAAGAGCCAGGCCTTTTCCCACGCCGCCCAGATCGATTTCTGTTCTTTTCTCCGACAGGACGCCGTGCTCGCGTCTTCCGAGAGTGTCAGAACCGAGTGATCCTCGATATCCCTCGAGGGGCCCACCCCGATCGTTGAGGAGGGAGCGACGATGTCAAACAGCCCTTCCGTTCGTTCCCACTGGTGGCGGCAGCGCTCCAATACCGATAGTACGCGCGGCGGAACGACGACCGGCTTGACGCCTGCGTACCGATGCGTTGTCCTTCGACGGCTGAGTTCATAGGTTGCCGATCCACCTCTGCTCGTCATCCCCCTCTGCATTCCCATGGAAATGGACACGATCATCGAGCCCTTTCGGATCAAGTCGGTCGAGCCGATCCGGTTGACCTCACGTGCCGAGCGCGAGCGGATGCTCCGAAATGCACAGTACAATCTGTTTAATTTACATGCAGACGATGTCATCATCGACCTGCTCACCGACTCGGGCACCTCGGCGATGAGCGCGGCCCAGTGGGCGGGCCTCATGCAGGGAGACGAGAGCTACGCGGGCTCTCCCTCCTACTTCCGGTTCGAGGAGGCGGTCAAAGAGCTCATGCCCTTCGAGCACGTCATTCCGACCCATCAGGGGCGGGCCGCCGAGCGCATTCTGATGGAGCTTGTGGCAGGACCGGACGCAAAAATCCCGAGCAACACGCACTTTGACACGACCCGGGCCAACATCGAGGCCACGGGCGCCGAGGCGGTCGACCTCGTCATCGAAGCGGGACACGAGCCCGAGCGCGAACATCCCTTCAAGGGAAACGTCGACCTGGATCGCTTGGAGTCGTGCCTCGACGAGCACGCCCCAAACGTTCCCATCGTCATGCTCACCATCACCAACAATACCGGCGGCGGACAGCCGGTCTCGATGGACAACATCCGCGGGGCAAAGGCGCTCTGTACGGAATACGGCGTGCCCCTCTTCCTCGATGCGTGCCGGTTTGCCGAAAATGCCTACTTCATCAAACAGCGCGAGGAGGGCTACGGCGACCAGCCGGTCAAGAGCATCGTCCGCGAGATGTTTTCGCACGCCGACGGCATGACGATGAGCGCCAAGAAAGACGCACTTGTGAACATTGGGGGCTGGCTGGCGCTCGACGACGACGCCTGGGCGCACGAGGCTCGCGATCAGCTCATTCTTACGGAAGGGTTTCCGACGTACGGGGGGCTGGCGGGCCGCGACCTAGAAGCTATCGCCGTGGGTCTTCGGGAGGTGGTCGACGAGGATTACCTGGAATATCGCATGGCTTCTACCCGCTACCTGGGAGAGGCCCTCACGGACCTGGGCATCCCTATCGTAAAACCGGTGGGCGGCCACGCCGTTTACGTCGACGCGAAGGCCCTCCTCCCCCACATCGAACCGCTCGACTACCCCGGCCAGGCCCTCGCTGGGGCTCTCTATTTGACCGGCGGCATTCGAGGTGTCGAGATTGGGTCGGTCATGTTTGGCCGCCGGCCGGATGGCAGCGAGGAGGCGGCCGACATGGAACTGGTTCGCCTCGCCATTCCCCGCCGCGTCTACACCCAGAGCCACGTAGACTACGTTGTCGAGTGCTTTGAGAAGGTGTACGAGCGACGCGAGGAGCTCCGCGGCTATGAGATCACCCAAGAGCCGCCGCAGCTCCGCCACTTCACAGCCCACTTCCGACCCAAACACCCAGAGGTCGTCCATCGAGAGACAGAAGGACCTTTCGAGGCGTGACTTGTGAAAGGGTGATGCCCGCCCCAACTCCCCCAACGGGGCAATCATCCCCCCAAAAAGCGACTCCGAGCTGGAGGTGCTCTACCGGGTCCTGTCCCAGTACTGGACCCGAACAATCACGAGCCCGTCCCGTGCTTCCGCCTCCTCCAGCACCTCCTGACAGGCCGATGGATTGGTGGGGTCACGAAGCGGAATGACCGCGTCGGTGTATCCGGCCAGGACCGTATCGACGGCTTCCGGTGAGACGGGTTGTCCTCCGGTCGCGTGGGCCTGACGATTCTCGAGGAGCAGGACGTTGAGAGGGAGGGATCGCTTCCGGGCTTCCAGGAGGCCGAGGTGACCGGCCGCCACGAACCCGAAGTCGCCCGTCACCGCCCACGCCGGTCCGTCGCCGACGGCCTCCGCTCCAAGGGCAAGCGGAAGACTTCCGCCCATGTACGTACAGAGATCGACGGCCCCTACTGGGGGCAGGGCAAACAAGGTCCCCACGGTGGTGTCGCCGGTCGTCACGGCGCGCGGTCGGTCGGCCAGGGCCTGGAGGAGTGGCTCGTACTGTGTCGCGACGGGCCGATACTCGTCGGGCAGTTCGTCGGGGACCTTGGGCAGGGATGGGCGCGGCACGGTGTCGGGATCGCGCCCGTCGATCCGTGCCCATAAGATGTCATGCTGATACTGGGCGAAGAGGGGGCAGCACACGTGCCGGGCCACGTCCCGCTCATATTCCACTGTCGGGGGGGACAGGGCGTCGGGCGACTCCGGGGCCTCCTCCGACATAGCGTCTGCGTTCAGGATGACGAGGTGGGGCAGCCCGTACGATTCGGAGTGGCGCAGGGCTTTTCGAAGCGCGGAGAGCCGCTGCGACGCCTCGGGCCGGTGCACCGAGAGCCCAAGCTCGCGGGCCGTACCTTCGATCTCGAGCACACTGTCGGAGTGGGCACCGGTGGGGTCGTGAAAAACGACGAGCAGAAGCCCGGCGGTGGTGCCCGCTGCTAGGCTATCGGCAATGGCGTTGGCGGCCTTGAGAAACCCGTGGGCTTTGAGAAGAATCGCCGATCGGTGCCCCCGAAGCGCTGCCCCGTGCGCCATGCCGACCGCCACCTCCTCGTGAAATGAAAACGGCGGGGAGACCTCTCTTTCTCGTTGCCAGGCAGCATAGGTCTGGGTCGCGCCGTGGCCGGGTACGGCCGTCACCAGTCGGACGTGACTGTCACGGAGATTCTCGGCAATCGCCTCCGCGATGGTCATGGTTTGATGCAGCGTGGAGTGTCGGGCACAAAACGGAGCGACACGAAGCCGTGCGGCGGAGGGCTTTGAAGAATAGGTCCTCTTCTCCTTCCCCCATTCTCCCCCGCTAATCGTCCAGGATGTAGATGTCCGAGAGGTTGCGCGCCAGCTGGCCGTAGTCGAGCCCGTAACCAATGACGAAGAGGTCCGGGATGCGAAAGCCCACGTAATCGAGTTGCAGGTCCGGCTCCGTGGCCGTGGGCTTGTGCAGAAGCGTGGCCACGCGAAGGGAGGCCGGATTGTGCTCCCGGAGGCGCTGTTTTATAAACTCCATCGAGAGGCCCGTGTCCACGATGTCCTCCACGATGAGCACGTCGCGGTCCTCCAGGTCGGCATCGACGCTTTTGAGCTCGCGCACCTCCCCGCTCGAGACCTTTTCGTCCCCGTAGGAGGAGAGCTTGATGAAGTCAATCTCGCAGTCTGTGTTGATGGCCCGCATCAGGTCGGCGGTGTACATGAACGCGCCGTTCAGGACACTCACGAGGATGGGCGTCGTGTCGGCGTAGTCCCGGGTGATGGTTCGCCCCATCTCGGCCACCCGCTCCTGGAGACGGTCGGCCGCCAGGTAGCGCCGAAATCGCTCTCCTTGAACGGTGACAATCGACTTGGTGGGTTGCACGGGCGTCTCCAAAAGATCGCGCGTAGCGGGCATGTCTCAGATCGATGATCGACGAATGCGAAGGCGCAACGACGCAAATCCAAGCTATGCGGCGCCTACGAGGATTGACAGTCGTCCGACGGTTTTTCACGAGGTCGTAGGACGAGCCGGGCCATCCGTTCGGTGTCAGGACGAACGCGCACCCGATGATCGAGGCGATGTCCCACCACCCAAGCAATGTGGTCGGCGGTGCAAAGGACAGAGATTGACCTCCGCCGATGCGAGGGCACCCGGGCCTCCGTTAACAGGTCGCTCACCGTCTTCGTGCCGTCGAGCCCGAGGGGCCGAAATCGATCACCCTCAGACCACGTGCGGGCGAGGAGGTCCGCTCCGAGACGGTCGGCGTCGGCATAGGCCACGTACGGGGTGCCGGGATCGAGCGCGTCCGGGCGCTCCTCGAGCTCCTCGACGCGGAGGACACCCTGCGGAAGAGCCACGGAGGTTCCCCACTCGACGGGCTTCG
>CAYRPX010000092.1:0-10737 GCA_964426195.1 uncultured Salinivenus sp.
TGCGAAATGATTTGTTTTCGTTTTCTGACATAGTCGGTTCTACGATGAATGATGATGCCGACAAGAGTCACTCCGTCGGAATGATCTTGCCGTTACGCAATGCGGAGACGGCAGACGTGCCTCCTCCAACCGCCGTACATACCTGCCGGAAGAATTCTCGATTTGCCCGTCCTTCCAACACGAGCGCGAACGAGGAGCAGTCACGATCACGACGCCTTCCAACTAGGGATCTCTATAAGGCCCAGTCGACGGGATGCACTCGGAGGGTCCTGCGCTTCTTCGGAGGGACGAATGGAGGAATGCCTCCCAGCGAAAGACTACTCAAAGCCGGACTGCCGGTTTACTGTTTTGAGAATCAGCACAGGGGAACGACCCCGAAACGAGGACTCCCTACTCGTCGCAGTCTCTATTGTAGAGACAAGTGCCATTCGCGCCCCGATTGCCTACTGGTATCGGGAGCAGACAAACCCCTATTGTAATTCTCCCTGTTGCTCCCCCAGTGCCGCTTGAACGACCGTAACAAATTCAAAACTACGGGGTCAACGTCGACAGGACCCATGAATCAACGTTGGACGTCGCGTGCCCCCACGCCGGTGAGGGCATCTCCAAACGTTCGGAGCCGGGAAGGCTCGAACACGGATCGAGACCTGGCATGAGGCCAGTAAGAAAAAGCGACTTACGATGGCCGGAACGCCCTTCCCCACAGATGGTTTCCTGGATCTCCGCTTCATTTCTCTCTTCACCTGACGTTCGGTTTTTTGTGACGGATTACAATTGGAACGTCGAGGTCCGGGGCCCCTCCGACGGTCCCCCCCTTCTTTTGCTGCACGGCTGGGGACGAAGCTTACAAGACATGCGCCCCCTTGCCCAGGGTCTGTCCAATACCTATCGCACCTATGCCATCGACCTTCCCGGTCACGGCGCCTCCCCCCCACCCTCCGAACCGTGGGGCGTCTCTGAGCACGCAGAGGCGCTGCACGACTACATCCGGAACGAAATCGGTTCGAGCATCAGCATAATCGGGCATTCGAACGGGGGGCGAATCGCACTCTACATGGCCACCAGGCCAGAATTCTCATCTACGATTGACCGGCTCGCCCTCATCAGTCCTTCCGGAGTCGAACCTGAGCGGGTCTGGTCGTACTACCTTCGATCAACCCTCGCCACGGTCCTCAAGACGCCCGTACAGCTTCTCCCCTCCGCCGTCCGAGCTCCCGTTGAAGACTGGCTCCGCCACTCGCTCGTATGGCGTCTGCTCGGCTCTTCGGACTACAATACCCAGCAGGGAGTCATGCGTGAAACCTTTGTTAAAACTGTTAACGACCACCTCGACGGAGACTTGAATCGAATTCAGGCCCCCACGCTGCTCTTTTGGGGCACGGAAGACGACGCGGTCTCGCGCCGACAGATGAAGGTGATGGAAGAAATGATTGACGACTGCGGGCTCGTGGAGCTCGAAGGAGCCGGCCACTTCGGTCATCTCGATCAGCCCCAATCCGTACTCTCCGGTATCCAGCATTTCCTGGAAAACTCGTAACCGAGGACCGGAAACATCTTGCAGGGGTGCGATGCACGTCCAATCTTGTTGTTCGACTCGGTGCTCGCTCCCCGCGATTGAGCTGGCTGCTCTTCACCCCGTCCCTCACGGCGTATGACCACCGCCCTCGTTCTTCTTGGTGTCATCGCAACCCTGTTTGCCGGATGGCGGGCCGGACGACGCGTCCGGTTCTTTCTCCACATCTTTCAGCTCGAAACCTACAAGTTCGATCGATACGGGCGCTGGCTCATCGGCCACGTTGGTTCCGCGGTCATTCGCCCCTCGCATGGGATGGGAGCCATTGTTCTGCTTGGGGGGGGAAGCTTGGTCTCAATCGTCGATCCGAACTGGGTATCCCTTGTCGCATTGCCGGCGTGGACGGTGACGTTCATTTCGTCGCGCCGATACCGGAGTGATCAGGAAAAAAAGCCTCTCTCGTTCACGGCCCGAATGATCCGCCTCGCCATCCCTGCGGGCCTCCTGACCCTCGTCCCAATTGCCTGCGGAGGGGTGTACGGGTGGACGATAGGTAGCCCGACGGGTGTGCTCTGGTACCTCGGAGGCTTTCTGGTTGCCGACCTTGGGGCGCCGCTCTGGGTGGCCCTCGGCGCCGGCCTCATGCAACCCGTCGAGACCGTCATCCAGAAACGCTTCAAGCGCCAGGCGCGCCGTCGGCTCCAGGCGCGCCCAGACTTGACAGTCGTCGGCATTACCGGTTCCTACGGCAAGACGAGCACCAAATTCATTCTCGCCGAACTTCTGCGGCAGAGGTACAACGTCTATGCCACCCCGAGCTCCTATAATACGCCGATGGGGCTTTGCCTCGCCGTCAATGAACACCTGAAGCCAGAGCATCAGGTGCTCGTGCTGGAATACGGCATTCGCTATCCTGGTGACATGGACGAGCTCTGCGACATTGCCGAGCCAGACACGGCGGTGGTGACGACGGTCGGCGTGGCGCACCTCGAAACGATGGGGACGCAGGAAGAGATTGCGGCCGAGAAAGGAAAGCTCGTCGAGCGCACGACCGCGGACGGTCCCGCGATCCTGAACGTTGACGACGAACACGTGGCCGCCATGGCAAACCGAGCCCCGGGTCCCGTGTGGCGTGTGTCGACGGAGGGGCATCCCGACGCGGATGTCACCGCTCACAACATTCGGTACGACACGAGCGGAACGGCCTTCGACATAACGGACGACACCGGCACCACGGCATCATTTCGGATCCAGCTTCTGGGCCGCCATAATGTGCTTAACGTGCTCCTCTCCGTCGCCGTGGGACGCTCGATGGGTATTCGCCTTCGACAGATGGCCCACGCAGCGCGGCGACTTGAGCCCGTTGAGCACCGCCTCCAGCTCCGTGAGCGCGGCGGCGTAACAATCATCGACGACGCCTTCAATTCGAATCCCGTCGGAGCTCGCAATGCCGTCGAGATTCTTAGCAACATGGGCAAGGGCCGCCGTGTGATCGTGACGCCAGGCATGGTGGAACTCGGCGACCGACAGGAGCCCGAAAACAAGGCCCTCGGCACTGTCATCGCGCAGCACGACCTTGATCTCGTCGTGCTCGTTGGCGACGATCGGACGGCCCCTATTCAAGAAGGCCTCTCAAAAGCCGAGTTTCCGGACGAGCGGGTGAAAGTGGTTCCCTCTCTCTCCGACGCACAGAACTTTCTTGAGCAGCACCTTAATCCGGGCGACGTGGTGCTCTACGAAAATGATCTGCCCGATCAGTACGAGGTGTGAGTGTGGAGTGAGGAATGTGGAGGATAGATTTTGAGTTCCCGACGACTTTCGCGAAGAAACCTTGGATTTCGTATCGAGAGGACTGGTTTTTGTAAGTTGTGAAGCTGTTTGGCGGATGGATGATAAGTCCGAGACACAGTGGGCGAAGCCGCAAAAAGTCGCCCAAACGAACCTTGTAGTGGAGCTACCGGGTGAGTGCAGAAGGCTTTTTGCGCGAGATCTACGAAGTCGCAGGCCTCAGACAATCCGCCAAACAGCTTCTGAGACCTCTTTACTTCCCCGCCTCCACTCGCCCATTCTCCCCATGCTTGCCCACGAACGTCGGCTCTGGAAGGACGGATACGAGCGAATCGCCGGGCTCGACGAAGCCGGGCGCGGCTGCCTGGCCGGCCCCGTGGTCGCCGCTGCGGTCATCTTGCCGCGGGGGGTCGAGAGTGGGTCCATCCAGGACAGCAAAGCCCTCTCCGAGAAACGGCGTCTTGAGATTCGGGATACGATCGAGGAGCAGGCGGTGGCCGCGGCCATTGCCCAATGTTCTCCGGCGGAGATCGACGACCGCAACATCCTCCAGGCCGCGCTCGAAGCCATGCGCCGGGCGGCGTCCCACTGCGCCCCCTCCCCCGATTTCGTGCTCGTCGACGGCAATCAGTGGGATCGGAACCTGGTGGATGCTCCGTGGCCCCACGAGACGGTCGTGAAAGGAGACGCGAAGAGCCAGTCCATTGCCGCCGCGTCCATCCTCGCGAAAACCGAGCGGGATGCCCTGATGCGGCAGCTCCACGAGGAACATCCGGAATACGGGTGGAGCTCGAACGTTGGCTATCCGACGCGGCAGCACTATGATGCCCTGAGCGAGCACGGAGCGACGCCTCACCATCGACAGTCGTTCACCCTCTTCCGAGACTGAGAATTGAGAGATGGAGCAGAGAGATTTTCCCTCAGCTCAGGTTTGGAAGAACGGTCGGCGTACCTGCCACACTGCCACCCCAATCATGAGCCCCGCAAAGCCACCGGTCACGGCAAGGGATATGCCCGGCCCAGCCAGCGCCGCGGGCGTCTCCGCAAAGCCGTGGAGGCCGTGCCGAAGACCGCTGACGGCGTAGGACACCGGATTGGCCCACACGAGGGCCCGTAGCACCGGCGCTGCCCCTTCCACGGGAAACATCGCACCCGACAGAAACCACAGTGGAAGCAAGAACAGGTTCATGATCGCGTGGAAACCGCGCGTGGTGTCCATTTGCCAAGCAATGGCAAAGCCGAGGGCGGTGAACGCCAGAGCAGTAAGCAGACAAACCGCCACGACCATCCCCACGCCGAGCCATCCCGGCGAGAGGTCGATGAGCGGCAGTGCGCCGAGGAACAGGAGGGCCTGGACGGTGGCCAGCAGGGTGCCACCCAATGTCGTTCCAAACACGAGGGCGGTGCGGGGCGTCGGGGCGATGAGGACGGCCTGCAGAAAGCCCGAGGCGCGCTCTTCGACGATCGAGATCGTAGAGAAAATGGCAGTGAAGAGCAGCACTAGGGCTAGGATCCCCGGGAAGAGAAACACCACGTAGCTTCCCGCAACTCCGCCCTGGGGGGGCTGAAAAGTGTTCTGGAAGCCGAGTCCAAGGAGCAGCCAGAGAGCCAGCGGCTGCGCGAGGGCGCCGAGGACGCGACTACGGTCCCTCACGAACTTGAGCATTTCACGGGCAGTGAGAGCCCCAATCGTACGCAGTGCGTTCATAGGGGTGGACGTCTGGATGTATGGAGGAAAGAACGCAAAATTCTGGAAGGTGTCCTCGCAAATCCTACGCAATACGAACTCCGCAATCCTCTCCCAAGCCTACTCGTCCGCCTCAGCCGTCTGGGTCAGCACGCGTTCTCGATCGTCTCCGGGTGATACTCCGGCGTGCACCATGAACACATCTTCCAGTGTCGGCGTGCGGAGGGTGGCACTCTGGATGCGGTCGTCCAGTGCCTCGTAGAGAGCCGCCAGGAACGCGGGAGGATCTGAGGGGGCCACTTGAACGGTCGAACCGACAATGCGAGTGGGAGCCCCGAACCGTGCTTCGATGTGGTCGCGGAGCGGAATTGGGGATTCAGTTTCCAACCAGAGGGTTTCGTCGCCCAGCTCGGCCTTGAGCGTATCGGGCGCACCGTTAACCACGAGCGTGCCCTCCGACAGGATGCCGACCCGATCGCAGCGTTCCGCCTCCTCCATGAGGTGGGTCGCCAGGAGCAGCGTCGTGCCCTCCGCCTCACACAGCCGTAGAACGGCGGCCCAAAACGTTCGGCGGGCGGCCGGATCGAGGCCAGACGTCGGCTCGTCGAGCAACAGGAGATCTGGCCGATGCAATAGGCCCCGGACGAGATCAACGCGGCGTCGCAGTCCCCCCGACAATTCTCCCACGGGATCGTCGGCCCGATCAGTCACATCGAGGTGGTCCAGCAGCTCACCTGTGCGCTCGCGACGGGCCGCCCCGTGCAGCCCGTAGAGCGCCGCCTGAAAGCGAAGATTTTCGCGAACGGTCAAATTTTCGTCGAGCGCCTCGGACTGAAACACCGCCCCGATCCGCCGGCGCACCGCATCGGGTTCTCGGGTCGTGTCGAGCCCAAAAACCTGAGCCTCCCCCTCCGAGGGGGGCATGAGCGTGGACAGAATGCGAAAAAGGGTCGTCTTGCCACTCCCATTGGGTCCGAGCAGGCCGTAAATCGCCCCCGGGGCCACCCGGAGCGTGACGTTCCGCAAGGCCTGGTGCTCCCCGTAGCGGTGGGTCACATCTCGAATGTCAACGGCAGGATCAGTCATGAAGCAATGCCTCCAATCAGAAAACAGGGCTGTGCCTCAACGAGGCGGGGCGACCGCCGTCTCCGAACGGTCCGCGGGGGCCTCCCTCAAACGAACCAGTCCACAAGCAAAAGCCCCACGAGGGCCGGAATGTAGAACACTGAAGCCTTGAGGACGCGCCTCGCCTTCTGTCCGGTGCGCTCCCCATGGAAAACAATCGTCGTCCACAAAAACCACAGCCCAAGCGGGATCACGCCAAGGCCGTAGATCCAGCCCGCAGCCCCGGTAAGGGCCGGCAAAATGCTCACGGGAACGAGCACCGCGGCGAAGCCGATCATTTGCCCCGCCGTCGAGTCGCCCTCCGGCTCCACCACCGGCAGCATGGCGTAGTCGCCGCGCTTGTAGTCCTTTCGGTACATCCAGGCAAGAGACAAAAAGTGCGGCATCTGCCAGCACGCGAGGATGCTGAACACCGCCCATCCTCCGGGACCGAGGTGGCCCGTGGCGGCGGTGTACCCCCCAAGCGCCGGCAGCGCGCCGGGCACGGTGCCGACCAGCGTATTCCACTTCGTGATTCGCTTCAGGGGCGTGTACACAAATAGATACAACACGGCCGTCAGCGCCGCGAGGACTGCCGTGACGGCATTGACAAGCGGACACAAAATTCCGACCGCCGCGCACACGAGAAGGACCCCTACGTCCCGTGCCCGGTCTGGATCGACGCGACCGTCGGGCAGCGGTCGAGAGGCGGTCCGTTTCATCTGCGAATCGTAGCGACGTTCGAACACGTGGTTGAGCATCCCGACCCCTCCCGCACAGAGAGCGGTTCCGAGCATGGCCCAGAGGAGGACCCCGCCGTCCAGCCCGGCCGGAGATCCGAGAAGAAATCCTGCAAACGCCGAGAGCGTGACGACAGACGAAATTTCCGGCTTGGCCAGGACGAGGTAGTCCCATAGCACCGCTCCTGCCGAACGTGGAGAGGCCTGCGCATCAGCCACGGCGGGGACAGCTGCAACCGCAGGTGAATCCGACGACCCGTCAGACGGGGAGTCCATGGGAAGCAAACATCAAGCGTGAAGAACAGCGAAACAAGAACCCGGGAGCATTACGGCTCCGCCCTGGCTAGTGTCGACTCTGAGACGTCCATCGTCTCCTGAGAACCCGAATCCTCTCGTCGTCGCGACGTGAGCAGACTCATCACAATCGAGGTTCCGAACAGAACGGCCCCCATCACCAGATGGGCCACAGTGAGCACCACATACGCGACAACGCTCCCCTCTCCCGACGGTTCGTAAAGCGTGAGGAGTAGGGACGCAAGTCCGAGTGCAAACTGAAGCGCCATCGTCCCCGTCAGAATCCAGGCGGTGTGTCGCACCACCGAGACCGTCTCGAAATGTTTTTCCGCCACCACGAAGACCCCAAGAACAGCGGCAACCACAAGAAAAGCCCCCGTGACGTGAAGCGCCGTCAAGCCGCCGGACATCCCCGCTCCTGGGTGTCGGAGGAAGGCCCCGAGTACAATTTGTAGGTAAGTGACGACGGCGGCGGCGTACGACCACCGGCGCAGACGACGGGCCGCCTCGGTTTGAGGCAACACGGCCTCCCCCTCCCGCCACGTATCCGTGACAAACAAGGTCATTGCCACCAGGACCGCGAAGAAAAGCTGCGCGACGCAGGCGTGGAGCAGGGCCAAATCGAGTGACACCCAGAGGACGCGCAGTCCTCCAAGAATTCCCTGGGCTACCACGAGCACGACGGCCGCGACTCCTACCTTCCGCATCCACGCTCTGGGATCGGCCCACCACGTCCATGCGGCCAATACCATCGTGAGGACCCCCACAAGGCTGGCGATAAGGCGATGGCCGTGCTCGGCCAGATATGCCGGCACTTGCCACCAGCCCTCGACGGGAGTGAAGAGATTGTAGGAGCCAAGCGAGGTTGGCCAATCCGGAAATGCCATGCCGGCCCCAATGCTTGTGACAACCGCGCCCCACGAGAGAAGGAGAACAGTCGCGACCACGGTGCCCACCGAAAATCGGCGCCGCCAGGTCCAGTCGGAATGGTGGGAGGAAGAGGACCCCATAGCCTCAAACGCTCTGTTCCTCGTCAACAATCAGGATGGATGCATGGAAGAGACATTTCTCCGCACGTATAATTTTCCTCTCGCCTCAACTAGCGTCCGATTCTCCCACGGAAGGGGGCGCGCCCGGTTCCGTAAAGAGGACGCAAACGGAACCAATCGCCCGGGGCTTCCCTACGCCTTTTCGGTCGATGGATTCCCATTGCACGGCCTCCGTCCTCACTTTTCGTCACGCAGTTTTCTACAGACATGGCTACAGACGACACCCTCATCGCGTCCATCTCCGGAATTCGCGGCATCGTCGGACAGGGCTTCGATCCCTCCGTTCTCGTGCGGTACGCCGGGGCCTTCGGCACGTGGTGCCGCGAGCGTGCGGCTGCGGATGAACGGTCCCCCCGCATCGTCGTGGGCCGCGACGCTCGTCCGTCCGGAGACGCCTATGCACAGATCGTGGTCGGGACGCTTCGGGGGATGGGATGCGACGTGCTCGACGTGGGCTTGGCCTCCACCCCGACGGTGAAGATGGCCGTCCTCCGAGAAGAGGCGATGGGGGGACTCGTGCTGACAGCCTCCCACAACTCCGAAGAATGGAACGCCCTCAAGCTGTTCAACGAAAAGGGCGAATTTCTAACCCCGACACAGGGAGAAACAGTAATCGAGCGTGCAGACGCCGCTGAGGCGATCCCTGTTACGTACACCAACCTCGGCGACTATCGGTCCCAAAACGCCCTTCCCGATCACATCGACGAGATTCTAGCCCTCGACCTCATCAATCCGGAGCGGATCGCCGCCGAGAACCTGACCGTCGTCGTCGACGGCATCAATTCGGTGGGTGGCGTTGCTCTGCCCCGCCTTCTACATCGGCTGGGCGTAGCGGAGGAAAACGTCCATTGTCTGCACTGCGAGCCCACGGGCCACTTCGCCCACCCGGCCGAGCCGCGTCCCGACCACCTCGCCGAACTGACGGCCGCCGTCCCCGAGCACGATGCCGACCTCGGGCTGGCCGTCGACCCCGACGTGGACCGTCTGGCCCTCGTCGACGAGCACGGCCGGTTCGTGCTCGAAGAACTAACCCAGGTCCTGGCAGCTGACTTCATCTGGCAGCACCGCGAAGGCCCCTTCGTTACCAACCTCTCCTCCTCCCGTGCCATCGAGGACGTGGCCGCCCGGCACGACCAGCCGGTGTACCGCTCGGCCGTCGGCGAGATCAACGTCGTGGAGCGGATGAAAGCGGTCGACGCCGTGTTGGGCGGCGAAGGCAACGGGGGCGTGATTCTGCCCGACCTGCACCATGGCCGAGACGCCCTCGCGGGTACAGCCCTGACCCTCCAACACCTGGCGGACTCGGGCCGCTCCCTGGGCGACCATCACGATGCGCTGCCCAAATATGCCATGGCGAAGGAAAACCTGCCGCTGCCCGACGTGACGCCCGACCGCCTGCTCTCTACGCTGGCAGAACACTATGAGGGGGAAGACCGATCGACCCTTGATGGACTCAAGATCGATTTTGCCGACTCCTGGGTGCACATGCGCCCGTCCAACACGGAGCCGATTCTCCGGGTCTACACGGAGGCCCCCACCGACGAGGAGGCGCAGGCGCTTGCGGGCCGCTTCAAGGGAGAGTTGCAGGAAGTGATCGATGTCCTCGACGCGGAGTAGCGAACTCAGCGATGGCCCTCTGCGCGGTTCCCTCGCCTCGTTGGCCCCCTCCACCCGGTCGCAAGGCGGCACTGTTCGTCCTCACCTCCGTACATCCATACCCCTATATTCCAACCTTCCATACCTTTTCCAGCAACATGCCAACCCCCAAAGAACCGGGCCCCGATCAGGAATCGGTTTGGGATTATCCACGTCCTCCCGCCCTCGAACTTGCTGAAAGGCCGGTTCGAGTCGTCTTTAACGACACGACGATTGCCGATACGACCGATGCGATGCGGGTCCTCGAAACCAGCCATCCACCGGTCTACTACCTGCCGCCTGAAGACGTGGCGACCGAGCACCTGGAGCAGGAACGCCGAACGACGATGTGCGAGTTTAAGGGACGGGCCGTGTACTACACCCTCACCGTCGGCGATCGATCGGCCCAAAGCACCGCCTGGAGCTACCCCGATCCCACCGACCGCTATGCGAAGCTCGTCGACCACCTCGCCTTCTACCCCAGCAAGATGGACGCCTGCTACGTAGGGGACGAGGAGGCGCGTGCGCAGGGAAGCGACTTTTACGGCGGCTGGATTACCGACGACATCGTAGGTCCCTTCAAGGGAGCGCCGGGCACCATGGGCTGGTAACCACAGCCCTGTCCCTGTCTATGAAGCCGGACCCATCAGACCTGGGAGAGTGCATACTCGAGATCGTCCCGCAGATCCGCAAACGTTTCGACCCCCACGCTGAGCCGGATCAGGGAGTCGGTCAGGCCAATCTTCTCTCGCTCCTCGACCGGAATGGAGGCGTGGGTCATCGAGGCCGGGTGCTCGATGAGACTCTCCACGCCACCTAGGCTCTCGGCAAGCGTGAAGACCTCCACTGCGTCCAAAATCGCGAGGGCCTTGTCCATGTCGTCGTTGGCCAGCTCGAACGAGATCATGCCGCCGTAGTCCGACATCT
>CAYRPX010000093.1:0-10653 GCA_964426195.1 uncultured Salinivenus sp.
AAAGGAAAATGAATACCGAAAGATATGTATTACATGCAGGCCGAGTTTTTACGGGGGTAGATCGCACGTACTTGCGAAATATAGATATACTTATTGAGGGGAATCGGATCAAAGAGGTCCAGAAGCACGAGGAGCATGGCGAGGAGGTCGACGTCGTCGACGCGACGGGAAAGGTGGTGATGCCCGGCCTGTTCGACATGCACACTCACCTTCACAACAGTGCTGACGTAAAACTGGGCAGGGTATTTTTATCCTACGGGATCACGTCCGTGCGGGAGACGGGGGCCGATCCCTACGATGCGCTCGAGCGGAAGGAATCATGGTCGAGCGGAAAGCGACCCGGCCCCCGGGAGTTTTTCACCGGGGGGCTCATGGATGGAGGTCGCATTTACTATGGGCTGGCCAATAGCATTGTGGGGGAAGACCATCTTGAGATGGTTCTGCAGCGAGCAGAGACGCTGGGCTACGATCTTCTAAAGACCTACGTGCGCATGCCGGACGCGCGGCAAAAGAAGATTGTAAACGCCGCGCATGAGATGGGCATTCCCGTGTCGTCTCACGAGATCTATCCCGCCGCACTGTTTGGAGCCGACGCCACGGAGCATCTCAGCGGAACGAGCCGCCTCGGGTACTCGCCCAAGCTCTCCAATCTCAATAACGTGTATGGCGACGTCATCGACATCCTCTCTGGGGCCGAGATGAATATTACGCCCACCATGGTCATGTATGGCGGGTATCTGCGGATGGCCGTCCAGGAGCCCTCGCTCGTCGATCACGCCCAGATCAACGAGTGCTATCGAGACGAGTATCCTCAGCAATATAGGAAACGGGTAGCCGATCTTCGGGCGTCAGGCGAGATGCCGGGAAGCGATATTGAAAGTTTGCAGCGGGCCGTCATGGAGATGGCGAATTCAGAGGGGCAGGTCACAGCAGGAACGGACGTTCCGTTTCTTCCCTTTGGAAGCAGCCTACACGCTGAGGTTTGGCTGTACGAAGAAGGCGGGCTCACTCCGTTTCAGGCGTTGCAGACGGCCACAATCAATGCCGCCAGGGCGGTCGGGGTGGAGGAGGAGCTCGGCTCGATCGAGGAGGGAAAGATTGCCGACCTTATCGTTGTGGATGGAGATCCGCTACACGATGTCCGAGAAACGTTACAGGTCGAGAAGGTGGCGAAGGGAGGGAGCCTGTATGACGTGGGCGAACTGGTGGCAAACTGCAGATAGCCTCCGTTGCGGGGGACAACCGTTTTTCTCATGTGGTTCCGGAAAGACGGCGGACCACTTCAAAGGGCGTTTCCCGGCGGTCTGCCGTCTCCCCGAGAACCGGCATGGCGGTTGCAATGCGAGGTAGATAGGCGCAATGAGTGGAACCCCGTCGCGCTCCAGCTTGCCCCAGTTCTTGGTGTCCTGCGAAGAGGCCGGGCCGCAATCGTTTTCGAGCGCTTATTCGGGGGCCTCTGTAAGTGCGTTTTCCATTTCCCGCGCAACCGTTCTGTTATGCTCGATCAGCGAACGAATCGACTCCATTTCATTCCAGTCCAGAATCCGGTCGAGTCCGTAAAAATCGCGCTCCAACCGCATCACGAGACTGTTTAAATACGGGTGCTCCTCGGACTTCGAAATCATTTCGGCCTCGGCCGACATGTATCTTTTTATGACTCTATTTAGGTCTAAAATGTCCGACGACGACTCGGAATCGCTCGGACCAGACGCCGTGGCGCCGAGGATGACGTCTCCGGATCCCCCACCCTCGTTCGGTGGGGCCACCTGCATGATGTTGGCGATGGTGGGCACAAGGTCCGTTTGGTCGGCCCACTCGACGGTCTGTCCCTGGTTTACGCCGGGCCCGTGAAAAATCGTGGGCACAAACCAACTCTCCTCCGGCATCACCGGGTGCCATCCAGTTTTGGTCTGCCCGTGATCACTGGTCACCACCAGCAGCGTCTCCTCCCATTTTCCCATGTCCTTGAGTGCGGACACGAGTCGTCCGAGTTGCCGATCGGCCTCCTCAATGGCCTGGACATAAGGGGCCTCCTCGTGCCAGATGTTGTGGTGGAAGGGCTGGTCCTGGTCGGCCGACAGGGAGCGACTCCCAGCACTTCCTGCATTCTGCAGGTGGACTCTCATAAAGTCCACCGGCTCGGACTCCAGAATCCGGACGGCCTGATTCACCGCAAAGGCATCCGATTCGCTTTTCTGTACGACGTATTCATACCCATTCGAAATCGACTGGTACGCCAAGGTATTTGCGATGAACGCTCCGTTCTCGAAGCGATCCTGGATCATCGGTTGGTCCGGTTCCAAAAACACCGTGCCCGTCATCATCACCGGATTGGGATACGAGGACGTATGAACGGTGGCGTATTCTCCGTGTGTCGGATGGTAGGGCATGATGGCCGTCGTTTTCTCGATGAGGGCTCCCTGCTCGGCCAGCTGTGAGAAATTCGGCATATCCAACCGGTCGGGCGCCTCCGTGTGAACTCCATCAATGATGACCATGATTGCTCGTTCTGGGACGTCCTGAGCACATACGGAAGTTGCGGCAAATACGAATAGAACTGCTGCAAATATACCTAAATATCTCATGGCTTTGTGGTATTCTATGGACTCATTTGTTGAGGGTGTTTTCAAGAACGTCTACGTGCTCCACCCCGCCGTTGGCGTTTTCGGACCAGACGTTCCAGACCTTAGATAAGAGGTCCAGGTCGCCGTCTCCATCCACGTCCGCCGCGAGAGCGTCGTGGCCGCCGAGCCGTCCGTTGTAAATAATCCGCTCGGTGAAGCTCGGGGGACTGCCGCCCTCGTTTTCCCAAATGAACCATCGGGGCGGGGCGCCCATCGGAAAAATGCTGGAATCCTCCTGCTCAACGGCGAAGATGTCCGGATCGCCGTCGTTGTCGAAATCGCCGACGGAAAGGGAATGAAAGGAGCCGCGCGTGCCCGTAGCGGTGGTGGGGAGCTCGTGGACGGAAAAGGACGGGGGAGAGCCGCCGTCGTTTTCCAGCCAGGCGGCTCCGGACCCCGTTCCATCACTTTCAACCGAGATGATGTCTGGATGCCCGTCTTCATTCACGTCTTGAATCCAGGTTCGGGAGGACAATCCCCAGGGGCCGCGGGCGCCGAATGGGAGCAGATGACGAACCCACTCCGTTCCCCTCTCTCGGTTTTCGAGCCACCGGTCGGCAAGGACAATGTCGACGTCTCCATCCCCGTCTAGGTCATCGATCCCTTCTGGAAAAAAGCCGGAATGGATGTCGTCTTTTCCGTTGAGGACGCTCTTCGTCACCGTAGTGCGCGGCCAGTTTCCCGTCTGCGTCGGAGTCTCGGGAATCGAATACCAGAAGATTCCTTCCTCGTCTCCGAGAGAGACGATGTTTGGTCGGTCGTTTCCATTGACGTCGGCCACCACCATGTCGTGAATTTCAGTGCGGATCCGATCGTCGAACGTGTAGCGGTCGAAGAGGTCCTCCTTGGGGGTGCCGGGATTTTGATACCAGAGTCCCCCGAGGAGAATGTCCGTGTGTCCGTCTTTGTCCACGTCCAGGACCGCCCCGCCCAAACCACGGGTGGGAAGGGCTCCTGCCGAGTGGCGGACCCAATTGCTGATTCCCTGATTCTCGAACCAGTAAACCGAGTCGTTGCGGGCGTAGATGCCATAATCGACGTCACCATCTCCATCGAAATCAGCGGGCGGGACCAGTCCGTACCCCCACCCGAGATCCCCGGGCAAGTCCCTGCTGACATAGTGATGTGTGAATAGCGTGGAGTCCAGGGACGGGGTCGACGCTATACGCTCCGACGGCGTCTCGTCACTGGTCGGGCCACATGCTCCCACGAATACGACGACGAGCAGTCCGACAACGGTGAGACTTACCATCGACATTTGGACAACCGACCGATCCGTAGTGAACCTCCAGGAATGGATTTTCTGGTTTAGCCGTGAGTTCCTTATCACATTTGTAGTTTGCATTTATGACTATTCTGTGGGTCAACTTCGGCGTAGCAGTGTATTTTGATTCTTCCGGTTTAGGGGGGGATAGTCATGCCACAGCATGATGACTCCAGAGAGGCAAGTCTGGGCGGCATTTCTCAATGTAAGATAGACCTCGAAGAGACACCAACGACAGAGTCGAACTTCAATCCTACGGGTCATGTCTCCGGCAGGGGACCACAGAACAGGTAGTCCGAAGCCGGGAGCGAGGCGGAGGGTTCAGGCGAACGGCGCCTTGCCTTTTGGCTGAAGAACCGAACAGCTTGAAAAGCGCTGTTTCCCTCTCTCCGAGTGGGGGGCAGGTCGTCGTGATCGACGCGAACCGAGAAGTGGATGTCCGTCCTGATTTAGGATCCCCCACCGGCACTGAACTCCCCAATGTTCGATCAGAGGTTGTAAGAGGCGGTCCGGATCGAACTGTACGGAGGATTTGGCCTCGGTGGAAACCCCGAGGGAGTCCCTGAGCGAACCGTTAATCGACCGTGAAAGTACCCCGAGTCTGGGATCTTCAGTCCAGGGCCAGTCGTGCCTACACTTCTGAGAGACCGTTGTCCAGTTCGCAGCCAACGTAGCTCAGTTGGTAGAGCAGTCCCCTCGTAAGGGACAGGTCACCGGTTCGAGTCCGGTCGTTGGCTCCTCCCCAACATTCTTTGGAAAGCCGTCAGCCCTGTCTATTTGTGGCAGGGCTTTCTTTTTGCGGGGATCGAACTCGCACGGAAGAGACGCTACTCATGTTGGCGCACCCATCGATCACCCGCTTTCGTGCATCGGACTCGACGTCCCGACACGTGCACGAGATCGTATTGGGTAAGATGCTGCACGGCCTCCTGCACCGTACGCGGCCCCGTCCCTACCCCCTGAGAGAGATCGTAGAGGTCGACACCCTCCCGAGCGTGGACGGCGCGGAGGACTGTGGCCTCCATCTCTGTGAGCTCGGAGTGAGACATGGGTGAGGGGGAGCGATGCGGCGAAAGGGAGGTTATTCCTCCTCATCCTGGACAGTGGCCTCCGGATCCGGCACACTGCCCGGCCCCAGTCCGGGAACCTCCATGTCTCCCCGGATCCACGCGACAGCCTCTTCACGGTCCTCGCTGGGGTAAGTCTGCACGACGGACAGTGGGAAGAGCTCCTCCATCTTATCGAGCCAGGTCTCCCATACGTCGTCCCCCACGATCGCCACCTTGTCCAGATCTCTCAGGTGACGAATGTCGAACGCGAGATCCGCCCACCGCTCTTCAGGTTCCCAGCCCTCCACGTCGTCCATTACGAACAGCACGCGCGTGGTCGTATGCTGCCTGAGGTGGTCTTCGAGAGTCGAGACGAGGCTTTCGTAATCCTCTTCCGTCAGCGTGTCACTCAGCTCAACGCTAAGGAGATTTGGGTCTGGAAAGTCGAGAAATTCGTGCATGAGCGCTTGAGGGCGGTGGATGAGCAATCGGAGAGCAGGCCGGGAGGAGGGAAGTGCCGGCGTAGCACATCGGGGTACGGTGAGGGCGGCGGACTGTTCGTGGGAGGCTCGGTTCTGAATCGAGATTGACAACAAAGGTAGAGAACCTCATTCTTATACTGCTTATAATCGTTCCTCAACGTTCTCTATAACCTCTCCGTCAAATCGTGGTCCCGTCAACGCGCTCCGCTGGCGACTTTGGATCGCTCTTTCAGTACACCGAGTGGGCCAATGATCGTGTACTCGGTACATTACGGGCGGCCGACACGGTGCCAGAGCAGGCCGTGGAGCTGTTCAGTCACCTGCTCCGCACTCAGGACATGTGGTACGGGCGCGTACAGAGCACCGACCACGCCACTCTGGACCTCTGGGTCGACGAGGACCTTTCGGCGTGCGCCGACCGGGTCGAGGCCAGCGCACAGCGGTGGCAAACGGTGCTTGACGACCGGGGCGCAACAGACCTGGACCAGCCCATTACCTATACCAACTCTTCGGGCATCTCTTTCGAGACGCCCCTCCGAGGCATTCTCAGCCACGTCGTCAACCACGGCACGCACCACCGTGCTCAGATTGCCCTCGTCTTGCGCGAGGCCGGCATTGCGCCCCCTGCCACGGATTACATCTTTTATCTGCGTGACACGTGAGGAGGAAAGATTGCCCCCCGAACGCTCCGTGCTCGTCGCGCCTCTTTCGCTCGTTCCCTTCCACCGAATTTCTTTGCTGTCATGCGTTTTGGATGTCAAATTCTCGCTCTCGCTGTTGCGCTGCTCGTTGTGCCCCTCTCCGGCCAGGCCCAGGAGACACCGCCGGACGGGCACACGATTGACGGACTGCTGCACCCCGAAAGTGTCGCTCGTGGGACGGCAGGGGAGGCCTTCTACGCCGCCAACATTGGCAAAAAGCTTGCCCCCTCGGCAAAGGATGGCGACGGTTTCATTGCCCGGTTGGCGGCGGACGGCACGATTGAGACGCTGCGATACCTGCCGGCCACAGCGAGTAACGCCACTCTTCACGCACCGAAGGGTACCGTCGTCCTCGACGGACGCCTCTACACGGCCGACATCGATCGGGTCGTGGGCTTCGACCTCGACGAGCGCACGAAGATCGACGAGGTGAGTCTGGAAGCAAAGGGGGTATCGTTTCTCAATGACCTGGCCGTGCTGGACGCCCAGACCCTTCTGGTATCCGGGTCCGATCAGGGCAAGATTTACCGCGTGGATCTGGAGACCGGCACGGCGGCGAGGCTGGAGGTAGATGTGCCGGGTGTGAACGGGCTGACGTACGTAGCCGACGAGAATACGCTGTACGCGGTCACCTTCGGCGGCGAGCCCGGGGGGCAACTATGGAGCATTACGTTGAATGACGCGGGGGCAGTGGTGGATGCCTCGTCACGGACCATCGTGGAGAACGGACGCTTCGATAGCGTTGTGCACCGCCCGAATGGGCAGATTCTTGTTTCAGATTGGGGGGTAGAGGGAAGCGACGATTCCACACCGGCCCTTCACCGAATTGGGGAAGCTGGTTCCGGTGCAGTGACGACGATCGAGTTGGCAGACTGGCAGGGACCGGCCGATTTTGTCTGTGACGCGACCCACGGCTGCTGGATTCCGGACCTGCCCGCCAGCACCGTGTACGTAGTCCGTCCCGGTGAACGGACCGGGCAATGAGGACGGGCAATGAGGAAACGGGCCCCCAATGCATCTGGACCATTTGGTCGTTTCAGATCTGCTTTCCAAGGTCCGCTTGGTCCGCTCGGAAAGCCGTGGCGGGGAAGGGACTCCGAATCGGAGGAGATCCAGGAGGGGATTCCGTGACCTTCATTAATGAGAACCCATTCGTGGAGTCTCTTCGATCACGGGTCCGTCGCTCCATGTACAGCTACTCGTAGACCAGGTCGCTGAGGAGCGAAGGGGCCGTCCGGTCCTCGACGAACGCCCGGCCTTCCTCCTCTCCCTTCTCGCGAAGCGTATTGAGGTCCGGGTCACTGGTAACCTCTCCGTCGAAGAGGAGGCCCGTCGCAATGTCGGCGAGGCGCTGTCCGAGGTCTCCCTCGCGTGGGAGGCCTTGTCGGGTGCCCCGCTCGAGAATGCGGATCGTGTGGTTGCCTACCGGGACGTCCATTGCGCGGCTCACACCGGCGGTGAACCCTACGACGTACGCAGCAGGACCCGCCTTTAGCAGGGTGGGTACGTAGTCGCCGGGAAGATCCCCCACCTGCAGACGCAGGCCGTCGGCGACGGTGTCGATGACCTCGGCGGAACGTTCGTTGGGCATAGAAGAAGGGAGAATTCGTTGGAGGCGCAGTAGCCCAGGGTACGAATTGGGCAGAAGGGCGTTCACCGTGACCTCGGAGGCGCGACCGTAATCCCGGAGGCGCGTTCCGGCAGGGAGGGCAGATGAACCATACGTGACCCCGTTCCGACCAGCACGGGGCTGATCGGAACGGGGGGGCGGCGAACAAGGGGATTCGTTGGAGACAATCGTGTCGTGAGCGGGAGTCAAAAGCGGGCTGGCGCTCTCCCCGACAGGGCCCGAGTTTCTGTGCTGGCCGTCAGGATGCGGGCGCCCAAGAGTTACAGTATCCCTCCGCCGCGACGGGACCTGGAAAGAGCTGGCAGCCGCCACACCCGGATCCGTAATCCCCTTTCTGGTAGAGCGAGCAGTTCGCACAGTTTTTGTCTGCTTCCGGTGATTCCTCTACATAACTCAGCTGCTTTACCATTTTCTTGCGCCGCTTTCTTTCCTGATCAGAGAGCCCAGACAAATCCGAGCAGTCTGTCGAGGCAGTGCTGGTCTCCTCTTCGGAGTCGGAGCCGCCGCAGGCGACGAGCAGGGACCCGCTTGCTCCAACCACACCGGCGAGACCGATCGAATGGAGAAAGCGTCTCCGGGACACGCGATTTTGATCGTCAAATGTCATGGGAACAGTCCTCTATTGGTCAAAGGGTGGGCGAAACGTGTGAATTTCTACCTGTTCGTCGAGTACTATCACACAGAAATATAAAAAGTGTAGGGGACAGATTTAAGTGAAATGAACGCTATTTCTGGAGGAACATCTCTGGAGAATCGGCGGGCTGATCTTCGAGTGTGCCCAGAAATAACCCTTTGAATGAGGATCCTCGCGATGAATGGCTCCCCCGAATGTTTCCGACGTTTCGAAGTAGGCTACTCGGCGATAGAAGAAAGAGAATGTTGCATGAAACAAGAGGAGAGCTGGTGAAAACCCGGGAATCCGGTAAACATGTCCCAGGCTGCCTTATAACGTTTGCAGCTAGGAGCAGAGAGGCAGTAGCCGCAAAATACGTCCGGGATTTCACCATCCCAAATTTTGCGGGTGTGCGGTAATCTTTCATCGAACTCTTTGGTCTGCCATGGCGGTCATTGAGGTTGACGGGCTCTACAAAATTTTCGGGGGAGACCCGGAGCGTGCCCGTACTCTTGCAAACGTGGAGGGAAAGTCGAAGGCCGAGGTCAAGGCGGAGACCGGCTCTGTGATTGCAGTCAATGACGCGAGCTTCGAAGTGCACGCGCAGGAGATCTTCGTGGTCATGGGGCTGTCGGGGAGTGGGAAGTCGACGCTGCTCCGATGCGTCAATCGGCTGATCGACCCGACCTTTGGGAGCGTTCGCGTCCACGGCGAGGACGTCACGGGACTCGATGAAGAGAGCCTCCGGCAGCTTCGCCGAACCAAGATGTCGATGGTGTTTCAGAACTTCGGCCTCTTCCCGCACCGGAGCGTCATGGGGAACGTTGAGTACGGGCTTGAGGTGGCGGGCATGGATCGGGAGGAGCGGCGCGAGAAGGCCCGCCAATCGCTTGAGGTTGTGGGCCTGGAGGGGTACGAGAACAGCCAGACGAGCGAGTTGAGTGGAGGCATGCAGCAGCGCGTGGGGCTGGCCCGGGCGCTCGTCAACGACCCCGAGATTCTGCTGATGGACGAGGCCTTCAGTGCGCTCGACCCGCTGATTCGGGAGGAGATGCAGAATGAACTCTTAGACCTACAGGAGATGTGGAATCCGGCCGCCACCATTCTTTTCATTACACACGATCTGGACGAGGCGCTCAAGATGGGGGATCGCATTGCCATCATGAAGGATGGCCGTATCGCCCAGATTGGGACCCCCACCGAGATCCTCACCGAGCCGGCCGACGATTACGTCCGCTCCTTCGTCGAAAACGTGGATCGCACCAAGATTGTCCCGGCTCGCACCGTTATGCGCCAGCGCCGAGACGACGAAGCCATTCCGTCCGACGGTCCCAGCGTGTCCCCCCATACCCCCATCGCCGAACTCCTTCCCGTGCTACTGGATGCCGAGGCCCCGGTGGCCGTCCGTGATCGAGACGACCAGCTTCAGGGAGTTGTAAGCAAGGAGGCAGTGATGGAAGAGGTGGTCGAGAACGTGAGCGGAAACGGGCGGGCCGAGGCAAGCGAGCCTCCGGAAGAGAAGGGATCAAAAGCCGCAATTTCCTGACGAGAACTCGGGATTGCAGGCGATGCGTACTCGACGGATCGACACATAGAACGAGAACCTCCAACCTATGAGGCTGGATCTTGGCGACGGCTTTGCGGCGCTTATCGACTGGCTCAAGAACAATTTCGAGTCCCTCTTCGACGCCATTACTGTCGTAATTGGGACGACCATCGAGGGGCTCGAGGAGGCCTTACTGTTCTTGCCGAGCTGGGTGATGATTTTGGTCTTCACGCTGCTGGCGTGGTGGGTGGCCACTCGCGGCGTGGCCATCTTTACGGTGATTGGGTTGACCTTTCTGGAAAACGTCGAATTTACGCTGTTTGGGCTAGAAGTCGCCTTTGGGATGGGGCTGTGGGAGTTTACCATGCAAACACTGGCGCTCGTGGCCACGGCCACCCTCCTGTCATTGCTTATTGGCATCCCGGTAGGCATCTGGGCGGCCAAGAATGACGTGGTGGACGCGATCGTCCGCCCGATACTCGACTTCATGCAGACGATGCCGGCGTTCGTGTACCTCATTCCCGCCGTCGTCCTCTTTGGGTTGGGCGAGGTGCCCGGCGTTATCGCGACGTTCATCTTCGCGACGCCCCCCTGCGTGCGGCTCACGAATCTCGGCATCCGACAGGTCTCGGAAGAGGCGGTCGAGGCGGCTCAATCCTTTGGGTCTACGCCCCGGCAGCTTCTCTTCAAGGTAGAGCTCCCCATGGCGCTCCCCACCATTCTCGCCGGGGTCAACCAGACGGT
>CAYRPX010000094.1:0-10567 GCA_964426195.1 uncultured Salinivenus sp.
GTTTACGTGCGGCTTCTCTCGCTCAAACTCTTCCTTGGCCATGGCAGTCTGTGTGCGTCTGGTGGTCGTAGTGAACAGGTGGTGAGAGCAAAGCGCGGAAGGGTCCCCAATCTGCAACGAGCCCATCCTGCGAAGACAGCCGACGTTTGGGGAAACCTCTAGGAGGTCCCGGACAACCAACTCGCCCCTCTACCCCAAACCCCCTTGACAAAGTACGGTAACCTTATGGAGGCTTGAGAGTTTCATTGTTCAGTCCGAAGAAACCTCCGATAAAAGACAGGGTTCCGGGGTTGAACTGACTTCACTGGCTTTCCAACTCTGTGTCTTCAGGTTACATCGACCTGAAACGGTCATTTCAAAACAGTCAAATCGTCACTTACCGGGCGGTCACGCCGAGAATTGACGGAGCCACTTCCTCGAGGAGCGTAGGAAGCGAGGATCCTGCTCGAACGTACTGCCCTCCCTCGGAAGCGGCTCTTAAAGAATCAGAGTGGTCTTCGAGGCGAGTTTGAATCCGTCGGAGAAACGTGTTTTTTACGGCATGGCTAAAGAATTCCGGTGTGGAACTGGATTGTGTAAAGTCCTGAGTGGTGGATGGGGAAATGACCATTCCAACGACTTCCCCTCGATAATTGAGAAGCGGAGCGCCCCCGTGCGCGAAGGGCAAAGAGAAGGTTGTTCGATACACGCGAGCATCCCCTAGGGTCCCCGACTGGGCGCTGACAATGCCAGTCGACGTCCGCACTCCCGTATCGCCAGCCTCAAAGCTCGGATAGCCGACCGTAAATACGCTCTCTCCAACTTTCGCCTCGTCGGAAGCAAGGGGAAGCGGGGGTGGAAGCAAGGAAGAACGCGACGGTCGGAGGACGGCTATGTTGTGAACATTATCAGTCGCCACAACCTGAGCCGAAAGAGTGGTGTCCGGCATCGAGAGTGCAAATTCAGAGCGGTTGCGTACCACTTGATAACTTGTCATCACCAATTCTGACGAGACGACCCATCCTGTTCCTCGCCTCGTCTCGTCCTCCCCAAACTGACTGGAACGGTTACGCCGGGCAATTCGAGGAAGCGATTCAACGGAGACGACCCGGACAGCGTCACCCGTACACCGGAGGGCACTCGCACAGTCGGCCGTATTTGCTTCTCTTCGACAGACGAGGTTGATGAGAGCGTTCCCCCCTTGTCGCTCAGTCTGCCGCTTCAACTCTGGTACAACCTCCTCTCGACTCGGGGACGCGGAGTACACATCCTCCTTACACCCGACACTGGTAACTTCCCGGATCTTCTCGTACGCAGCCCCGGGCAGATCGGTGGCGTCGTACACGTGAACTGGCTGCCCTTCCTCGTGCCCGCGACCCTCTCCGCTCTGGTGCTTGGAGGAGGCACACCCGATCAGCATAAATACGCCTAAGAAGAATAACCCTATTGATTTGAGAGAACCTTTTTTTACAGCTTTCCTCATACTTAGTTTTAATCCTCTCAATCTATTTTCTCACATTCATGTGTGCAGAGCGTTCATTTCACATCAAAGACGCAACAAAAGACTTTGCTGCCGGTCTCCGTTTATGTGGTCTTCCTCACCCATACAGGCCCGTAATTCTTCGAGACTTTGTGAAGCCCCCCCCTCACTCGTTGTCTTGGATGGAGGCACCCTGATATCTGTACAATCTACAAAAGCGCAGGCCTTTCTTCCATTGGCAGGGCACTACCACAGGGCAATCGCATGTTAATCTGATTGCGCCGAGCGCCCACAATGGCGCTCTTCGCAAACTGCATCTGCACCGTTTGGAGCGGGTTGCGCAAGTTGCATCGATGCCGAGAGTTTTAACATGCAATCGCCCTGGGCACTACCAGGTTCGTCTGGATCTGAAGGATCAACAAAGTGCAGTACTGGGGACTCGCTCGGAACTGGTTCGGATTCGAGGAATGGACCCATCTGGTGTGTGACCCGAAAACAAAGCATTGTCCTTGTACTTCTTCATATTTTCAGAATTGCCAGTCAAATCAAACTTCCTATCCCGCCAGTAACTTTGGGCATTGCTATTTCTAATTCGCACGTGTTCTTCTCCCACATCCCGAAGTCTCCGGCCGATAGTAATGGATCCACAATTGCTGATTGTTCTCGCGATCCTCGGTGTCACCGTCGTTTTGATTGTCACAGAGGCATTCCGAATCGACATCGTGGCAATGCTGGCCATGTTATCACTGGCCTGGGCCGGGAGCATCACCCCCGAACAGGCCCGTTCGGGCTTTTCGAGTAACGCCGTCTTGGCTATCATCGCCGTCATGGTGATGGGCCGCGGCCTGTATAAATCAGGGATTACCGAAAAGATTGCCAGTTTCATTCTCCAGGTGTCCGGCACCGGTCGCCGCCAGATTATCTCCACCGTGTCCGGAACCGTCGGGCTCATGTCAGGACTCATGCAGAACATCGGGGCTGCGGCCCTCTTTCTCCCCGTTATGACCGGAATCTCGAAGCGCGAAAAGATCTCCATCTCCGGCCTCCTCATGCCAATGGGCTTTGCCGCCCTCCTCGGAGGTACATTGACAATGGTGGGAACGAGCTCACTAATTGTGCTCAATGACCTGTTAACGGCACGCGGACTCGAGCCGTTTGGGCTTTTCAGCGTTCTCCCCATCGGGCTCGTCCTTCTCGTGGTGGGGATCCTTTATTTCCTAGTACTTGGTCCCCACGTCCTCCCTTCCAAACGCGAAGAAAGCGAGACCACGAGCCCCGGTCAAAAACTACTCAACGTCTGGGGCCTCTCTGATTCTCTTTATACCTTCCGGATTCCACCCGGGAGTGCTCTCATCGGAAAATCCGCCGAGGAGTCAAAGATGGGGGCAAATTATAACGTCAATTTGCTGGAGGTGTATGACGACGAGAAGTCCGACTACAACATCTGGAAGGAGATGCACTTTCAGGAAGGACAGAAGATCGTCGTTCAGGGACGCGAAGACCATGTAAATGAGTTGCGAGACACGTACGATCTTGAACTCATCGAAGAGAAAAATAAGACCACTCAGGGCTCTGACGGGGGGTACCTCGAAGTCGTCGTTCCCGCTCGTTCCAACCTAATCGGTAAGACGCTCCGGGAGGTGCCCCTTCGGGACGTGTACAATGCGCAGGTAGTCCTTTTCTTCAGGGGAAGTGAAGTCATCGAAGAAGACTTGGCCGACCGAGTCATTGAGGCGGGGGACACGCTGGTGCTCCACGGAAAATGGGAAAACCTACAGTTCTTCAAAGAGAGTGAAGACTTTATCACCGTAAGCCCCGTCGAGTACGAACCCAAGCATCCCGAAAAGGCCTGGTTTGCTGTCGGGAGCTTTGGTGGAGCCATTGGACTCGTGCTCTCCCTAGATCTTCCAATCTCCATCGGATTTCTCACCGGCGCCGTGGCCATGATCTTGGGCAAGGTCCTGACGATCGAGGAAGCCTACCGCTCCGTCGAATGGAAAGTTGTGTTTCTAATCTCAGGACTGATTCCCATCGGCATAGCCATGGAGCAATCAGGGGCCGCATCGCTCATTGCGGAGACCCTCGTGGGCGTTGTACAGGACATTCACCCATTTCTAATCCTGCTCACCCTCGGCATCTTAATGACTATGTTTTCATTGATCATGTCGAATGTCGCCGCCACGGTGCTCATGGTCCCACTGGTGCTGGAACTCGCCGGGACCGGAGGCCTGTCCTCGCAGGTGCTGGTCCTGCAGGTGGGACTCTGTGCCGCAAACTCGTTTATTCTCCCCACCCACCACGTGAATGCCCTCCTTATGACTCCGGGCGGATATCGCGTCCCGGACTACCTGCGGGCCGGAAGTATTCTCTCGGTTATGTTCGTGCTCGTCACCACTTCGATGCTTTACTTTTTCTACTTATAGCGACTGGTCGCGGGTCTTCGTCGCATGCCCTTGCCCAAATTATCGGCCAGTCTCCGCCTCCAAAATTTGAGCTGCCTCTAAGCAGGATTCGACTCACACTGTTACGACCTCAACTCAGCCTAGCCCTCCATCCGAACGTCGAAGGGGTCTTCACAGACAGCACATAGAGAAACCCTCGGGGGGTGCATCTGGTATCTTGTATTTGAGACACATGCTCTTACAGCCAGACCTAGGAGTCGAATATGAGTGTCGGCTCCTGCCATGTACTCGTCCAATTTCTCCGTTCTTCCCTGACGAATCCACTCATCCATGAGGTCCCGTTCCGCAAGAAGCCAGAAGGTACAACCTCATACGCGAAGTGGAGAGCTCACGTCTCAGTCCGGCATCATCACAGGGCGCCTAACCGACTGGGCCGACGCCCTGGAAACCACGAGCGCTGAGCTCTTGAATGCCATGGACCGCGCGGGCGTAGAGCCCCTCATTGACACGGGTAGCCCCAAAGACGGGGAAGACCACGACCGTCCCACCAATCCTGAACTTCGCTGTATTGCCCTGACAGAGGCAGACGTCGGACGGGTCAGCGCCGAGCTGCTCGAAATTGCCCCGGTGCAGGCCGCTCGAAAGTAAGACAGATGCCTCCTTACTCGAAAGGCAGCTGTTCACAGGCAACCCCATTCCCGTCCCGATCGAGGCGGTTCCTGACACCTGGGAGGGCCGCCTCAAAGAATCGTTGGGCCTGCTGTTGCGTCTCAAAGTCGTCACAGTCGCGAGGCCGGCCTTCAGTATCGTACCGAAGCCCTGTCGGGCCACTTTCCCTCCCCGAGACCGCATGTCCCTCATCCCGCCACTCCCAGGGCGGAATGGGTCGTGCCTGCGCCCATAACCCTCGGCCCGCCCGCTGCGCTTGAACCTCAAGGGCTTGATCTTGAGCAGCCTCTCGGGTGTACTCGTCGTACCACCAATAGGACCAGGCAAATCCGGCTCGGAGAAGTTGTCTATTCACCTGACTCCCACCCCAGAACACCCGAGCGACAAGCCGCCCAAACCGATCCCGGTCACGGACGCGCACCACCACCTCTCGCCCTTCGACCTGGGCCCGAAGATACGCTGCTGCCTCCTCCCCATACGGTTGACTCAAATCCGGAGCGTATAGGCCGTGTAAGAGCACGGTCGACGTCTGTCCGTCGTGCAAGACGGTCATGGTGTTTCCATCCTTTACGTCCTCCACCAGACCGGTAAAGGATTGGCCGAAGACCGGTGTCACACTGAACATCAGAAAACATCCAATCCAAACGAGTCGTGCCATCAACGACCACCTCTTGAGGATGTGAAAAAATCGTTTTGAATTCTGCATTCACACAGGGGGCCCGCGGTAGGGTTTCGCACTTCGATTGAGGCCCGTGCCATCGGTCCACTGTGCTAACCCATCCTCAGTGGGCAAGAGTCGAAGCTGCGCTACTGGGCAACCTTGGAAGGCTCCTGCGCGACGAGCCGCTCGGCCTCGTCCATAAGCCGCTTGAAGCGGTGCGCCGTTGCTGGGTTGTCGAAGACCAACATCCAACTCCGTCCCCCGGCACGCGTGATCTCAAAGTCCGAAGGGTCGAACCCCGCCGGGACCGCAAGGTGAATAACCGCGTACATCCGCTTCTTAGTATCGGTGGTTACGGTAACCGTATTCTGATGCCGCTCAGCTTGGATCGGGGTCATTGGTCTACCTTTGTGCATGGAAGCGAAGAATGGAATCCCCTCCTAAAGTCAGTGTGATAGTGCAATTCTACTGTTCCTTGGGGGCCCGAACTACTGTTTCGCCTGACGGAGTCTGATGGACAGTGGCTCCCGGCGTCGGTGTTAGTACCTGAGAGGAGGAGGAAGCAGTACTTTGCTTCCCTTCGGGTAGAAGTACAATTTCCACACTTCCGTTGGGCCCGTCCACGGTAATGGTCACGGTCTCAATCTTTGGGTCTCCTCCTTCATCCACTTCTAAGTCCTCAACGACACGAAAGCTAAAGGCAGTAGTCTCCTTCAAATTTACAATGTCCTCCCGCCCAAAACCATCGTTATTATCTTCGGAAAAGGCCGTATCGTCTAGAGTGATCTCGGTACTACCCACCGCCTTTACCTTCGTGCCCTCGGCTTCAACCTGAATGGTCGTGCCGGGAGCAAGCGGGTTGTTGTTTTCCACGTCCCACACGGTCAGATCATAGCTCTCGCCCAGGATGGCGGTCTCAGGGTCCGGATCGATTTCCGGGCGTCCGGAAAATACGACAGGGATCGTGTCGAAGATCGTGTTCTCGTTGCCTGTGTCCGTGTCCGCAGGATCGGGGCAGTTGTCAGGGTCCACGATCGTGTTGACGTCATCCGTGCCGACGGTCTCTGCCCGTATGGTCGCGACGCCGCCCTCCGGAAGAGGTCGTGCCGAAGTGAGGGTCACCTCCCCCTGTCCCTGATCCCCCGTCTGCGCCGATCCGCCGATAATTCCCGCGTTGGTGCTGAAGAAGACGGAGGTTCCCGGCACCACCGGATTCCCAAACTTGTCGCCGACGAAGACACGAATGGAATTGGTGAGCCCAAACTCGGTGAGCCCCGGGAAATTAAACTGCGCAGGACCGAGGCTGAAGTGGCACTTGTTGGGGAGCCCTCCGTGAATCGTAAGACTCACCGGCTTGGATTGGAACTCGGTCCCGTCTGGCCGTTGCGTCTGTGCTACTATCTGGACCACACCGGCGGTCGTCCCACTCGACACGTTCACCGTTGCCTGCCCCTCGCCATTGGTTGTCACCGTACTCGGGGTGAGACTTGCGTCGCCGGGCTGCTGGCCGAAGCGAAAGTTTACGTCGACGGCCTGGTCAATCCCAATGGCCTGGCCAGTTGAATCCACGACCTGAAAGGTAAGACGGGCGACGCTCGTCCCCCCACTCTCCTGGACGCGAATGGTATTTGCCGACTGATTCTGGAAGAGAATGTCCGTGGGCCGTCCCGGTTCACGCTCCTCTTCTCCGCCGGTACTCAGCGAAAAACTCAACTCGCTGACTTCTCCGACGTCGGGGGAAACCTGGCGGACCTTCTGAGCCGTCGCGTCCCCGTCCGAAACGGTGATGGTTACCTCCACCGTCTCATTGACCTCAACGATCTGGGAGAAGCGCCCTTCCGAATCCGTATCAGCAGTGCGCTCAATCTCCTCGCCGGTCTCGTCAGTAAAGCGAAAGGTCACCAGCGCCCCTTCCACGGGATTCGAGGACGCGTCCAGCACCCGACCGGAAATGGTCACCGTATTCGCCCCTCCTCCCCCAAGATCACAGCCCATCCCACCAACGATCAGGAGCAAGACACCAGCAGCAATCGCAAATGCTCGACTGAGATGACGAGAGAGAGGGAGAATCATGACAATTGATCGGGGCCGAGAAGGAGTGCGTGAATATAATACCGCAAGAAGCATTCCCAAACCGGCAGACCGTCTTCAGAACCGTCCGTCCCTGGAACGGCTCCGACCCGCTTCCGGTCTGCAGAGGCAGTTCACGAAGTTTCCGGGAAAGATGAGGAACTCTCCTCCGGCGTGCCGGGGAAGAACGACCCTCCAACCGCGCCGCTGTGTTGCGAGCAGAACCGAGAGGCAAACAACCCATTTGACAGACATGCTCCGTCGTTGGGAAACAGTGATATGACACTCCCGGAACGACGGTTCGGGCGCACCTTTACTTCTGACATCCAATCCCCCTCACATTGCTCCCCGCCCATTCCAGCCCCTCCAAGTGATCCTAACGGTCCGACGGCGGCTGGCCCTGTGCCTCCTTCTGCTGATTCCGCTCGGAATCGGGACGAAATTCTACGTGGGACCCGGCGCGGAATGGGTCCACGGGCATGCTGGCGGCGTCCTTTACGTCATCTTCTGGACCACTGCAGTAGTCCTGCTCGTGCCGACGCTGTCTCCCTGGACGGCAGCCGCCGGAGTGCTCCTGGCAACGTGCGGGCTTGAATTTCTACAGCTCTGGAAGCTGCCGGGACTCCAAAGGGTACGGGAAACGTTTCTCGGACACGCCCTCATCGGGAGCACCTTTGGCTGGACCGATCTTCTCCACTACGGGATCGGAGCCGCGTGTAGCGCTTTTCTCGTGCAGAAACTCGTTCGGACCGCCCCAGAAGAGTGATGCCAAAGACGACTTTCGCTGGGCATTTTCATCCGTGTCCGAAGAGACACCCAGCGGAGCGATACTTGTTTGGTGGGTCGGTTTTTCGTAGACGGAATGAGAGGTGTAGAAATGCCCCTTCCAATACAAATATCCACACCGAACTCCGTCCAGGCTGCGAAATCGCAGCGAAGACGTAGAGCCGAATCCTGACGCCTACTCGGAGAAATCCGATCAATTACGGAGGGCCCCATCTCCTTGCGGCTGCGGATCGTCCACCTGGGTCGGATCGTCCGGCTGGAAGGGTTGATCCTCCCGCGCCTCCACAAAAAAATCGGACACATTATCCTGGACTTGAAGTCGAAGGGAATGCTGACGGGCCAACTCGAGAAGAGCCAAAAAGGTCGCGATGACAAATTCCCTCGACTCACCCCGAACGAGATCCCGAAACGACACCTGGGATTCCCGATCGAGCCGCCGGATGACGTACCGCTGCTGTTCTTCCATGGTGTACTCGACGGGTTTAACCTCATGAACGGGGTCTTCGTCTCCCTCCTCCACCTCAAGGACACGCCCGAGCGCTTCGACCAACCCATACACGGACGCATCTACCTCGACCTCGTGGTCCTCTTCCATCCGTTCACGGTCGTCAGGGGCATCGCCCCGAACAAAATGCTCGCGGCGGTGCTCGCGGCGGGTCGACAGCTGATCGGCGGCCTCTTTGAAACGCACGTATTCGAGGAGCCGCTCGACCAGCTCGCGGCGCGGATCCACGGCCTCGCCCTCCTCGTCGGCTTCCTGCGAGGGTAGGAGCATGCGGGCTTTAATGTTGATCAGCAGCGCCGCCATGTAGATAAAATCGCCCACCCCGTCGAGGTCAATCTCTTCCATCACTCGCACGTAGGCGAGGTACTCGTCCGCGATGCGGGCGATGGGGATGTCGTAAATGTCGATCTCGTCCCGCTTGATAAAAAACAGGAGCAGGTCCATCGGCCCCTCAAATTGCTCCAGCTCAACGCGGTACATGGCTGGGATGGCGTGTTTAGACGGAAGATTCGTTGGGTTTCTCCAATGGTCGACGCGCCCGCAGCGCGTCGCTACAGAGTCGTGTCGTAGCCCTGTGGATGGCGGCGGTGCCACTCCCAAGCCGTGCCGATGATGTCTTCGAGGGCGCTGTACTGCGGCGTCCACCCGAGCTCCTCTCGGATCTTGTCGCTGCCGGCAATCAGAACAGCGGGGTCGCCCGGCCGGGGATCGCCCACCTCAGCGGGAATCTCTCGTCCGGTCACTCGTCGCGCAGTCTCGATGACCTCCCGGACGCTGTAGCCCTTTCCGTTGCCAAGATTATAGACCCGACTTCCCTCGTCAAGCGCCTCAAGGGCACGGATGTGGGCCTGCGCCAGGTCGAGGACGTGAATATAGTCCCGCACGCAGGTGCCATCAGGGGTATCGTACTCGTCTCCAAAGATCACAATTTTCTCGCGCTGACCGAGCGCCACCTGCAGGACCAGCGGGATGAGGTGCGTTTCGGGATCGTGATCTTCGCCCTGATCGGGCCCGGCCGCTCCGGCCGCGTTGAAGTAGCGAAGGGCCGCGTACCGGAGGTCGTGAATCTCGTCGAGCCAGTGAAGCATCCGCTCTAGAATGAACTTCGACTCTCCATACGGACTCCCCGGATCGATCTCCACGTCCTCATCGATCGGAATGCGCTCGGGGAGACCAAACAGGTTAGCCGTCGAGGACAGGATGAAGCGGTGTACGTCATGCTCTACGGCCGCCCGCATGAGATTGACGCCGCACCGAACATTGTCGTCGAGGTACAGCAGAGGCTCCTCCATCGACTCGCCCACCAGGGTGTGCGAGGCAAAGTGCAGAATGGCCTCGGGGTGGTGGTCGGCAAGAGTGCGGTCGATGACTTTTCGGTTCCGCAGGTCTCCGTGGACAAATGTGGCTGCGTCCGGGACCGCCGCGCGGTTCCCCTGTGACAGGTTGTCGAGCACCACAACCTCGTATCCGGTCTCCACCAGCCGTCGGGCCACTGTACTTCCAATGTACCCGGCCCCTCCCGTGACGAGAACGCGCATAAAGGGGTCGTTCTCAGTGTAGAAGAATCGCGTTTTCTCCACCTTGGGGCCTACACGAAAGGCGAGAGCCGGAGGGCCTCATCTTCCGATTCTGCAAGCGATTCCGTGCCGCGTCGGGAATTGCCCGACACGACGGATGGATTATTCGTCTTCCCCGTCCTCTTCAGAAACGAACGGCTTTCGCGTGAGGCGCATCTTGCCGTCGTCATGCACTTCGAGGAGATGGACCTTGACCTTGTCGCCCACCTCTAGGTAATCCTCGACGTTCTCGACATAATCGTGGTCGATCTCGGAGACGTGGAGGAGGCCCGTCTGCTCGGGCATGATCTCGACGAACGCGCCGAAGTCACGGATGCCCTTCACGGTACCGATGTAGTCTTCGCCCTCCTCCGGCACCGCGACAATCTGCTTGACCCGTTCGATGGCGGCCTCGGCGTCGTCCTGATTGGTCGCCGCAATCGTCACAATCCCGACGCC
>CAYRPX010000095.1:0-10491 GCA_964426195.1 uncultured Salinivenus sp.
GGCCTGCAGGGTGCGGTTTTCATTCACGCGGAGGACCGGCCTCGGGCCGCCGGCGTACGGCTGCTCGTTGCCAATGGTAGTTGCCCACTCAGGCGCCCACCAGTATGTGCTAAACGAGGAGCCGTCTCGGTCAGCGGAGAAGCCGAGTGAAAAGTCGTTCGTGTAGATGTAAAAGCAGTTCTCGGGATCGCGCTCCGCACCGACGATGTCTCCGAAACCACCGCCCGTGTCCAAAGACTTCGGCTGGCTGCAAATCCGATCGTCGTCCGAGTCGGCCTCAGGAATGGCCTCCGCGTTTTCAGCTCGATCCAGCGGATACCGGGCCGGATAATCCGGGTCCATGAGATTGATGATCCGATGGTCGACCCGGTAGTACCAGTTAACGACCGTGCTCAGGCTCGCGTAGTCATCTTCGTAGGGATTGGTGGTAAGTTGAAGCGTTACGTTTTTTTCGATCCCGTTTCGGGTCCACTCCAGCACGTCGTCCCAGCCATATTGATCGGAGCCTCCAATAGTGCTTCCGGTATTTTCCTCCAGCGTCCGGCTGTTCTGAACCAGGAAGCGTGCAGACATTGTGTTCGCGACTTTCCTCATCTGTGCCGCGTTCGGAGGGTCGTCTTTCCAGGGAAGCACCCCCGTCAACTCGAAGGAGCTTTGGGCGGCCTTGTCCCCCGCCTCCTGAAGGTCACCGACTGCCTGATCGATAACGTCGGAATACGGTCTGAGCTCGAGGCCGGCAACATTGTCGCCCGCTTCGACGATGTAGGCTTGATCGAAGAGATTGCTCAGGTACCCATGCGCGAGCCCCCGGGCGAGGTAGGCGGCCGCGTGCACCCTCTCAGTTTGATCCTCCCCATCGATGATCACATCCAGCCCGCCAATCTCGATTGCCGCAATCACATCGTTGGCTGAAGAAAGGACTTCATTCAGGTTGTTCCAGGGAACCTGCATCGCTCCAGCCCCAGGGTACTCACTCGTGTTCTCGATCCGATCCATCGGCTTGGCGGAAAACCCAACGAAGTCCGCCACGGCGTTCGTCGTGGTCGATGCTCCCCCCATCATGTCCAGGTGAGGACCGGGCGCGTAACTTTGCGCCCCGATGCCCGCGGCTTGGCTTTCATATACGCCCTGCCAGAAGCTCCGAAATGCATCTTCGAGAGTATTCACCACCTCCTCGGGCTTCATCTCAGGCTTGTCAACCTCAGACGCCGAGCCCATCACGTAGAGCGACGTGCCGGCCGTTGCAAGCCCTGTGGCCCGGCTTACCTCTTTGACCGACCAATCGGTGGCATCGGCGGCGGAGGTGCGGTACAGGTAGTGCGTGTCGGCCCCGGGGACGCTGCTGTAGAGGCTAAAGTACACGTTGCCATTGCCGTCGGTCGTAGCTGCCTCACACCGATCGATGGTCTGGCTTCCTCCGGTCGCGTTGTCGCTCAGGGCCGCCGGGTCCGTGTGCCGGGTCAGACTTGACGCCGCTTGATCCCAGACGTAAATGCCCCCCGCATCCGCCAGCGCGCCGACCCTGCCATTGAAGAAGACCGTCTCTCCGGACTCAAGCTGTACGAGACACCGGGCGTCTCCCTCCCCCGACTGAGGAGCAAGGTCGCTGGGCCCGGCAAAGCCATCGAAGGTTTGTCCATCGGACGTACCAGCGGTGAGTGACAACAAAACGATTCCCAGAAGGAGTGGTCGAAGAAACGAGCGCATGGCACTTGAAAATATAGCATCTGGAAAGACGTGTGACCGGGTCGGACATGCAGATGCGCCGCGGCATTTTCATCGCCATGTTGGCATCTGCACTCCAAGCCCAACTTGCTGTGCGGCCTCGCAGCACCCTGAGCTTTAGCACAGACCTCTTTCAAAAAGTCGTTGTATTCCGAACGGATGGTATGGTCGAGACAAAAAAAAAGCAAGCCGACCGGTCCCTGGAAGCTGTCGCTTCCGGGGAACCCGGGCGCTGCTACATGCCCGCCGCGAGCAGAAGTGGAAGCCGCGGGTGGATGTGATAGGGGGATCTCCCACCAAAGAATCCGCACGGAAGACCCGATCGGTCCCGGCAACTTCGGTCCCGGCAACTAACGACGGTCCTCGGCCCTTCACGGATTCTTCTCTTCGGCCTTACATCTCCGTTACCCTTCGCCTTGACACCCCGGGGATCGATTTTCTTATCCTAAGCAAAAGAGTGGCAACAGAAGAAAAGTCAACTCGCCCGCCAGCCGTCGCTCAGGGCGGGCTTTTCGTATTTGTGTCCACTTCTCAGCCTGTGGACGGGAATCCGGTTGACGAACGATTCTCTACCTCCTGCGGGGATTTTTGCCTTTCTTCTCCTCGATCAGGGAGACGTTCCGAAGCACAAACAGGGCCATAGAGCTCCGATTGCGCCGAGCGTCATCGAGGCCCGAAAGTTGTGTAACTGGCGTTCTGCCGGATCTTCAATTTAGGCAGGTACAGCGGCCGATTGAGCAGCCACTTCACCGTTGAGCGATGCCTCCTCCCCGGGAGCGTCCTCGACCGCTCGGTCGGCTCGCCACTGGAAGTATTCGTCCATGTTCAGGTACTGGCGTCCGGTGGACCATTCCTCGTAAGTCTCCGCACAGAGTGCCCCGACAAGCCGACTCGTCCTACGCCAATTTTGCCGTGAGAGATGCGGGCTAACTCTCGCTTGATACCCGCTGGTGGGCTCGGTATAATATTGATACGCGGATTGCCGACCTTCAACACCCCGGTTCGTGGGGGAACCCATCTTCAACACCCCCGCTGGCGGCCCGGCGTGGCTTGGGAATTGGCCATTAAAATTGTACAATCATTGCATGTGTACGGGCGTGTGTAGAGCGGAATCGCCCGGTTCCCCTGCTTCAATTCCCGGTGAGGTCAACAACGGCTGCCGATTCACGCCTGCCGCGAGCGTTCTGGTTGGTAGGAAGGCGCGCAGAGGCCCTAAGAGTTATAACTAATGGTCTAACGTTATGTACAATATGCGGGTAATTCTCCGAGTTTGGGCATCCCGGGGAGGGGATGTTGAAGGACGGTTTTTCTCTCGCCGATCCTTGCTCGCGCGTCTTGGCGGATGCCTCCTGCTTGTAGGCCTTCTGGCCTGGGGAATATCCCCCTCGGCCGGATGGGCTCAGGACTCCGAGCGTCCCAATATTGTTTACATCATGGCCGACGACATGGGCTTTTCGGATGTTGGTTCCTATGGCGCCACTCGGATCCAGACCCCCCATCTGGACCGACTCGCCCGGGAGGGTCTTCGATTCACTCAGTTCCGCAACAATGGGAAGTGCAGCCCCACCCGAGCCTCGCTGCTCAGCGGCCTGTACTGGCAGCAGACCTATGGGCGAGACGAGAACGGCGACATCTCGTTTGCAATGGAAGGCCGAATGGCCCGAGACAATCACGTCTCGATTGCCGAGGTGCTCGGGGAGGCGGGCTACCATACCATGTGGATTGGCAAATGGCACCTGGGGGGGGTCCCGTCGGAACGAGGGTTTGATCGCACATTTGGCTTCCTGAACGGCGCGATTAACTACTTTACCGGCGTCGGTACCGGGGGGCAGACCGACAACTGGCGCCTGGATGGTGAAATCTGGGAGGTTCCGGAAAGTGGGTTCTACGCCACGGATGCGTTCAATGACCGGGCGGTCGAGTTCGTCAACGACGCCAGCCGCCGGAACAAGCCCTTTTTCCTCTATCTGGCGTACAATGCGCCCCACTATCCCCTGCAAGCCCCGGAAAGCCTTGTCGACCAGTACCGACAAGCGTTCACCGTGGGGTGGGACAGCCTGCGTCGGGAGCGACTTGCCAAAGCCAAACGCATGGGCATCGTTGCTCCGGATGCCCAGCTCTCTCCGCGCAACGCGACGGCAGCCCCGGAGTATTCTCGATTTGAGGCCTGGAGCGAGCTCTCCAAGGAAGAGCGGTGGTCAGAGCAGTTGAAGATGGCTGTTTACGCCGCCATGATCGACCGGATGGACCAGGGAATCGGCCGCCTGATCGACCAGCTTGAGGCCCAAGGGGAGCTTGCGAACACCCTACTTGTCTTCCTCTCCGACAATGGGGCGTGCCCGTTCGATAAGACGAATACGCCGAGGATCCCCCCTGGTCCCGCCCACTCGTTCCATAACTACGATACCGGTTGGGCGAACGCCTCGAACACTCCGCTCCGTGGATATAAGCGCCAGTCCTTCGAGGGGGGCACCGCCTCTCCCTTCATCGTCCACTGGCCCGCGGCGATTGGGCCCGAGCGGGCCGGCAGCGTGACCCATCAGCCCGCTCACCTCGTCGACCTGATGCCGACGGCGCTGGACGCGGCGGGAGTCTCGTATCCCGACCGGTTTGACAGCCGAGACGTACTTCCTCCCGAAGGCAGTTCACTGATGCCCATTTTCGAGGGTCGCCAGCGAGAGGGACGAGCGAGAACCTTCTGGGAGTACAACCGGCACGCGGCGGTCATTGAAGGGAACTGGAAACTGGTCGCTCGACGGGGCCAACCATGGGGGCTTTACAACCTTGAGAACGACCGCACAGAGATGAACGATCTCTCGAGCGAGCGTCCGGAGCTGAAGGCGCGACTTCTCGAGACCTACGCCCACTGGGCCGAACGGGTCGGGGCTCGCTATCCCCACTCCCCGCCCACCGCCCCCACCAGTTCGACGCACTGATCCTGTACACCAGGGAGGCAACTTTGCGGTGTCCGGAAGTCCCACGGCTGGAGGCGGACGACTCCCCACCATTCCGGTTCGGGGAGGACGACCCACGCCAAGGGGGGGCTCTATAACGTCTCGTTTCGGAGCCCGGGCGAGTGCATCCTTAATTTGTTGGAGGATGAGGGGGGCTTTATGCTACGGGGAGCATATTCACCTCAGTTGAATCTAGCACTGAGATATGTCCAGCAGACGTGACAGTATCAATCGCCGCGAAGCGCTAAAGCAAATCGGGGCCGCGGGGGTCGGGGGAGTCCTCGGGCTGTCTGCCTTGCAGACCGAGGGGAGTTCCGAGGAGCGCTCGGAACGCTCCTTTTCACCGGTTCCTGAGCGACGGCTTACTCGCGAGCCGCTGGCCGACGTGCCGTACGCTCGGCTTCCGCTTGGCGACGTGCAGCCGACGGGCTGGCTGCAGGAGCAACTTCGGCGCATGGCCGACGGCATGGCCGGTCGCCTCGATGAGCTCTACGTCAATGTTGACGACGACAATGCATGGCTCGGCGGGCGGGGCGACAACTGGGAGCGCGGGCCCTACTGGGCCGATGGGCTCGTGCCCCTGGCCTACCTGCTGGAGGACGACGCCCTGATCGAGAAGGCGAACCGGTGGGTCGAGTGGTCCGTGAACAGCCAGCGCCCGGACGGCTACTTTGGGCCGTCTCCCAACAAGAACTACAAAGACGATCCGCCGGGCAAGCCGGAGGTTTTCTACCAAACGGACAATCCGGGCGACTGGTGGCCACGGATGGTAATGCTGAAGGCCCTCCGGTCCTACCACGAGGCCACGGGCGACGAGCGGGTGCTGGACCTCATGACGCAGTATTTTCGCTATCAGCTGAAAACGCTCCCGCAAAAGCCACTCGGCCACTGGACCTGGTGGGCTGAGATGCGTGGGGGCGAAAATCAGGCGAGCATCTACTGGCTTTACCACCGGACCGGCGACGATTTCCTGCTGGAGCTGGCACCGATGGTGTTCGAGCAAACGGCCAACTGGACCGAGGGCTTTTTGGGCGGAGACCTGCCGTCCGAGCATGGAGTAAACGTGGCGACGGGCATCAAACAGCCTGCGCTCAACTACCTCCAAACGAAAGACGAGCGCTTCCTCCGGGCCCCGAAGCGGGTTCTGCAGTTCCTAGGAGAGGAGCATGGTCAGCCGCAGGGCATGTTTTCCGGCGACGAGCTTCTGCATGGCACCGATCCGACACAGGGCACCGAGCTGTGTACCGTCGTGGAGCTTATGTACAGCCTGCAGGCGTTGTCGCGCATCACGGGCCGGGTCGACTACCTGGATCATTGGGAGAAGGTGGCCTACAATGCGCTCCCCACCCAGCACCGGGACGACTACCGGGCCCGCCAGTACTACCAGCAGCCGAATCAAGTCCGCATCGACCGAGGTCCCAAGAACTTTACGACTGGACCGACGGGAATTCGTCTCTGCTATGGCCTGACCAGCGGGTACCCCTGTTGCACGACCAACATGCACCAGGGGTGGCCGAAGCACGTGCGGAACCTCTGGATGGCCTCGCAGGATGGCGGACTGGCCGCGCTAATCTACGGGCCGTCTGTTCTCGAGACGAGCGTTGCGGATGAGCAAACGATGCGGATCGAGGAGAAAACCGACTATCCGTTCGACGACGAAATCCGGTTTATCTTTTCGACCGACGAACCCGTACAGTTTCCCCTTCATCTCCGGGTCCCAGAATGGGTGGACGGCCGTGCTACCGTGTCCGTAAACGGGTCGGAGTGGTTGACCCCGGCAGCGGGGCAGGTCATCCGGGTAAGTCGGACCTGGAGCGACGCAGACGAGCTTCGGCTTCAGTTGCCGATGGCTGTGCAGGCGTCGCGGTGGCATGAAGACGCGGCCAGCGTGGAACGTGGACCGCTCGTCTACGCCCTGCCGGTGGACGGGGAGTGGCAGGAGCTCGGCGACGACTACGAGTCGACTTGGGAGATGGACGACCAGGTGCCTACCTGGACAGTCGAACCCACCGAGCCCTGGAACTACAGCGTGGTACTGGACGAGGACGAGCCAAGTCGGAGTTTCGAGGTCGAAGAGAGCGACGAGATCCCCGCGTATCCGTGGACGGCGGATGCCGTCCCGATCCGGCTGACCGGGACGGGCAAGCAGCTCCCACACTGGAACGAGTACCACGGCGGCACCGGTCCGCTGCCGCCGAGTCCGGTTTATCCCGACAAGCCCGACGAAGAGATTGAGCTCATTCCCTATGGGGCCACGACCCTGCGCGTATCGGAGCTGCCCGTCACGCCCGCGTGACGGAAGAACTGTACGGCGAATCACCGAGCTGTAATATCGAGTCGGAGGGCGCACTCATCCGGTAGATGGTTCGCTACCACCGATTGCGCTACCAGGTTGGTTTGGGACTCGACCCGCTCACGTCAATAACACAGCACTTCTCGTTATGCTGCTCCGAAAGCGGACAGGGTTTGTAGGCCGAGGCGCTTTTCCCGTAGTGATCGCCGCTGCTTTTCTGCTGGCCGTCGCCCCGGGGGCGAACGCGGTTTCGGCACAGACGCCAGAAAGACCGAACGTCGTGGTCCTCCTCGCGGATGACTTGGGCTACGGGGACGTGCAGGCGTACAACGAGGAGTCCCAGCTCCCGACGCCACATATGAACCGACTCGCCGAGCAGGGCATGCGCTTTACCGACGCGCATGCGCCTTCGTCAGTGTGCACCCCCACGCGATACGGACTGCTCACCGGCCGCTACGCCTGGCGCACGCGCCTCAAAAGCGGTGTGCTGTGGGGCTACTCACGACCGCTGATTGGGGAGGACCAGTCCACGGTCGCCAGCCTGCTTCAAGACGTGGGCTACCACACCGCCGTCATCGGCAAGTGGCACCTGGGGCTGGGCTGGCAAACCAACGGGGACATCTCGCTTAGAACTGTGGACGAGAAAAGGGGCCACGGCAAGATTGACTTCACGAACCCGCTGACTGCCGGTCCGCATACCGTCGGCTTCAGCCGCTCGTACATCATCCCTGCCTCAGCCGACATGCCCCCCTATGTGTTCGTTGAGAACGGGCGCGTAACGCAGCAACCGACCGAGCGCGCCGAGCGGCAAGAATTTCCAGCCTTCCACCGCGCAGGTCCAAAGGCCCCTACCTTTGAGTTTGACCATTTGCTAGGCCACCTCACAGATCGGGCGGTGCAGTACATCGAACGCCAGGAGCAACGTAAGGGCCCCTTCTTTCTCTACTTTCCCCTCACGGCCCCCCACAAGCCCATCAGTCCAGCCGAGCGGTTTAGAGGAAAAACGGGACTGGGCCCGCATGCAGACTTTGTTGCCCAGGTAGACTGGAGCGTTGGGCAGATCCTCGGGGCCCTGAAGCGGACTGGTGCTGCAGACAGCACGCTGCTCGTGGTAACCAGTGACAACGGCTCGTACATGCGCCGGCGGGAAGATGCCGATCGGGGTCACGTCTCCGACCCCACGATTCAAGGATACCTGCCGGAACACCACACCTCCAACGGCCCACTCCGTGGCAGGAAGGCCGACATTTGGGAGGGCGGCCATCGCGTTCCATTTCTTGTCCGATGGCCGGGAGTGGTCGAGTCTGCGAGTGTCACGCGCTCCGCTGTGAGCCTGACGGACCTGTTTGCAACCGCAGTTGAGCTTGCCGGGGTAGAACGCCCAGCCCGTGGTACGCCGGACGGTGCCGGGCCGGACAGCTATTCGTTGTTGCCGTTGCTGCGAGGCGGCGCACTCGACCGTCCGGCAATCGTCCATCACTCAGCCCGGGGGATGTTCGCCCTCCGAAAGGACCGGTGGAAGCTGGTGCTGGGAAATGGGTCCGGAGGACGCTCCACTCCCCGTGGCGACCCTTTCGAACGCCCCTACCGGCTGTTCGACCTCCGCGAAGATCTGGAGGAGTCGGACAACCTGATCGAAAAACATCCCGGCGTCGCTGAGCGGCTGGAGGCCGAGCTAAACCGCCTTCGCCAGTAGAACACTGGGAATAATTCGCCGACACGCGGGATGTATCCGATGCTCGTCGGCCCGTTTTTCCGAACCAAATGGACGAAAATGCCGCAACGGATACAGATGCGACATTGGTGGCCCCGAGCCCAAGCTGCTATCCTCATCCTCGTCGTCGCTCCTGGGACGGTTTTCGCCCAGCCCCCTGCCGGCGACAGGACCTTTGCAGACCGCCTCGAGTACGTTGGCCACGCCTTAGAGGATGCCCGGTACCACGTCTGGGGCGCCTCTCCTGTACAGGGTCCCAAGGGCCGCACACACTTGTTTGTCGCCCGGTGGCCCCGAAAGAGCGATCACCAGGGCTGGCACATAAGCTGTGAGATCGCCCGCTACGTCGGCGACGACCCGAAGGGGCCCTTTCAGTTTGCCGAAGTCGTCCTCACAAGCTCAAGAGTAGAGGGGCGGTGGGACAAGCTCGCGCCCCATAATCCTCACATCCAAAAAGTGGGCAGCCGATACGCCTTGTTTTTTATTGCGAATGAGGGCCGCGAGAACTTTCCCGCCAACCAGCACATCGGGCTTGCAGTGGCCGACTCCTTGACGGAGGAGTTCGAGCGGGTCGGCGAGACGGGCCGGATTCTCAGCCCGCCCGCCGAGCCCAGCCACTGGGCCCACAGCAGCCCGGTCGGGGTCAACAACCCTTCGCTCCTCCGCAAAAAGCGCGGCCGGTTCTATCTCTACTACAAAGCCCGTCAGGATAGCTCCGAGGGCCCAGCTCGCCAAATGGGTCTTGCTGTCGCCAAGAGTCTGACCGGCCCTTACGAACATCGTCCTGACCCGGTCACCGCCAACGAACAGATGATCGAGGATGGCTACGCCTTCCTCATGGACGGCGAAATTCGTCTGCTTACCACCGACACCCGAGGTCAGTTCAAGAAGGGGGGCGGGGTCTTATGGGCGTCCACGGATGGCAAGCACTTCGCGCGTGCCGAGCCGGGGTACTACCGCCTTCAACACTATCTTCCGGAGGGAGCGCTTCCCCAGCCTGCAGTCGATAACGCGCACCGCACGCCCGGTACTCTTGAGCGACCACAGATATTGAGAGTAGACGGGAAACCGCGCTATCTCTACCTTGCATCTGGTACAAATCTCGATGGTGGTCCCGTCTCCGTCAATTACGTCTTTCGAATCGAATCCAAATAGAGCGGATGCCTCCGCTCCACTCCATCTTAGCGGTCGGGATGAAGGTGTATGCCATATCCCCGACCGCTCCTGGGCTCGAACCCCCCGTCCAGCCCCTCGCGCGACCTCGCAGAACGATAAGTTTTGCGCGCAAAACTCCATATCCACGTCACTTTCTTCCACGCGCCCGCTGAAGGTGGGCGCTGCGAATCCGTGTAGCTATGAATGTGGACTCCGATCTCCGCAAGATCGGTGAATAACGCCGCCTTCTGTTTCGGCCCATCTTTGGGTGACGTATCGTCGAGCATTCTCGTCTTGCACGCTCACCTATCCCATCTACCGATGAAGGCCATAAGCACTTTTGCGGGAGCATTCCTTTTCGTCCTCACGCTAACTGGGTGCGACAGCCCCGGCGTGGCCCCCGATCAATCATCGGCGCTCTCTGCTCCGTCTCAGCCGCACCTTTCGGTGAAAAAAGACCGACCGGAAAAGGAAGGCCTCGTGAGCTTGAGAGGGGGGCTTTCCAAGCAGGCGCGCCAAATGGTTACCAGCTCCGAGGAAATGGACGTAGAAGCGCTCCTCAACCTCTTGTCCGAGGAACTCCGGTTCGACGGCCTAGCTCCCTATCACTTTCGGAAATACGGCCTAAAACGGATCCGTAAGGGGGTTCC
>CAYRPX010000096.1:0-10450 GCA_964426195.1 uncultured Salinivenus sp.
GAGTCGTCCGAAGAAGCCCCAGAAGAGGACATTCTCATGCTCATTATGCCGGTGATGCTCAACACCTACGCGTGAGGGCGTCTCGGCGGGACTGATCTGCAATCTCTGCCTCGGAACGGGAGCCGACGCTTCTCGTCGGCTCCCTTTTTGGTTTGGGACGACGCAGAACCGACAGGGCCCTCGGCAACGGTGGGAGGTCTATTTGGTCTTCAAGCCGTACTCCCGCTGAAGGATCTTCAGAATTTCGTACGACTCATCCGCCGCTCGGCCCTCTTCTTTCACGACAGTTTTGAAGTGGCGCCGAGCGGCGTCCACCTCCTTCTGGGCAAGAGAAATCTTGCCGAGATAGAAGTGTGCCTCAAGCGCAAGAAAAGAAGCGGGCTCCACCTGCTCCAGCACTTCCTCCAGTCGCTGTTCGGCCTTCTTGAGCGCTTCGGAATCGTAGCGGGGAAAGAGCCCGAGCGTGGAAACGCGGGCATTCCGAAGGATAGAAAGGGCTTCTAAGTACCGATCGTCGACTGACAGCGTATCGGACTCGGGAACCGGACTGCGCAGGTCGGCATGGGCATAGTTTTCAACAACCTGACTGCTGACCTCCACGGTGGCGAGACGATCGAGGGGAGACTGCGTGACACGACTTACTCCGTAGAGCCCCCCGTAGAGTACCAACAGGATCGCGGCTACCACTGCCCCTCTCCGCACGAGCAACGGCAGATTGAGAAGTACCTCCAGTACTGACCGAATCGGTTGACGAACCTCGTCCGACGCCGGCTCGGTCCTTTCGGCACCCTCCGATTCCGTTTCGCACTCAAGCGTGTGTCCTGTAAGCTCCTCGAAGTGCGATACAGGATCGATAGCTGCCTCGGCCTCCTCCAGCCGTCGACGTGCCGCGTCAACCTTACGACGAAGTGCCTTATCCTCTTCGAGACGATCCTCGAACTGCGCCAAGGCGGATTTCAGCCTTGACGGCACCTCCTCAGGATGAAGGTGCTGTATGATCACATACGTGGCCAGTAAGGCGTCGGACAGGAGATCAGTCTGCACATGTGCCGGAAGACCTTCGATGGCACGGACATCCCGAAGAAGCGGGGCCCACTCCGGATTCGACTCGACATATGCCTCAACCTCCCGCTGCTCCTCCTCCGAGAGGTGCGGATACGAAAGAATTTGCTCTTCGACGTCGTTCATGAACAGTAAAACGTGCGACTTTTCGCGGAAAGAGGGTCACCACTGCCCGTATTAGCTTCGCTGCCGAAAATCCGGTACGTTCCATCGGAACGAAAAAGAAGCCAGTGGCATCAGCCGGAAGACAATGCCTCTTGGGGCTGTGCCTCCACAAATTCAGGACAGAAGGAGACAGATGCGGGGTTGCTTAAAGAGACACAACGAAATTGTATATATAACCTATTACACAAAGACCTAACATCCAGTTCTCAAAAACTTGTCTTTCCCATGTATTCTCGAAGCCGCTCGTCGGTGCGAAGTTGTTTCATCGCCTTGTGCTTGTACGTGCGTACGGTTGCCACGGGCTTGTCGACCGCCTCACTGATTTCTTCAAATTCCTGATTTTCGAGAAAGTAGAGGCGGGCCGGTTCCTGTAGATACGTTGGGAGCCGATCAATGGCCTCGTTGAACGCCTCTCTTACGAAACCGACCTCCGCAACGGGCGTCTCCTCGTCTGCCGTGAGCGTGGGACCGTCTTCGTCTTCGATCGACTCGGAAAACTGATCGCGACGGGTGTAATTAAGAAATGTGTTCTTGCAGATTACGCTTACCCAGTTGGCGTAGCGGTCCGGATTCCGGACCCCATCGCGGTTTTCCAACACTTTGCGGTACGCCCGAGTGATGAGTTCATCGGCGTCGGAGGGACTATCGAAGGTGCCTCGCGTCGATTTGGACAGAAAATACTGGCAGACGTAGCAGTACGTCCACATGTCGACGAGGTGTTCGGCGTCAGGATCGTTTTCCTCCGCCCAATGCCGAAAGGCATCGTTCGCGGCGTCGGTATCGTCCACCGAAAACGGAAGCCGGTCGATGATCGTCCGAAGCTCGGAGGAGGGCGTCGACATGCGTGGTGCAGATGAGCGAAAGAGAACTCCAAACGGTTCGCCCGAAGCGAAAAAGTTTTCGAAGTCGAGAACGCACGAAAATTATAAGGACCGGCGAGAGAGAGATCAATCTTATAAATCCTGATTTCCGATAGAGAGTCGGTGTCCTGATCCTGTAGCGTTTCTCCTTCTCGGGACGCTCAATCGCCTTCCAAAATTCCTCAACCATCGCGTTAGACCCCGTCAAAGCACATTTGGTCTTTTTATTTCTAATAATTTGAATTACAAAAACAAAAAAGCGAAATGCGATAGGCAGCTGGAAGACAGCGCTGTCATAATGGAGCTTCGTGCAGTAGGGGATTACAACCATTGGGGAAGGTTCGTCGTGGACGGGGCGGATCCATTTCTGCAACTCGAACTCACAACTCAGCTCAAGTCCCATGTTTCGGTTTGATGTGTCACTGATCGGCAGTTTCGTTCTCGGATGTTGTTGTCTTTTGGGCATTGGAGTATCGGAGGCCGATACCCAGTCGCGACGGGAGCGGCAGGCACCCGCGTACGGGCAGCCCGCACCCAGTCAGGGGAAGAGAGGGACCTCTCCGGCTCGATCCCCGCGGCCCTCGGGCCCGGTCGGAACTGATCTTCCGTCCGCGAGCCAGGTCGCCAACCCGCCGTCTTCCTACAGAAAGCCGCCGGAGGGTGCGATTTCCTCGGCGGTGCCGAATGGCTCTTGGCGGCCGGTGCAGGCTATGCCCTGAGTCGATTGCGAAGGGAGAGCGCCGACGACTCCGGCGAGAAGCCCTGATTTGCCTGCGGGGGACCTCCTCTTCCGGAAGAGTCGACCCCGAGCACTGGAGCTGGAGGGGGGAGCGGACAATTCTCCACACACGATTGCTATCAGAGGGTTGCCGTCGTCCCCGTATCGATCGTAGATTGCCAAAATCCATGCCGGATGTTGCATGGCAGCCGACGGATGCGCCTATACCCGACTAATCAACATGACGTTTGATGACCGATCCAGGCATTGAAGCACTGAGCGAGAAAGCAAGCGAAGAGCAGGCCGCCTGTCCGGTTACCCTTGTGGTGAGCGGCAACATGGTGACGGGCCACATTGTGGGACGAGACACGTTCGAGGCCGACACGGTCCGCATGGTCGAAATGGCCCAGGAGCAGGCCGACGCCGAGGACGAAGCGGTTCAGGCAATGGGGGATCTTATCTCTGTCATGCTCGAAGAGGTCGGGACGGACGCCGACGCGGGTCAGTTCGTCCATGTGTCCGTCCAGGAAGTCATGACGGGCGCCGAAGCAATTCACCTCGGAGGATCGGTCTTCCGGTTTCGGACGAGCGAGATCGAGGGCTACACGATCGGGACCGTGGAGACGCGGGAGGCCTAGCTCAAGGCAGTCCTGGGATGGCCTCTGGATTGAGGAAGGAGGCGTTCTTGCCTCGATTCGTCAGTTGGCCCGAAAAGGATGCGGAGGGGAGGCAGAAAATGCAATTGTCCGATGAACTCTGCCTCGGTGCTCCGCAGCGTCAGGATGTGATTGCCTTGGAACGCTACGTGTCCGGGTCGACGTAGAGGTCGTCCACGTCGGCGGCAGCCAGGTCCCGGAGCAGGTTCGCGACGGCTTCCGTGACCTGGTCGAGGTAAGCCATGCCCTTCTCCGCGCTGGCTTCGGCCGGATTGCCGACCCCCGTGTCCTCGGTCACGCGGGGCCATTCTCGCTCGGTCCACGCCCAGTCCTCACGCAGCGCCTCAATCCGGAATGTGCGGGCATGCCCGTCTCCCGCCTCGGAGAGCGGCTGTACGAGCTCTGGAGCCGCGTGCAACATCACGCTCGTTTCCATCTCCCCGGCGTGGTCGCCCGGCTCGTCGAAGTATTTTGTCTGGTCGCCGATCTCGAACCACCGGGCGGCGCAGAGAAGCGCGTCGTCGACGTCATTCTGCACCTCCCGAATGAGTGGGGCAAAGTCGTTGCCCCCGTGCCCGTTCAGCACTACGATTTTACGGAATCCCTGTCCCGTCAACGACGCGGTGACGTCGTGGAGGACGGCCGCCTGCGTGCTCGCATGCATGTTGATCGTGCCCGGGAGGTCGATGTGGCCCGTGTTGACTCCGAACGGGACCGTAGGGAGCACCAGAGTGTGAGTACCCGTCTCCCAGGCCCGCCGGGCCGACTCGGCCGCGATATAATCGCACTGCACCGTGTCGGTGGCGTAGGGAAGGTGGTAGTTGTGAGCCTCGGTCGATCCCCAGGGAAGGACTGCTACCTCGTAGTCCGTCTCGCGGACTGTCTTCCAGGTGGTTTCGGCGAGGATGTAGGGGCGCTGTGCCATGATAGAAGCGAGTTCGTAGGAAAGGAACGGGGGACGAGAACGGATTGGGGGGACGGAGAGAAGAGGGTGCAACCGATATCGATAGGCGTCTGTCTACTTCTGTAGCACCGACGGTCCTTCCCTCTCAAGTCCCGACTTGTCCCATGCTGCCTGTACGCACATATCTTTTCGGTTTCCTGTTGATCGTAGGGCTGAGTGTCCTCACTGAGCCCGTCTCCGCACAATCGACCCGCACGATCAATCGCACATTTTCTCTCGGTCAAGAGGGGCACGTGAAACTGGACACCTTTACCGGGCGCATTGAGGTCACGGGCCGAGACCAGGAGGATGTGGAGGTAAACGCTCGAATTAAAGGAAACGACAAAGAACTCGTCAATGCGACTGGTCTTCGCTTCGATTCAGAGAACCGACGGCTTTCCATCAAGGTGGACTACGACGAGGTAGAGGATAGTCAGAAGTTTCTGGGATTGTTCAACATTGGGGGATTCGACCGGCCCGCCGTTCACCTTACAATCTCGATGCCCCACACGGCTGTCCTCACTATCGATGACTTCAGTTCGGACATTGAGGTAGAAAGCCTTCGGTCCGACGTCACCCTCGAAACATTCTCCTCCTCTATCACCCTGCGAGATCTGGAGGGCACCCTCGACCTCGAAACCTTCTCGGGGGCGGTTACAGGCGAGGCCCTCCGGGGGCAGGTTCGACTCGAAACCTTCTCGGGCGATGTCCGACTCCGAGTCGCGGCTCTCACGGGCGACAGCCACTTCGAAACCTTCTCAGGCGACGTCGAACTGTTCCTCCCAGCCGACGCTGGCTTCGAGTTTGGGGGGACGAAAGAGGAATTTGGGGAGTTCAATTCCGAGTTTGCCCTCCGGACCGAAGACGGGCGTTGGATTGTGGGGGAGGGAGGACCGCGCATTGAGGTCGAAACCTTTAGCGGGGACCTCCAGCTTCGCAAGCAGCAGTAGGCCCTAACCCTCGACACACCGGTTTCCCGAGTCGACGACGCCGAGAGGGGACCGCTGAGTTTCCTTTTGGGACCGGTGCGTGACAACGAGTGGCTACTCGTCGCCGTACGTGATCGTGACGGTGCGCTCTTCGTACTCGATCTTTACCCCATCTTCTACCCGACTCACCGTGGCTACCGAACGGTCAAGGTCGGGGTCTTGGCGCTTAAGGAACGCGCGAACGGTCTCCTCGGCCACAGCGACGTGCTCAGGTTCACTGCCCAGTTTGTCAACGTCCTCGGCCGCATCGAAGAGGAGAGGCGCGAGCTGTGCGATTGAGGTGGCCGCGATGAACTCCGGACCGGGACCTTCCAGTTCTTCCATATTGAACGAGAGCATTGTGAAGAGAGAATGGATGTCCCGACGAGTATAGGGACGGGACGGTGCGTCTGCCGTCTTGAATTCGGGAGGCCCAGCGATGTTTTGTTCGTCCCGTAGAGGGGGCGTGGGCACGATCAGTTCGGAGGGGCCGAAACTCAGCACGGTTCGGAGGCACAACACTGGCGAGTAGATTCTCTGAAAATGAATGGACACCGGTGCGACACTGACACTGGCACTGACACGGAGTTCTGGTCTTCTCGTTACAGTATTTTCCTTCTAACGTTAAGCGTCCCCGGGGGCAATTTTGTTGCACTATAGCCAAGTGCGACACCGAAAAATCGGCCGGCCCCAAATGCACTTGGGGCGGGCCTTTTGGTTTTTGGCCCCTCGGTTTTCGAAAAACAGACCCGCTCTTACAGAGGGAGCTAAATCTGGCCAACCTCGAAAGAATCTGTCCTGGAGGAGGCCACATCGCTCCTTCCCGGAAGGAGGTCTTCGAGCCGCCTTCGGCGAGAGTGATCGATTCGGTGGCAGAGCATAGAAAAAGCCCACGGCCCGGAAAACGTCGGGACCGTGGGCTTTTGTCAATGGTAATGTCTCTGTAAGGGCCTTATACCGCGATCTCGGCAAGTTGGCTCCTACCTGGGTTCGCTCGATCTGGAGGAGAGGGGAAAGCGTCAATTTTGAGCCGAGTTCGTCGGCCGGTTCAGAGGGAAGAAGGGGTGTCGTCTCGTCGTTGCGAGTGAACGGCGCAGAAGACTTCCCGCAAACCATCGTTCCCGGGGGTGTTCGAGTAACTCTGAGAGGGGCGACGTGCTGGTATGCCTAGGGACCGGAATGGATACCCCAGATCAGCCCGTCTGGGTGGAGTCTGGGGGTTCCATGAAGGGGAATACCTCGGCGTAGCTTGAGGGCAGCGAGTCGCCGAGCTCGGAGAGCACCGCGTCCCCCACGGCCTCTTGAAGTGCGGACAGTACCGCGTCGGTGGCGGACAGGGCGTCTTCCCGACTCAGGTCGGCCCGGGCCCGTACGCGGTTGAGGAAGGCTTCCCCGGTCAAGCGCTCGACCTTCTCGCGCGTGTGCTCTGGCTTGGCGGCCTGGAGACGATGGGCCAACGGTTTCGGGAGCGGAGCGCTCAGTCTGTCCCGCTCGGACCGGTACAAGATCTCACTGAACGTTTCCAGGACCACGGTTGCGATTTCGGGCGCGGCCTCGCGGTCGTCGGTCGGCAGTCGCTTCTGGACGGTGTCGATGAAGGCTTCGTACGTCATGGGCGGAGAAGCATGTAGGCAACAATGGGACGGGAATGTACTAACTCTTGTCACCCTCAACGATTTTTCGGATTGATCGTGCCGAAGGCCGCGGTCACTTGCTTCTTTTCCTGGACGTAGGCAGCATTAAGGACGAACTCTTCCCAACGCTTTAAAAAGCACCCGAGCAAGTTCCCGCTGGCGGGCCGAGAGGGCATTTTTCGGGCGTCATCTTGCTCGTGGACTTTGGGCGGCCGACCAGCCGATCGACATCGGCGAAGTTCCAAAGCGTTGGGACCTGGGGTTTATGAAGAGTAGGGTTGGTTTAGACACACGGGGTGCCGGAATCTAACACCTCGGAGCCCGATGCATCGGCGAAAATAACGGCTATCGACTGCTGAAGAGAGACGTTGAGAAGAGCTTCTGATTGGGGGGCTTACCGATGAGAAGGAGTGGGAGCGAGGAGGACTATCATTTTTGTCCACATTTTCCCCACATGGGAAGTGGACCTTTCAAAAATAACGGAAATGCATTAGTGCGCGTCTGAGCCCGGAAGATTCCAAATATACCCTTGTTTGTTTCTGTTATTGTCTGTTGCTTATATGTGTAGGTCAGACCGTGTGGAGTTATCCACAAGTCGATCCACAGTCGTGAGCAGGTGGAGATCTTCGACTGGAACAATAACGGCATTAGGAGGTCGTCGGGGAGAGGCTCTCAGCGGAGCGTGCGAATTCTGGACGAGGGCAGGGGAACCCTGAGCCATCTCCGGAATCCTCTTCGGTGGTTCTATCGTATGTGCCATGGTTTTTGGTGGCGTCGTTTAGAGGCCGCCGTCGCGTGCTCCGATCATTCTGATTCCCCCTTTCTCCTATGGCCGAAGAGAGTAGTGCATATCCCGAGCCAAGTGACTTCGAAGTGATGCGGCCGACCTACTACGAAAACGACGACGGCTTCATCACAGCCAAGATTGAAATTTCCCCCTTCAGTGTCGAGGGCGAGAGCCGGACCAAGGCCGGAGCCCGCCGCGCAGCCATTCACGAAGCGCGGAAGACATACCACTCTTATCATCCCAGCTACGAGGTCGAAAGTCCTTATCCCGATCACTTCGTCGACCGCGAGGGCACAGAATGGCACCGGCTTCCCCCGTTCCAGCGCTCAACCTACGGGGATTACAAGTTCGTTGACGACTACGGGGACGAAGAGGAAGCCGTCGAGGAAGACTACGTCGACATCGAAACAATGCTGATGTGGGACGTGCGGCCGGAGGAAGAGTTGGACGAAAAAGAGGTAGAGGTGTAGAACTCCTCTTCAAACTAGGCGCCGCCTCCGGCACGAGTCTGCCACGCTCCCGAGGTGGAAGACAGTTGGCCATCAGAGTCGTAGCGGCGGGGCCTCTGTCCGCGCTTCGATTAGTAGCACAGTTCGAGTGTTGGTTTGCAAGGGTTGGCAGTTTGCGCAGGGTTTGGCAGTTTGCATGCAACGGATGCGCCTTGGCGATACCTGTGGCTCGCCACTCTCCGCCCTTGGAGTGGGAGGGATGATTTGTGCATTTCTGCTCGGTAGTCTTGGATGCACGGGCGCAAAGCAGGAAACCGCTGGCGACACCGTCCCACGCTTTTCGGTGCTGCTATTCTCGAAAACCACCGCCGATGACTACCGGCACGCCTCAATTCCGGATGGAATTGAGGCCTTCAAAGACCTGAGTCGGGAGCATTCCTTTGACGTGGCGGCCACCGAGGATGCTTCGGTGTTCACTCAGACAGCCTGGATCAGTACGACAACGCCGTTTTTCTGAGCACGAGCGGCGACGTGTTGGACGACGCTCAGCAGCGGGCCTTTGAGGAGTACGTTCGGGGCGGAGGTGGCTTTGTGGGCATGCATGGGACTGCAGCCACGGAGTACGACTGGGCCTGGTACGGACGACTCGTCGGTGCCTTCTTTGCCGACCATCCCGAGGAGCAGACCACGACGATCGGCGTCGTCAACAAGGCAGATCCTTCGACGCGTCACCTTCCCACCAGATGGACCTGGACCGACGAGTGGTACAACTACCGCTCGGATCCGTCCGAAAGTGTAGAGGTGCTGCTGGAGGTAGACAAGCAGACCTACGAGGGAGGAAGCATGGGGGCAGATCATTTGGTGGTCGTCCCCCACCCGAAAACGGTGCTTTGAGGTGCTGAACCAGGCTTCTCGCCGCCTGAAGATCCGCTGAGAGCCCATAGCTTCCCCGCGCGAGATTCCCCACGTCCGGGGGCGAGAGGTCGATCCATCCGGTCTGAGATGACTCGGACACCGACGGCTTTGACCCGGCGTTTCACTTACCTCCCCGCATGGAAGTCCCCCCAATCCCGGGAACCCCTTCCCCCTCGGCAGGTACCGGAGATCCGTCTAGGAACGCATCCTACTCCCCAACCCTTCTTTTGGAGAGGAGGACATGCCCGCAACCAAACCTGTTCCCTCGAACCTCCGAGCCCTTGACGACGAGGATTCCTCCGTCGACACGACAAAAGTGCTCGTATGGCTGTCTGGGGACGGCCCTCGTCAGACCGTCGAGGAGTTTTTCCGCTCATGGGAGAACGCCGGATGACACGTTTGCCATGCGTAGGTTCGCGTTGCATAGGGTTGCCATGCATAGGGGCACCGGCGAGGTCACGGTAGGGGGCAGGGCAAAATTCACGGATTCTCGCCTTTTGCTGTGAGTCCTCGACTACCGTGTTGCGAGTTCCTGCGGAAAGTTGTCCCATCCGTCGGATGATGCTTCTTCTTCGGACGGAGTGTCTCCTCCAGACGAATCCTTTCCGTCGGACGCCCCCTCTTCCTCGGGCACGCTCGTATCCTTGACGGTGGACTCGTCTGTAGATGCGGCTTCTGCTTCCGCCAGGGCCTCCTCTTTGGGTTCGCTTCTTCCCTCCGGTGGGTCAACCTCATGGGCATCGGCTCCTTCCGAGCGGCCTTGTTTGGTGTCTCGGGCAGACGGGTCGTCTCGAATGCTTCCGGTGTTCTTTCCCCTCGTGGAGGCCGGATTGTCTCCCACGTTCTGATTATTGGGGTGGTCTTTTCGGCTGCTAGCGACATGGCGAAGGACTTTCGCTACTACGGATTGGAACTGGTGAACCAGTTCCTTGGACACCTCCCCCTCGCAGACTTGTGTGGCCAAAAAGCGCACAAAGCGTTCGTCGGGAGCGGCCTGCTGCTGTGCGAAGTAGTCTTGCAGGAGTCGGCCGTACGTGCGTTCGAAAGCGGCGGAAAGAACCATCTCAGTGTCAAAAACGGGCCTGGCAAGTCGCTTCAATTCCTCAATTTTTTCGGGCTCATGGTCGAGAAGGTTGAATTCCAGAAAGGGCCGCCTTTCGGTGGCTACTTCCGTCTCGAGGTCCGCGTAGAACCGGTAGTCAAGGCCGTTGGTGAGCCCGACGACGCTCGCATCCAACTCGCTGAAGTGCCGGAAAAGTGAATCGTTCTCAAGGGTCTCAAGGCCAGCCTTGG
>CAYRPX010000097.1:0-10392 GCA_964426195.1 uncultured Salinivenus sp.
CGAAGAGCTTTTCGGAGCCGGCTGGCGTCGGTTTTAAGATCGATCCGACAAGCGACACTCGCTTACAGACTGCATCTCGTTCATCGTGATGGAACTGCGCGGCTTGGAAGAAGCGTTGACATTCGACCAGCACTTCGTACAAGCAGGCCACCAAACGCTTTCAGATCAACGTGGGACATAACACGTCATTGCAGCCGACGACGGGCTGTTGCCGCTTCCGGTGGCTGGTGTCTCCCGAATCTTCGTCGTACGTTTTGAAGCCCGTTGCGGTTGAATTTACACGTTATGCTGCATGGCAACATCCGTGGTTGGCAGAGGTCTCTCTTATTGCTATGGCTACAGCTCAGACCAAACAAGACCTGATTGGGCGTTTGCACCGCCACCGGGACGATTTGCATCAACTCGGCATCCGACGCATCGGCCTGTTTGGCTCGTTTCGGCGCGACGAGTCCGATTCTGAGAGCGACGTAGATCTCCTCATTGAGTTCGCGCCGGACGAAAAATCGTTTGACAACTTTATGGCCGTCTCGTTTCTGCTGGACGAAGAGCTTGGGCGGTCGGTGGAGCTGGTCACACACGAGGCTTTGAGCCCCCATCTCGGTCCTCACAGCTTGGAAGACGTCGAATATGTCGAGAGCAGTATAGAATCCGTTACGCCGAGGCCTCCGGCTCCGGCGTGGCCCCGCTCGGCACCTCGGCGGGGCTTGATCGACTTTCGAGCACGACGGCCGGTTCGAGGGCACGGATCGCCACGGTGTCGCCTGGCTCGTGCAGGGTCCGGTTGTCGGCGTGGACGAGGTACTCGCTCCCGTTGCAACACACCCGGTACGTGATGTCGTGCCCCTTAAACGCCCGTCCTACGACGGTGCCCACGGGACCGTCCGCATTCTCCGGGGCCTCCAGTGCAAGGTGCTCCGGGCGCATTGAGACGAGCACGGTGCCCTCCGCCTCGCAGTTGAGCCTCACCTCTCCCAGCGGCGTGCTGGCCGCCGTGCCCGCGGCCTGGGACAGAAGCAGATTCGTGCGACCCAAAAACTGAGCGACAAAGAGCGTGCGGGGCTGGTAGTACACGTCCTCCGGCGTGCCCACCTGATCGATCTGCCCCCCCCGCATGACGGCCAGGCGATCGGCAAACGAGAGGGCCTCCTCTTGATTGTGCGTAACGAGGACGGCACTCATGCCCTTGCTCTTCAGAAGCTCGCGTACCTCCTGCCGGGTTTCTTGCCGGAGCAGGGCGTCAAGATTTGAAAACGGCTCGTCGAGCAGAATGAGGTCCGGTTCCGGGGCTAGCGTGCGCGCGAGGGCCACCCGCTGCTGCTGTCCCCCCGACAGGTGTTGGGGCCGCCGATCCTCAAACCCGCCGAGCCCCACCATTTCGAGCGCCTCTTGGGCCCGGGCTTCTCGCTCGGCCTGGGCGGCGCCACTGAGTCCGAACGCCACGTTTTCGCGCACCGTGAGGTGTGGGAAGAGGGCGTAGTTCTGAAACACGATGCCCACCTCCCGTTCCTCCGGCGACACGTGCACGCCGGAGCCCGAGAGCAGCTGATCCCGGAGCGCGATCGTCCCGGCCGTCGCCCGTTCAAATCCAGCAATGCATCGGAGGGTCGTCGTCTTGCCGCAGCCACTCGGGCCCAGAATGGCAAAGATCTCGCCGTCGCCCACCTCGAACGAGACCTCATGGACGACCGGGGGCGCGTCGGGGGCGAACCGCTTGGTCAGATCCTGAACCGAGAGAATTGGGTGCTTCATGGTTCAAGTGGCACCTAATTTGGCGCGACTCGTTCCCAGCTTTGGATTTTGGCCTCCATAATTGAGCGGGTCTATGTCTGCTGGGTGGGGCGGCGCGCGGGGGAGCGCTCTCGCATCAGCAGGACTCCCACGAACAGGGCCGAGACGAACATGATGGTGAGTGCGTACGGGGCCGCCTGCCCGAACATGGCTTCTTCGGCGTAGCTCCAGGTGTTGAGGGCGAGGGTTTCGAACCCGATCGGAGCCAGCAGGAACGTGATGGGCAGCTCCTTCATGGCCGACAGGAAGACAAACGCCATGCTGACGAGTAGTCCGCGCTGCACGAGCGGAAAGGTGACACTCATGAACGCGCCGAGCGATGAGCGCCCCAGCGACCGCGCTGCCTCTTCCAGATGAGGCGGGGCCTGATAGAGCGCGCTCCGGACGGGGCCCACCGCCTCGGCCATGAAGTGGAGCGCATAGGCCACCACGAGCAGGGCAAGGCTCTGATACGCAAACGGCACGACCCCGAGGGAAAACACGATGAGCGCGAGGGCAAACGCCAACGGGGGCGTGGCGTACCCCAAGTAGGCAATCCGTTCGATGCCCCGGCTCCAGCTCGAGGGATGCCGCACGCCAAGGTAGGACACGGGCAGGGCCAACAGGGCCGCGAGCCCGGCGGCCGGGACGGACGCGGACACCGAATCCCACAAGGCCGACCCGAGACCGGTCCACGGAAGACCGCTGGCGACCGTGTCGGTCATCCAGTACCCCACCGTCCCCGCGGGAAGAAGCACGGACAGGCCTGCTACACCCAGCGCAAACACATATCCCGCCCAGCGCCACGAACCGAGCCGATGAAGCGTGGCCTGCCGGGCCGTGCCACTGCCGGTCCGGTGAAACAGCAGACCGCGGAGCAGTTGGGCTTCCAGAACTAGAATTGCGCCGGTGAGGGCCAGTAGCATCAGGGCCAGGCACGCCGCGTAGATGCGGTCGTAGGAGGCCGCGTACTGGATGTAGAGCGCATAGCTGAACGTGTCGTACCGCATGAGCGACACGACCCCGAAGTCTCCCAGCACGTGAAGTGCGATGAGGAGCCCCCCGGCGAGGAAGGCCGGTCGTAGCTGCGGAAGCGCGATCTGAATGAACACCTGTCCACGGCTCTGCCCCAAGGCCTGCGCCGACTCTTCCAGGGCCGGATCGAGCCCGAGGAAGGCCGTCCGGAGATTCAGGAAGAGATAGGGAAACGTGGAGAGGCTCAGCGCAATCACGGCGCCGGTGAAGCCGCTGGGCCGAGGCACCACGAGACCAAGCGTCTGTGCAAGCGTCCCGTACTGGCCCGTGGTGGCCAACAGGACGTACGCCATCACGTAGCCGGGCACAGCGAGCGGCAGCACTCCCAAAAGCGTCAGGAGCCTGCGGCCCGGCAGGGCCGTGCGGGTCGTCAGCCACGCGAGCGGGACGGCCAGCACGCTCGTGCCTGCGAGCACGCCGACGGTGAGCCCCACTGTGTTGCCCAGCAGCCGCAGGGTGCGTCCCCGAACTACGAGATCCCACAGCGTCTGCGGATCCGCCTGCAGGGCGCGAAGAAGCAGGTACGTCAAGGGGACAAGCACTCCCCCCACGACGACCGCAACGGGAACCGCCACATACCAGCGGCTCCGGATCGTGTTGAGCGCGCGGGCGAGCGTCATCCGCGGATCACCGTCTGTAGAAGCGTGGACATCAGGACGTGGGGAGAGATGAATGCCCGGAGACGACGAGTGTATCGGCCTCCCTGAATTTCATGCTTCCATGCCTCCGGCCCTCCATTCTTACAACAGTCCCTCGTCGCGGAGCAGATCGAGGGTCGGATCCATCTCCTGAAGCTGCTCAAGTTCAAAGTCGGGACTCAGCGTGAGAGCGTCTTCGACCGGCAGCATGTAGTCTGGCACCGGCGTGCCCGGCACGACGGGATACTCGTTCACCTGAGTCGCAGCAAACGACTGGGCCTCCTCCGAGAGCAGAAACCGGAGAAACCGATGTGTCGCTGCGCTTTGATTGCTGGCTTGCAATGCCCCGGCGCCCGTCACGAGAGCAAGATTCCCGAGATCCTCCTCTGCAAAGTGATACATCTCTACAGGCGCAGACGCCTGCGGGGCCTTCTCCTCGTGCTCCTCCTCTTCGTGTTCTTCTTCCTCCTCTTCTTCGTCTTCGTACTCGCCCTCGGCCCCTCCATACTTGAGGCGAAGCACGTAGTAATGATTCGTCAGGGCGACATCGATCTCGCCGGCCTCCAGGGCCCGCACCATCGGCGTGTTGGAGGTATAGCCATTCGGATTTAGGGTCTGCATCCCTTCCAACCACGAGCGGGCCGTCTCCGTCCCCTCCGTGACGCGCAGCGCCGTCACGAAATCCTGGAAGCTGGAGTACGCCGGCGTCCATCCGATTCGACCTTCAAACCGCGACCGATCGGGCAGGTCGAGTACCGAGTCCGGGAGATCCTCCGGATTGACCGCATCGCTGTTGTAGGCCAGGACGCGAAAGCGCGTCGTGACGGGCATCCACCGCTGGTTCGAAGGTGCAAAGCGAGCCGCCCGGTTCACCAGCGAGTCGGGCAGAACGGACAGCATATTGTTGTTCACCGCGTTGCCGAGCGCACCCGTCGTGTTGGCCCAGAAGACATCGGCCGACGTCTGATTGCCCTCCTCCTGCAGTGCAGCCAGCAACTGAGCATCAGTGCCGTACCGTACGCGGACCGGCACGTCGGCCTTCTGTTGGTACAGCTGCACCAGGGAGTCGACGAGGGCCTTGCTGCGGCCGGAGTAAATGACGAGTTCATCTTGCTCCCCCCCACACCCCAGCAGGGATACGGCCAGAGCAAGGACAAGGCAAACGCTGAGGAGTCGCTTCATTGTGCCGTAAGATCAGTTCTCAGAAAGCGGTCTTGTTTAGATCAATTCTAAAGTAGAGGGTCCAAAGATGATATGGTCCGCCTGGCCGATCGGACTTAAATCGCAGAAACTCCACACAAGGCGTGTGGCCGGGCGAGGATGGCGGGGAGGTGGGCGTCGAATACGACGTTCAAATGAACAGGTTGAGAGTCTGTCGGTGGACTATCGGCGGTCCTGTGACTTCTTGGATCCCACTTCGTGAAAGCTTCTGCACCTATCCGGCCCCCCGCTATGGGCTTCGTTTAGGCCCCCTTCGGAGACTTCGCCCACTGTGTTTCCGTTTCGCCTCCATTCACCGAATAGACACCGAGGACGTCAAACGGTCCGCAGACAGACGAGTCGTCCTCCCAATTCTCGGGCTAAGCCGAAGCTCTATCCCGGAGGCCGTACGTGGTCCCCAAAGGGAACCTGAAGTCGATCGTATGCGGCCTCCACCTCAGGTGGAATGTCCACGGCAACGATAAACCCACGCCCCCTCGGCCCATATCCGTTCTCATCGTTGCGCAGTCGCGGGATCTCCCCCATGATGAGGGTGACGAATCGCTCCATCGACCAGAGGCCAGCCCGCTCCGGCGCCTCGAACATGAGAGTGTCGGCTTCGACCTGCACGGTCGGGACGAATGTGGGACAGTTGAGGAATCGAACCTCAGTGTCGGGGGTCCACACACGGCGAAAGGAGGCCCACGTGCGCCGTTGCATTGTCGGATCCTGCACGAGCAGAACGTCCGTTAATGGATTCCGACACTCCCGAAGTAGTCGATAGGCATTCTCTGCATTTTCGCCGCAATTCGTCGAACGGCTCTCCATCATAATCTCTCCCTCGTCGAGGCCGTGACAGTGGACGAGCAGCTCGCGCATAATCTCTGCCTCAGACATTCCCTCGACCGAAAGGGGTTCGTAACGCGGATCGTCACGGACCTCTCGCCGCAGAAGAGCGGTGGAGTGTCCTCTTCCTCCAACGAGCAGCAATTCCTCGGCTACATCCTCCTTGTACGCGGCAGCGACGGTGTCGACCGTGTGCAGGACACTATTGCCAAGGAGAATCAAGAGGTCGGCCTTCGAACCATTGACGTTGGAGGCGACGGTAGATGGTGTGAGCTCGATAAGATCAGGAGCCGCCAAGAAGGAAGCAATCGTATTCAGGTCTGCGGCGTGTTGATCAGGATCATTAAACACGAACCTTTGAACTCTTACGACTCAGTTACGGCCTTCGGGAAGAAGGTCCTCAATCGCCTCGAAGAGGCGCTCCGGCTGCTGTTCGTATTTCCGCTCCCGGACTCCCTCCTTCAATCGATCGGCCCACGCCTCCCGGAAAAAGCGCGCCACCGCCCCGGCCAGCGCCGACGGATCCTCCGGCGGCACGACGAACCCCGCGTCTTCGTGGGGAATGGTTTCCGCGAGCCCCCCCACGTCCGTTACGACCATCGGCCGTTCGAAGTGGGTCGCGATCTGTGCGACGCCGCTCTGAGTGGCCGAGACGTACGGCTGCACCACGAGGTCGGCGGCGCAAAAAAAGCGGGGCACCTCCTCGGACGGGATGTACTGATCGTGCCAGTGGACGTGATCAGACAAGTCGTGCTCGCCGATGAGCCGACGGTACCGCTCCGGGTCATCGTAGGACTCGCCGGCAACGAGAAGGTGCAGGGCCGGACGCGCGTCCAGAATCTTCGGCAACGCCTCTAAAAGAACGTGGAGGCCCTTGTACTCACGCACGAAGCCGAAGAAGAGGAGCACCGGTGCATCGGCAGGCAGGTCAAGAGCCGCTCGCGCCTTTGCCTTCGGCACGGGCTCTCCGAATCGTTCGTAGACAGGATGCTCAATCCGGCGAACCGCGGCGTCGGGGTGGCGGAGCGGTCGCAGGTTGTCGGCCACGGCGTCGGACATGACGAGGTGTCCCCTGCAGGCCGCGAGAAAGAAGCGACTCAGCCCCGCGTCTCCAAGATGCCGCTCGTGGGGAAGTGCGTTGTGGACGACGGCGAACGACGGAATCCCGAACCATCGAAGAAGGCGGGCGACGGTGCCGTACGCAGGCGCGAAAAACGGCATCCAGTACTGGAAGAGGACGGCATCGGGCTCTCTTTCCTGAAGGTGCCACGCCGTACGGAGCCAGGAGAACGGGTTCAGCGGATCGAGAAGTCGCGGCGCCCTCCGCACGATCGCCGGGGCCTCGTCGTCCGGCTCGAACTGCGTCTTCCCCGGAAAGAGAAGCTCCGGATACTGCCGCGCAAAACTGAGGGGCTGCACGTCGTGTCCCCGCTCGTCGAGCCCCTGAACCGTCATTTCCGTGAAGTGGGCAATGCCTCCCCGGTACGGATGCATCGGCCCCACCACTCCGACTCTCCATTTTTCATTGTCCCACTGGCCCATTTGCTGCCTTCACATTCGCACTTGCCAACCTTCTGACCTTCAACCGTTTACCGGTTCACAGAACTCATGTCCGGATATCGATCCCCAGCGGCCACGCCCATCGGGGCAATCTCGTCGATCCGATCGAGCTCCTCCGTCGACAGCTCCACGTCCAGCGCCCCGATGTTTTCATCCAGGTGATCCGGATTCGTCGTGCCCGGAATTGGCACCACGTCGTCGTCTTGATGCAAGACCCAGGCGAGCGCGAGTTGGGCGGGGGCCACGCCTTTCTTGGACGCCAACCGCTTCACCTCGTCGACCAGATCCAAGTTCTTCTCAAAGTTCTTTCCCTGAAAGCGCGGATTGTGGCGACGCCAGTCATCCTCCGGCAGGTCCTCGGGCGACTGGAAGCGACCGGTGAGGAAGCCGCGCCCCAGCGGACTGTAGGGCACGAACCCGATGCCGAGGTCGCGGCACGTCGGGAGAATCTCGTCCTCCGGATCGCGGCTCCAGAGCGAGTATTCCGTTTGGAGGGCCGTGATGGGGTGCTCCGCGTTCGCACGCCGAAGCGTGTCGGCCGCCGCTTCCGATAGGCCGAGGTAGCGTACTTTTCCGGCCTCCACGAGCCGTCCCATGGCCCCCACCGTCTCCTCGATGGGCACCTCCGGATCCACGCGGTGGAGATAGTAGAGGTCGATGTGGTCGATGCCGAGGCGCTGAAGCGACGCGTCGCAGGCCTTCTTCACGTAGCTGGGTCGGCCATTGACGCCATGATGGGTACCGTCCTCCTCCCGCACGATGCCGAACTTGGTGGCGATCGTCACTTCGTGGCGATGCGGTTCCAGGACACGGCCTACGAGTTTCTCATTCGTGAAGGGACCGTACATGTCAGCCGTGTCGAAGAACGTGATGCCCCGATCGAGTGCGCGTTGGAGGGTTTTGATGGCCCGGTTCTCGTCGGGCGTGCCGTAGAATTCAGACATGCCCATACAGCCGAGGCCGAGGGCGGAGACGGTGAGGCCTTCGCTTCCAAGCGTGCGGTGCTTCACAATGGAATGGAAATGGGTCACGGAAGAATACAACTGAAAAATTCAGGGACTCCAACGCTCGCTCCGGAGCGCTGTTGCGATTCTCCACAGATGAACATCCCGCCCTGAATTCCAGTCCGCGGTACCGACCACGGGAGGCAAACCCCTCATTGACGCGTTTGCGAAGACCTGCGCGACGCCCGGACCCGAGAGACACCTCCGAGGACCCGCGCGACTCATCCTTCGAGCGAAGCGGACGGCTCTTCCGACGTCGTCTCGTCCGGGGAGTCCGGCACCAGTGCCTCGCCCACCCGGTACGACGCCGTGTCCTCCATTCGCGGTTGGATAATCATCTCCCCCAGGAGTCCTGTCGTAAACATCTGCGCCCCGAACAGGATGAGGAGCAATCCGAGCAGGAGAAGCGGCCGGTCCCCGAGGGGATACCCAAATACAAGCTTCTCGACTGAGAGCCATAGGTTAATGAGAAAACCAGTTCCGAAGGTCAGCGTCCCCAGCGTCCCAAAGAAGTGCATGGGCCGGACGGCGAACCGGGTCAAGAACAGAACCGTGATGAGATCGAGAAACCCCTGTACGAACCGCTCGATCCCGAACTTGGTCTCTCCATACTTCCGCGGGTGGTGCTCGACGGGTTTTTCCGCCACGTCGTCGTAGCCAACCCATTTGGCGAGGAGCGGAATGTAGCGGTGAAGCTCGCCGTACACGTTGACACTCTTCACCACCTCCCGGCGATACACCTTGAGTCCACAGTTGAAGTCGTGCAGCGGAAGCCCCGAGATAACACGCGTAACCCAGTTGAAAAAGCGACTGGGAATCGTTTTGCTCACCGGGTCCCGGCGCTGCTTCTTCCATCCACTGACGAGGTCGTAATCTCCCGCCTCCAACGTCTCGATGAGAGCCGGAATTTCGGCCGGGTCGTCCTGTAGATCTGCATCGATCGTGACCACGTAGCGGCCGCGCGCCCTTTCAAATCCGACCGACAATGCTGCGGACTTGCCGTAGTTGCGCTGAAACTGGAGACCAGCGAAGCGGGGATCTCCGTCGTGAATCCTCTGGATCGCCGCCCATGTGCCGTCCCGCGACCCGTCGTCGATGATCCAGACCTGGAAGGAAAGTCCCGCCCCCTCACACGCCGATCGAATCCCCTCGGCCAGTTCGGAGAGAGACTCGGCCTCCTCGTAGGCCGGCACAATAATCGACACATCCGGCCGCTCGGCGTCGGACTGAGGCTGTTGAAAGGCAGACTGCTCCACGATCGGGATCGTCGTTACGGCTGTCGTCGAAAGCCCGTTTCCCCCTGCTCAACGTGTTGGGCGCCGATGCAAACGTAATTGGTTGTGTAAACAGATCCTCTTTTCCGAGGGATTCTCCAAAAGCAGGAACGGCATCCTCTGACGAGGGGTGAGGCGTGAACCGCGAAGCGGAACACACCTGACGTCTCTCCCCATCTCATGCATCAATCGTCGCATACTTCGCATTCCGCTCGATAAACTCGCGCCGGGGCTCCACCGAGTCGCCCATGAGGGTGGAAAAAAGCCGGTCGGCCGCGGCGGCGTCCTGGATGGTCACCTGCTGAATCTTGCGGGTCTCGGGGTTCATCGTCGTCGTCCAGAGCTGCTCAGGGTTCATTTCGCCGAGGCCTTTGTAGCGCTGCATGCTCGGGCTCTTGCCGTCGGCCCGCAGTTCCTGCATGCGCGTCTGCATTTCCTCGTCGGTCCAGCAGTAGATCTCCTGGCTGCCGTTCTGAATGCGGTAGAGCGGGGGCAGGGCGATGTAGATGTAGCCCTTCTCAATGAGGGGACGGAGCTGTCGGTAGAGGAAGGTGAGCAATAGGGTCCGGATGTGCGCACCGTCGACATCGGCGTCGGTCATCATCACGATTTTATGATACCGAAGCTCACTTAAATCAAATTCCTCTTCTGTTGAAGTGAGTCCTGTCCCCAACGCCGTGACAATGTTCTGGATCTCGTCGTTTTCGAGGATGCGGTCGAGCCGCGCCTTTTCGACGTTCAAAATCTTGCCTCGAAGTGGCAGTATGGCCTGGAAGTGACGATCGCGAGCCTGCTTGGCGGAGCCGCCGGCCGAATCGCCCTCCACGAGGTACAGCTCCCCCTCTTCCGGATTACGGGTGGAGCAATCCGCCAGCTTGCCGGGCAGGCCGCCGCCCGAGAACGCATCTTTGCGCTGCACGAGCTCGCGCGCCTTTCGTGCCGCGGCGCGAGCCTCGGCCGCCTGAATGACCTTTTCGATGATTCGCTCGGCCTGATCGGGGTGGTCCTCGAGCCAACGGCCCAACTCGGTGTTGATGAGGGACTCAACTTCGCCCTGCACCTCCGAGT
>CAYRPX010000098.1:0-10298 GCA_964426195.1 uncultured Salinivenus sp.
TCGATCTTTTTGAAGATGGACCCCACGCTCGGCTCCGTGTCCAGCGGCGGGTGCCGCTCGGCGCGCCACTGCAGATTGGCGTCCATGATTGTGCGCATGCGGGTCTCCGAGCCGGGCGAGAGTTGAAAGGTGGCTGCAAGCACCACGTCGTCCCGATCATGGAGGATCGAGTAGTCGTAGCCGAAATCGAAATAGTCGACGCCCACCGTTTTTCGCTCCCCATTCTCCGTGAGCACGGTGGCGGAGTGGACGACCTCTTCCAAAAACATCGTGCGCTCCCGCTCGGGCGGCGGCGAGAGGAAATGCAGGTTTTGCCAGAGGGCGCCCCCCACAGTGGAGGGGATGCCGACGTAGTGTTCCAGCCCCGATAGGTTTGCAGAGACAGCATGCTCGATGAGGTCGGGATAGACGATGGCCCCGCTCTCGGCCCAGAGGCGGTTTGTGTCGTGATCCACCTCCATGTCCCGGGCCCGGTTGTGAATGACGAGGCCCCGGTACCCGTGGTCGCCGACCATGACGTTGGCCCCGGTGCCGAGGAAGAAGAAGGGGAGGTCATATTCGCGGGCCGCTGTCGTTACGGCGGCCAGTTCGTCGGCGGTACGCACATCTGCGTACCAGTCGGCCGTGCCGCCCACTTTGAAGGTGGTGAAGGGGGCCAGGGACACGTCTTGGCGGAGGCGGTCGGGGCCGAGAAGTTGGCGAAGTGTATCTGCCGCCGAGGAGGAAACGATCATGACAAGCGTATCTGCAGTAGATGAAAAAATTCTAAACCGTAGGCCGGGAGAGAGAAGTAATTTTAAGGGAAACGGATTATTTGGACTGGAAATTTTCAAATGACCAGGGGGATCTGCGCAGGGCGATTGCATCTTAGGATTCTCGGCATCGATGCAACTTACGCAACCCGCTTCAAACGGCGCAGATGCGGTTTGCGAAAAGTGCAATTGTCGTCGCTCGGCGCAATCGGAGGAACATGCGATTGCCCTGAGAACCTGTGCATAGTTTGACTGTCTAGCGCGTTTTGCTTATACAAATTGTATCAGTTCACACCAGAACGCAAACGGCTTGGGGTTGATCGGAGCAATCCATCGGTGTAACCCCGAAAACCGTGAAAAACCGTTCGCGTGTGCTCCGAGGTGCTACAAGAGGCATTCCGGATTCCGACCGAGAGGACGTCGACTGGGATCCTTCCCGGGCCGCTTCATCCCTTCGATGAGCCGGCCCGGCACAAACTGGAACGCTCCACGGAGAAGTCTCGATTGTATGTTGAGACGATGTATGAGACGATTACGCCTCTTTGCCTGCGCTCCGTCGGCCCCTCGATGATGCATGTCGTCGACCCGGCCGAGTTCGTACGTTTTTTGCGCTTAAGGATCATAGACCAACAGAAACAATGAAGCGACTGATACCAAGTTTTGTTTTCGCATTTCTTCTACTGCTCCCAGGCCTGACTTGGGCGCAGCAGGGGGCCGTGACTGGAATGGTGATGGAAGCGGAGACCGGGGAGCCGCTGCCGGGAGCAACCGTCCAGGTCGTTGGGGAACAGACCGGGACTGCTGCCGGAACTGAGGGAGACTACCGCATCTCGGGAGTTCCGGCTGGGGAGCAAACACTGCAGGTCTCCTTCGTGGGGTATGAGACGGAGGAACGAACTGTCAACGTACCGGCAGGGGGGACGGTCCAGGCCAACTTTCAGCTCCAGCCCACCCAGGCCGAACTCGAAGAGGTGGTGGTGACGGGCGTCTCGCAGGGGACTCAGACCCAGAAGCTCGGCTTCTCCGTGGAGAAGGTCGAAGGCGGAGACATCAACCGGGTTCCGAGTACGGATCCGGCCAATGCGCTTCGGGGAAGGATATCAGGAGCCCAGATCATTAGGCCGTCCGGAGAGCCTGGATCCTCTCCGAACATTCGGCTTCGAGGGACAACGGTCCTCCAGGGATCGCAAGAGCCGCTCATTGTGGTGGACGGTGCGATTACGCAGGGATCCCTCGAGGACATTGACATGCAGAACGTCGAGTCGATAGAGGTGATCAAAGGAGCTGCAGCCGCTTCACTCTACGGATCGCTTGCCGCCAATGGGGTTATCCAGGTTATTACCAAGCAGGGGACTGGAGACGTCGGTCAAACCCAAGTTACGTTCCGCAATGAGTTCGGGACGAATCAGCTTGCCAAAAAGGTGCCCACGGCCGATCACCACCGTCGGCAAGGAGCGTATCGTCCACTGGCCGAGAACACTTCTGAATGTGACTTCAACCCCTGCTCCCCGAATCCCCTTGCTGAGGACGACGTGATTGACAATCCGTATCAGCGGGAGACCTTTGACAACCAGGAGCGACTCTTCGGGGGCAACGCGTTTATGACCAACTACGCGGAGTTGTCCTCTTCGCAGGAAAATTTGCGGTATACCATGTCCTTTGAGAATCTGGAGCAGGGGGGAGTCGTCCGGGAGCTCAACAATTACAAGCGCCGGAACTTCCGGGTGAACGTTGGAAACGACGTTCGGGAGTGGGCGACTGTTCAACTTTCGGGGCTTTACTCCAGGAGGAAAGGACCGGATGTGACGGAGCAGGGTCAGGGGGGGAACCCGTTCTACAGTACGCTCATCGCCCCGAAGGATCTCAATCTGGCCGCGTCTCCCCCGGACACGCTCGATATCGACTCGAAGTACAATCCGTTTACCAATTCGGGGAATGCGGGCAATCCGCTGTACGAGCTGGCAAACAACAACCAGGAAATCGACGAGGAGCGTCTCTTCGGGAATGTCCGTCTTGCGCTGGACCCCACGGAGTGGCTAACGGTCGATGGGCAGTTCAGCTACGACCGTGAAGAAGACGGATTTAGTAATTTCACGGAGGTGGGAACCCAGCCTGCGTCCCCGACAGGAACTCCCTCTCAGGGTTTTGTCTTTCGGCTTCGCGATTTTGAGCGTCTGTACATCGCCGAGGGAAGTTTCACGCTGGAAGAAGAGGTCGCCAACCTGCGAACTCAACTTACCGGGCGATACAACTACGAGAACCGGACCGGCGTATTCTTTTCGGCCTCCGGGTCTGACTTCCAGGCCCGGGGCGTTCCCCAGCTCGGGAATACGGATCCCGCCAACCTCGATGCCAGCTCGTCTGAGTTCGACGTCAAGGCCGAGAACGTGATTGGGAACCTGGTGCTGGATTACGACGACACATACATTCTCGATGGGGTTCTGAGGCGCGAAGGCGTTTCCCTCTTCGGGGCTCAAAACCGATATAAGACGTACTTCCGTGTTGCCGGTACGTATCGTCTGACCGAAGACTTCACGATTCCCAACGTGGGGCAGCTGAAGCTTCGTGGGTCTTATGGAACGGGGGGGCAGCGCCCGCCCTTCCAGGCTCAGTACGAGACCTTCAACGTAACCCAGGGCGGCATTAACAAGCAGCAGCTCGGAAACGAGGAGTTGCAACCCTCCACCGTGTACGAGACCGAGGTTGGGGTGGACATTGCCTTCTTGGAGCGGTTTACGCTAACCGCTACGTATTCTCAACAGAGAGCCGAGGATCAGGTCCTCAACGTGCCTCTCTCCTCCGCTCTTGGGTACACGTCTCAGTTCCAGAATGCCGGTACGGTAGAGTCCTCCACATGGGAGTTCAATCTCGGTGGTCGTGCCGTTGACGGCGAGAGTTTTTCGGCCGACTTCAATCTGACCTGGGATAAGACTGAGCAGGAGGTGACGGAGCTCAATCGGGCTCAGTACGTCCGAAGCGCTGGATCGGCCGCGGATGTGTACCGGATCGGCGAAGGGGTCAGCCTGGGTGCGATTTACACGAACAAGATCGCCCGGTCGATCGACGACGTAAACTTCGACGACAACGGGGAAGTGATCGGACGACAAGGACCGGACGGGAATCCCCTCACCGAGAGCGATCTCACGATGAACGATGACGGGTTTGTCATTGTGGACGGAACGCAGTACACCACAGATGAGGCGCCCCTCTTCATCCGGGACGATGCCGGAAACAAAGAGACACTGAAGACTGGAAACGCCATTCCGGACTTCAATCTCGGACTGAGCACGACGCTCAGTTATAACAACTTCACCCTCTACGCGCTGGCCGACTGGCAGCAGGGAGGGGATGTGTACAACTACACCCGACAGCTGCTCACCTTCAACCAACAGTCGGCGCTCGTGGATCAGGCCGACAAGCCCGAAGGGCAGCGTCACACCTACGGGTACTATCAGAGAGGTGTGTACAATACGTCGGATCCGGCTGCCTTCTGGGTTGAGGACGGCACGTACCTGAAGATCCGGGAGATTTCCCTCTCCTACAGGTTCGGCTCCAACATCCTGCAATCGGCGGGAATCGCCAACGTGCTTCGGAGTGCGGAGATTTCCGTGGCGGGTCGTAACCTCTTCACCATCACCGACTACACGGGATACGATCCGGAGGTGTCGGTGCAGGGGGGCGACAACCAGCCCACGAACTTCCGGGTTGACGACTACGCGTATCCCAACTTCCGGACCTATACCGCCCAGGTGGAGCTGACCTTCTAGCTTGTCCCCGTTCCCTCCCGGGGCCGATAGGGAGGTCCTGTCGGCCCCCGGGTCGAGGGATTGACGAATCTCGGCATATTCTGTACTTGCACGCTTTTTAGGAGCTATGATCAACCGACAGTTACGAAAAATCATTCCGTTCTTGCTTCTTCTCGGAGGGGCAGCCGTTCTCGTGTCCTGCGATGGAGTGGCTAATTTGGACGTCGAAAATAAGAATGCCCCCGACCGTCAGCGGGCGGTGACGGATCCTGGTGACGTAGAATCGATCCTTCAAGGGGCCTTCCGGAGTTTTTGGGAGGGTGTATACGAGAGCCAGGCCCTGGGCATTGGGACGCAGAGCTACGCGCCCGGTCCTCACCTGGACATGATGGGGGGGGCCTCGACCACAACGAATGCTGTGTCCGACTTCGTCGCCTACTCCGCTAAGCCCATGGGGCAAGTTCAAAACACCAGCGGGTACACTGGCGCCGGGGCCATGCAGTATCCATGGAACAACCTGAACGGGGCACTCTCCTCGGCGAACGACGTGCTCACTGCGATTGAGCAAGATGAGCTCGACATTGTCGTTGATGGGACCGACCGAACGACCCGGACCCGGGCCGGCGCCTATTTGGTGCGCGGCCTCGCCCACGGGTACATTGCCAACATCTTCGATCAAGGCTATGCTCAAACCATAGACTTTCCCCAGAACCCAAGCCAGCCCGAGTTGAGCGGATACGGGGCGATTCTGGATCAGGCGATCAGTGATCTGCAGCAGGCTCGCAGCATCGCCGAGGGCAATTCCTTCGAGCTTGCTGGGGTGCTTCCCTGGCAAGGCAGTCCCCCCAGTTCCGCACAGGTGGCGCGAATCGCAAATACCATGTCTGCGCGCTTTGCGGTTCAGAACAGCCGGACCTTAGATGAAAACACCGGCAGTTCCATTGGCGGGTCCGAGCAGTATGGCTGGAACGACGTGCTGGAGTGGACCGAAAACGGGATTGAAGAGAACGTAACGCTTCAACTTACCACCAATCCCTACGAAGATGACTACGCGAGCCTGAGCACGGTCGTTAACTGGTACTACCGGGTGGACCATCGGATCATTAATCTCATGGACTCTGATTACCCGGCCCGGTATCCGCCGGACCGAGCGGCGAATGCGGAGGCCATTCCCCCGGCTGAGTCGGAGGATGACCGGCTCTGTGAGGAGCCGAAGTCCCTGGATACGGGTGGAGGATTCGGGCATATCACTACTGACACGGAGCGCACTCCCGAAACCTGCTTCTACATCTACACGAACGACTTTTCGCTTGGCTTCGATGCGGGTCGGGATGGATCGTCCTTCAGCACGTACTTTTGGGCCCCGCAGTGGGCCACCGCCATCGGCAATGCACTGCCGTTCGCCGGCGGCCCGCGGCCGCTCTTCCGCGTAAACGAAAACCGGACCCTGCATGCCGAGGCGGAGATCCGAGCCTCCAACGGCGATGGGGTCTCTGCGGCCGAAACAATCATCAACAACGGAAGCCGGACCAACGTCGGCAACCTTCCGCCCCTTGATGGAGCCAGCGAGAACGAGGTCCTGAGAGCCATTTATTACGAGCGAGCCGTGCAGCTGGCGCGCACGGTTCCTGCACTTGCGTGGGCGGACCTGCGTCGTCGCGACGCCCTCTTCCGAGGAACCCCCAAGCACCTCCCCATTCCGGCTGGGGAGCTGGAGACGGTTCAGCGCGAGGTCTACACCTTCGGAGGGGGAGGAAGCGCAGGGGAGCCGGGGACGGCATCGGGCGACATGGCCTGGTGCACGGGCAGCAATCCGCTGGTGGGGAACTCCGTCCCCAGTTCTGGATGTGCCGCAGACGGATACCAGGCGCCCGCGGCGTCGAGCAAGGACCTGACCGGAAAGAGCCTAGGCGGCGGGTCCTCGTCGCCTGCGTCCACGCCCGTTCAATAACTCCCTCGTACGACTGGAACGGTGTTCTCGAATGGCCGAAGCCCCACGGATGGGGCTTCGGCCATTTTGTCGTGTGGGGGAGGGAAGACCCGTCGTCATCCGTATAACCGGAGAAGTCCTTCTCAACACTCGGGGGAACGTTGATTTCGTTCATTTCGGACCGCGGAAATCTTCTTGCTTTGAGGTTCTTTCTTCCTTAGATAAACGGCAGGACAAGATGCTTCCGCGCAGACCCCTCTCCAGATGATAAGCCGAACGACAGAGACATTCGTATTGGGATTTTGCGTGGCGCTCCTTGGGTCATTTCCCGCGTACGGTCAATCTGGCGCTCCCCTCCGAGGCCTCGTGACCTCCGGGGCAGACGGCAGCACCCTGCAGGGGGCAAACGTCGTCCTCACTAGTCTCGATTCAGATCTCCGGAGGGCAACCGCTACCGACGTTGAGGGATACTACGAGATCGAAGGACTTTCGGCCTCCCGGTATCATCTCACGGTCAGCTTCGTGGGGTTCCACACACACGAAGACACTCTTGCGTTGTCCGGTGAACCCCGTACTCATAATATCACTCTTTCGCCCACGAAGCGGAAACTTGGGGAAGTTCGTGTGGAGGAGGAACGAGGAGCGACTCGTCGAAATGCAGGCCTTCAGACTGTAGGGACGGAAGACATTGAGCGTGTCCCCACTCCAGGACCAGGAGGAGATCTTGCCTCTTATCTCAAAACCCAACCGGGAGTCGTGACAGGGGGAAGTCGGGGCGGGGCCGTGAACATTCGTGGAGGTACTTCGAGCCAGAATCTTTTTTTCGTCGACGGGCTCCCCATCGTAAAGCCCTTTCATATCTCCAATCTATATTCCGTCTTTTCAGAGGACCTAGTGAAGAGTGTGGACTTCTACGCCGGAGGGTTCGGGGCTGAATATCTTGGCGGAACGTCTTCAGTGATTGACGTGACCCTTCGGGAGGGGAATATGGAGAAGTATGCCGGGAGTGCGTCATTCAGTCCATTTACCAGTGCTGCGCGGGTTGAGGGGCCGATCGAGAAGGGAGAGCAGTCGTTTCTCATGAGTCTTCGCCGGTCTACAGTGAAGGAAACCGCTGGAGCGCTGTACGGGCGAAGCGTCCCTCTAACATTCTTCGATTTCACTGGGCGGTACTCAGTACAGACCAGTGGCTCGAAATGCAGTATTACTGGAATGCGCTCGTACGATCAGGGGCGACTGAGCAATGAGCGTAACACGAGTTTGTCCTGGTCGAATACAGTTGTAGGAGGGAGGTGCACGTTGTTCGGCGAGGGCCTTGACCAGGCACTGGAAGTGAGTGCGGGGTATTCAAGTTTTGGAAATGAATCAGGAAGAGAAGGAGCCCCTGAACGCTCAGCGGGGCTTACAACAGGATTCTTTGAGGTAAAGAGTAGTCAAAAGTTTTCGTGGGGGACGTTTCGATGGGGGGTAAATCCAGAGATTGTTTCCTATGACTTTACGATCGACCAAAAGTTTTCGAGATTCAAGACTAGATCGACAAATAGTTTTAGAATAAAAGGATTTAGCACGTTTCCGGTAGAAATAGGCGAGGATCTCAGCCTGACCCCTAGCTTTGGGGTACAGCTCGATAGTAATTTCAATTCCTTTGAGCCGAGATTTCGCCTTGCCTACAGGCCCCATGGGACCGACCGCCGGGAGATAAGCCTTGCCGTCGGAAGGTATGGGCAGCTTTCGGAGGGCATCACCGACACCCAAGATGCGGGAACGGAATTCACAATATGGACTTCTCGGCAGGTGGGGGACGGTTTACAAAGTGCGCTTCATGGTATTCTGGGGTACCGCGAAAAAGTGACCGAACGTTTTGAGGTAAGTGTAGAGGGGTACGGAAAGAAAATAAGAAACATCCCCGTCCCGGAATGGACCGTACTCAACCGCTTTGAGACGGAACTGGCCCCGGCCCACGGGACCGTGTATGGCGCAGACGCACGTGTGGAGTGGTCCCCGGAATCCGCGTATCTCTTCCTTGGGTATGGGTGGTCGAAGGTCACGTATGAGGCTACCCAGGAAGACCTCGGTGCATGGCTCGAAAGAGATGTTTTTGAGTACTCTCCTTCTCACGACCGGCGTCATCAAGTCAACACTGTGGTTGGCGTTGATATCGGAGAGACCACTCTCAACGTGAGCTGGGAATTTGGCTCCGGGCGTCCGTATACCAAGGCGTACGCTTTTGATCTTATCCCAAATGTTATTACTCGGCTCTCTCCCCCGACGGAGTTCGCTGGGCGGGAAGCGGTTCTTTACGACGAACCGTACGGGGCGCGCCTGCCGAGCTACCATCGCCTTGACCTCTCTGCGGAGCGAGCCTTCGAGGTCTCCTCGTCAACTCGAATTGAAGTAGAAGTCGGAGCTATAAATGCGTATGATAGAGCGAATGTATTTTACTATGACGTAAGTCGTGATAATGTAGTACGCCAAATACCTTTTTACCCGTATGGATCTTTAGGGGTGAGTATAAACTAAAAACATGAGAAAGTATATTATACCAGCTTTTTTGGCCGGCTTGCTTCTGGCAGGCTGCGATACTTCCATTGAGCCTGTCCGCGAAAAAACGTTCTCTGTATATGGATACCTCTCACTCACGTCCGAAAAGCAGTTCGTAAGGATCAAGCCTCTGGATGAGGTGGTGGGGGCGGGCGATGGCAGTACATTGGAGGGAGTAACGGTGAAGCTTCGGAATGAAGACAACGGGGAAGCGTACACTCTTCGAGATTCAGTGGTCACTTTTGTAGATGACGGGGATCGTGTTTTTACGCATAACTACTGGACAGGCGAAGATATAATTCCAAAGACAAGCTATAAATTGTCGGTAGAGAGGGGCAATGAGGTGGTCACGACCGCATCTACGATAACACCGACCGGAGCTGATCCTTACGTTGATCCAGATAGCGGAAATTGTGAGACACGATTCTACGTAGAATTTAAGGATGCTAACCAACTTCCAATAAGATTCTTCGGTTCATTTGAGTATAATGGAAGTAATCATACTGTTCTTATAGATAACGATAGTCTTACCATTGCTCGAAACCCTGAGAATTCTCCCCCCTTCATTGTCGTGGAGCCTGAAGAGGATTTTCTCGACAAACGAATCCCAATGAAGGAGCAGCCGGATTTGGGGGGAATGTTTGATGATCGATACGTGCCGCGATGTCTGGATCTAGATGATACGATTCTTGAATTTCGGTATATTCTTAGTCAAGACTGGAGCGTACGTCTGCCGGATTCACCGAGGTTGACCGGTCCAATTCAACTTGTTGAAAATCCACAGATCGAGAATGGACACGGCTTCTTTGGGTCTCTAGGGGGAGGGAGGTTCTCGGTGGAGGTGGACACGGCAGATACGCTCGGGAGCAGGGGGCCCTCTACGGAATCCGTTTCCTCACCTTCCCCGGGCTCAGATCCATGTATGCCTCCCTGCTCGCCCTGATAAAGATTTTTGCAGGCGTATTGCGCCCAGAGCTAAATGGAGTCCCAGAGCGGGCTGATATGACGTTGCGAGGTCATCTGGAAGACCACAGCATAATTCCGGGGGATCCTGGTTGTCCGGCTAGAGTACTCGAAGACGAATGTACAGGCAGTGCAAACTCCCTGCATTGTATTGACGTGAGCCTCACAGTGGCCGTCGTTGGGGGCCACGGCGGAACGATTCCCGGGAGGAATTGCGAAATGCCGCCTTTTTCTCCCTCGAAGGTCTGTCCTGTTATCCGCTGAGGAGGAGCCAGTTCTGCAATACGAGTTTCCGACATGCAGATCAACTCGCTAGTTCTCATTTTCTTGGGCTGCTCGGTAGCGAGTGACAATGTGGATGGCTCC
>CAYRPX010000099.1:0-10288 GCA_964426195.1 uncultured Salinivenus sp.
TGGTCGACATCAAGGAAGGCATGCCGCAGGGCAAGGCCCTCGACATGCGGGAGTCGAGCCCCGTCCACGGCTTCGATACCCGCGTGACGGGAACCAACGACTACGGCCCTACCGAAGGCTCGGACGTCTGCATCATCACCGCCGGCCTGCCTCGCAGTCCCGGGATGAGCCGCGACGACCTGTTGGCCAAAAACACCGAGATCGTGGGTGGCGTCACCGAACAGTTCGTCGAAGGCAGTCCGGACAGCACCATTATCGTGGTGGCCAATCCGCTCGACGTGATGACCTACGTTGCCTACGAGGCCAGCGGCTTTGCCACGAATCGCGTGATGGGTATGGCCGGCGTCCTCGACACGGCCCGCTTCCGCTCGTTTATCGCCGAGGAGCTTGACGTGTCCGTTCGCGACGTACAGGCGCTTCTTCTGGGCGGCCACGGCGACACGATGGTACCCCTCCCCCGCTACAGCACGGTCAGCGGCATTCCGATCCCTCAGCTGCTCGACGGGAGCACGATCGACGACATCGTGGAACGCACGAAGGGGGCGGGCGGCGAGATCGTGGACCTGATGGGGACCTCAGCCTGGTACGCTCCCGGGGCCGCGGCGGCCGAGATGACGGAAGCCATCCTCAAGGACAACAAACGGATCCTCCCCTGCGCAGCCTACTGTGACGGGGCGTACGACCTCCACGACCTCTTCATCGGTGTGCCGGTGAAACTGGGCGCCGACGGGGTCGAAGAGATCATCGAGGTCGACCTCGATGCAGACGAGCGGGCTCAGCTCAAAACCTCCGCCGGGCACGTGCACGGCAATCTCGACGACCTCGAACGCCTTCGGGAAGAAGGGAAAATTGGGTAGGGATGGAGGTCCGGAAGTGTGGAAGGATGGAGACAGCCCCGTGCACGCTTCCATTCTCCGTACTTCCCTCTCTCCCTCCCTAGCGCAAGATCTCGCGAAAGGGGTCGGTCGGCTCGCGGTGCTCCTCCGGATGGGCCTCGTCGTGGCGCCGAGGCTCCATGTGGGCCGTGACGTAGACATCGTCGTCCGGGAAGAGGGCGTCGACCCGGTCCTCAACCTCGTGGGAGCGAGCGTGGGCCTCTTGGATCGACATGTCGCCGGGAAACATCAGGTGGTATTCGATCCACACGTGGTCGCCGGAGCGGCGGTGGCGGACCTGGTGAAATTCGGCAATGAGTTCCTCTTCCACCGCCGTGCCGAGCTCACTGAGCAGGGCCTTCGTGGCGTCCATGTCGGCCTCATCCATCAAACCGTAGACGGATCGCCGGAGCAGACCGGTCGCGGTCCAGAGAATGTTGGCCGCCACCAGTAGGCCCACGGCCGGGTCCAGCCAGCGGATGCCGGTGAGCCACACGAGCCCGATTCCCACAATGACGCCGAGGCTCGTCCACATGTCCGTCATTACGTGCTGGCCGTTGGAGACCAGGACGAGACTGTTGGTGCGACGGCCGGTGCGGATCAGGTACCATCCCAGGGCAAGGTTCACTGCGGTGAGCCCCCCGAGCAGGTATAGACCCACGTCGAGCCGCTTCAGTTCATGGCCCGTGACGAGGTCCTGAACGGCCATCCAGCCAATCCCGATGGCGGCAACAAGAATAAGGGTTCCTTCCAGGGCCGACGCAAAATACGCAACCTTGCCGTGACCGTATGGATGATCGGGATCGGGGGGCGTCGAGGCGTACCACAGGCTAAAGCCCGCAAAACCGGTGGCGAAGAGATGAATGACGGACTCGGCGGCGTCGGAGAAGATGGCCGTGCTTCCCGTGAGGGAGGCCGCTGTGAGCTTGCCCACGAGCATGAGGAAGGACACCAACAGGCTTGCAGCCATCGCGCGCCGACGGGCCCGTTGGACCTCGGCGGGAGAAGAATCGGCGTGAGATTGAGGGGTGGACATGACGTTGCTCATACTTGCACCGCCGCTGCGAAGTTCGTCGCCGTCGGCCCGATGCTCCGACCTGCACTTCTAATCCCCGTACCTTCCCCTCGACCATGCTTCCCGTAGAACATATCGGCATTGCGGTGAAGGATGTGGACGCCGCGGTCGACTGTTTCCATGATCTGCTCGGCGTTCGGCCGTACAAGGCCGAGACCGTAACGGAGCAACAGGTTCGCACCCACTTTTTCGATGCAGACACGACCAAGCTCGAACTCCTTGAAGCCCTCGACGAGGATTCGCCGGTCCAGCGATTCCTTGACCGACGGGGCGGCGGCCTGCACCACCTCGCGTTCGAGGTGTCGGACCTCTCGGCGACCCTGCAGCGCCTCCGGGAAGCAGGATTCGAGCTATTGGGCATCCCCCCGCAGAACGGCGCCGACGACAAACGGATCGCTTTTGTCCACCCGAAGCAGACCCATGGAGTGCTGGTCGAGTTCTGCGAGTCCGTGATTCCGCCATGGACCCCCACTCCGGTGCCTCGACATGACGCCTCCCTCTCCGTCTTCGAGCGCGGACGTCGAGACCGTCCCTCCGTGCTCATCCTCCACGGGGCCGCCGGCTCTACGCTCTCCGAGACGGCCCCCCTCATGCGCCGACTGGAGCCCTCGTTCCATCTTGTGGGGGTCGACCTGAGTGGCCACGGTGCCTCTGCCCTTCCGGCCGACCAACCCCTCTCCCTTGATTTGTTCGCAGACGACGCCCGGGTTGTCCTGAATGCCTTGGATCTCTCGACGGCACATGTCTTCGGCTTCTCTCTCGGGGGCGGCGTGGCCCTCCGCCTCGCCCAGAAATGGCCGGAGCGCGTGGGTCGTCTCGCCGTCTTTCAGACCAACGTGTCGTGGACCAACGCCCAGGTCGCTCGGATGAAACAACGGCTCGACCTCGATGCGCTTCGGGACCGAGCCCCCGACCAGGTGGAGCGCCTCGAATCGCTTCACGACGCTCCCGGCCGACTCACCCGACAGCTCCGAACCTTTGTCGAGACCCTGCCGGACGAATCCGGGGCGCTGGCCAAGAGCCTGTCCGAAATCCCATCACCGACCCTCATTGGGGCAGTGGACCGGGACCCACTTTTTGAAATCGACGCCTCCACGGCCCTCCATCAAGAGCTCCCGAACGCCCGACTTGCGATCCTTCCCGGCGAGCACCACAACCTCGCAGACGCTCCCCTTTCCCTTCTTGCCCCCCTCCTTCGCCAACATTTTCGCCCGAATACGACGTCCTGATCGTCCCCTCGGAACGCGATACTCACAGCTCATCAACTCATAACTCATGAGCCATCTACCCAGGGTTTCCCAATACCGCTATCTCGGTAACACCGGCGTCAAGGTGTCCCCGCTTTGCATGGGCACTATGACGTTCGGTGGCCCCGCGGATTTCGAGACCTCCGCCGCGATGTTTCGGCGGTGCCGCGAGGCTGGCATCAATATCTTCGACTGCGCGAACGTGTACGAGGACGGCCGCTCCGAGGAAATCCTGGGGGACCTCGTGGCCGACTGTCGCGACGAGGTCGTGCTCACGACAAAAGCTTATTTCCCAATGGGCGACGACCCAAATGCACGGGGGGCCAGCCGCTATCATCTCGTTCGTGCTGTCGAGAACAGTCTGCGTCGTCTCGGCACGGACCGTATCGACGTGTTCTTCATCCACCGCTTCGACGAGAAGACGGACCTCCCGGAGGTCCTCCGCGCCCTCGAGGACCTGGTGCGGCAAGGCAAGGTGCTGTACCTCGGCGCCTCCAACTTTGCCGCCTGGCAGGTCATGAAGGCCCTTGGACGACAGCACGCTGAGGGGTGGACCCCGTTTCACGTCATTCAACCCATGTACAACCTCACCAAGCGTCAGGCCGAGGTTGAACTCCTGCCAATGGCGAAGAGCGAAGGCCTCGGCGTGCTTCCATACAGTCCCCTCGGCGGCGGCCTCCTGACTGGCAAGTATGGGATCGACCAGCGACCCGACGAAGGGCGGCTCGTAGAGAATCCGATGTACCAGACCCGCTACGAGACCGACGTGCACTACGAGGTCGCCGATCGTTTCACGACCTTCGCCGAAGACCAGGGCTACGATCCCGTATCCCTGGCCGTCGCGTGGGTGGCCCACCATCCCGCCGTGACCGCCCCCATCATTGGAGCCCGCAATCTGAATCAGTTGGAGGGGTCCCTCGGGGCGCTGGACATTGACATGACCGCTGATCTCCGCGCCAGCATCAGCGCCTTGTCGCCCACCCCGCCCCCGGCCACCGACCGGGTGGAGGAGCGATCCGAGCACACCTACGGCAAGCGATAATCCCAATTTTGTTTTGCGTCCATGCGCTACTACAAACCCCTCGACGGAGCCTGGACCGAGACCTCCGAGGGCCCCGATGATGCCCCCTACGTTGAGGTCGACGAGGAGTCTCCCACCGTTCGTTTCGTCGGGCCCGAAGGGTCCGTTCGATTCTCCGGCGCCCCGGCCCGATCGGCAACGGAGACCGTCCACACGATCGCTGTTGTAGACCCCTCTCTGGCCGACGGAACGACGTTGTGCGCCCTCCGGGCCGAAGGTCAAGACCTGACCGTAGAGGACCGGCGGCCGCCCGAGGCCCGTACTGAATTCACCGATGCCTTCGATCAGCTACAGTCGGCCATGGACGAGATCCTCATTCCGGTGTACATCGACGACGCCATTGAGGAACTGAGTGAGGGCCTCGACGGAGTGGTGGCGCTTCACACCGCACAATACGCCGATCCGCCCCATGCCTCGTGCACCTACTTCCGAACGTCCGTGTTCGAGGAGGGAACCCTTTTGCTGGAGGCCGAGCGGGGAGCATTGTAGAGGATTCGTCTCTGCCCGGTGCGCCCGGCCTTTCAGCTTTCCATCAGCGGCGTTGTAGAAGAACACAGCCGAGCAGAGGAGGGGCTTTTGATTCCAAATAGAACCGATCGTTTTTCGATTCGGAGGGCAGGGTTGTAACAAATCTCCTTTTCGGGAAACCTGATAAGGCTGATTAGCTATCATTTTTTATTATAGCGCCGGATTTTCGTCGAACGGCGCCGGATTTTCGTCGAACGCAGGCCGGCGCGCGTCACCTCTCATCCGATTTGCCCCCGATTATGATCGAGCTTGTGCGCTCCCCCTCGCTTTTGATTGTCGGTGCCCTTCTGGGCCTCATGTCCGGAGGGGTTTTTCTCTCTACCTCCTCGTCTCCAAGTGCCGAAGAATCGGCCCCGTCCGCTTCTCCTTTGGAAGCAGCTCCGACTCTAGAACCAGCTGTGAGCGACACGGCCACCTTCGCCGGCGGCTGTTTTTGGTGCATGGAACCGCCGTACGACAAAATCGACGGTGTGGCGTCTACGACCTCCGGATTCGCCGGCGGCGAAACGGCCAACCCGTCCTATCGCGAGGTCGCCCGCGGCAATACAGATCATACCGAGGTCGTGCAGGTAATCTACGACTCGACAAGCGTCTCCTACGAGCACCTCTTGCGGATTTATTGGCACAACGTGGACCCCTTTGACGGCAGCGGACAATTCTGCGACCGCGGCTCACAATATCGCCCCGCCATCCTTGCCCATGACGACCACCAGTACCGCCTCGCGCAGCAGTCAAAAGAAGCGGTTGAGGCCCAATTTGAACAGGCCATCGCTGTCCAGATTCAGCGTCTCGACGCCTTTTACGCCGCGGAGGACTACCACCAGAACTACTACAAAAAGAAGCCGCAGGACTACAAGAGGTACCGGAGGGGCTGCAGACGCGACGCTCGTCTCCGCGAGATCTGGGGCGACGACGCGGGCTCGGACACTCCTCTGACTAGATAGACCGACAAATCCGCGGCGGACCGCTTGGATTTGTATGTCTCGCACTATGCCGAAATGACGCGCCATCCCCTGGGAATTTTGGGATCGCAGCTCCAATTTGTATAGTCATAGGTACCGCACCAGCAAGTTTTCGATTTTTCATCAGTTTGAGCTCCTTTTTCAATGGATCGACGATCATTTCTTGAGAGCCTTGGATGCGGAACAGCGGCCCTCGCTGGAGGCACGCTTGCCGGGATGGCCTCCTCGCCCATTCCGCTGTCCGCCTCGCCCCCGCGGCACGGTGCGGCCCGCCCGCCCCGCATCCGGAAGGCCGTCAAGTTTCACATGCTCGACTCCAAGGCTCCGATTCGCGAGCGGTTTCGGGGGCTACGGAATGCCGGTTTCGACGGGGTCGAGTTTCGGAGCCCGAACGACCACGACACGGAGGCCATCGTGGAGGCGCAGGAGGAAACCGGCCTGGAGGTGATCGGCGTGGTGGCAGGCTGGAAGAACTTCGGGTCGACCGACGGGGCCGAAGTGAAACAGTCCCACGAAGAACTCAACACGGCCCTTCAGGACGCGGCCGACTACGGGGCGTCCCTCGTGCTTCTGGTGCCGGAGACGGTCGACGCGGAGATGCCCTACGACCAGGCGTACGACCGCTCGATCGAGGAAATCACGAAGGCCCTGCCCCGCGCCGAGGAACTCGGCGTCCAGATCGGCATCGAGAACGTGTGGAATCAGTTCCTGCTGAGTCCCCTCGAATTTGCTTCGTACGTTGACGCCTTCGAAAGCGAGTGGCTCGGTGCGTACTTCGACATCGGCAACGTCGCGAAGCACGGCTGGCCGGAGCAGTGGATTCGGATCCTCGGCGATCGGATCCTGCGGCTGGACGTTAAGGGGTTCAGTCGCGATCTTATGAGCGAGCAGGGACCAGCGGCCGGATTCGACGCCGACATCGGGGAGGGGACGATTGACTGGGCCGCCGTCCGGGACGCGCTGGACGAAATTGGGTACCAGGGCTGGGCAACCGCCGAAGAGAGTGGTGGAGACAAAGCACGGATGGGGAAGATTGCCACCCAGATGGACCGGGTTTTTGCTGTGGAATAAGGATCCCTGCCTCCCCAGCGCCGGTTCTCGCAGCAACGTTTTGTAGATACATTAGTGACGACCGATATGCCGACCAACGATCCGACCCTTCATTCGCGCACCCCCATCACCCCACCGCCGGCCGGCCGGACCAGCGAGCCCCTCCTCCGAGTGGGCGTCGTCGGCTGTGGTGGAAGAGGTACCGGAGCGGCCGCCGACGCCGTGGAGGCTGCTCCGAACGTCGAGATCTACGCGATGGGAGACCTGTTCCGCGACCGCCTCGATACGGCTGTTGAACAGCTCGAAGAGCACGCCTCGGAGGGCTTCAACGTCCCTGAGGAGCGGCGCTTTTCGGGATTCGACGCCTACAAGCGGGTCCTGGAAACGGACATCGACTACGTGATTCTGGCCACGCCCCCGCACTACCGGCCGCAACAACTTCAGGCGGCCGTTGAGGCGGACATGCACGTGTTCTTCGAAAAGCCGGCGGCCGTCGACCCGCCGGGCATCCGACAGGTTCTCGAGGCCGGAAAGACGGCCGAACAGAAGGGCCTCTCCCTGGTCACCGGCACGATCTACCGGCGACAAGACAACTTTGTAGAGGGGGTGCGCCGCATCCACGATGGGCACATCGGCGAGATCCTCGCCGGCCAGGCCTTCTACCTGACCGGGCCCACATGGCTTCGCGAGCGGAAGCCGGGAATGTCCGACCTCGAGTGGCAGTGCCGGAATTGGTACCACTTTGCCTGGCTTTCGGGAGACCACATCGTCGAGCAGTTCGTCCACAATCTCGACACAATTAACTGGGCCCTGCAGAGTCATCCGATCAAGGCCGAGGGGACGGGCGGGCGCCAATCACGAGTCGATCCCTCCTACGGGCACATCTACGATCACTTCTCCATCGTGTATACCTACCCGAACGGGGTACAGATACGGGCGATGTGTCGACAGATGGAGCGAGCGGCGCCATTCAAGTCGAACCGCCTCGTGGGCACTGAGGGACACGTGGAGCTCAACCCAAGCGAAACGGTGATCGCCGATAACGATGGCGAGCCCGTTTTTCAGATGGAGGAAGGGGAGGAAAACCCGTATGTGACCGAGCACACCGACTTGATCGAGAGCATTCGGGAGCAGGACCCAATCAACGAGGCTGAGCAGATTGCGCACTCCACCCTCACGGGCATCCTGGGACGAGAAGCGGCCTACACGGGACGTGCGATCACGTGGGACGAGCTCCTGACGTCTACCCAACTCGACCTCGGACCGGACACGTACGAGTTTGGAGCGGGAAGCATTCCGCCGATTGCGCAGCCGGGCCAGACGACGCTGGATCGAACCTGGTAGCTGGGAATCCCTGCGCTCTAACGGGCGTCGAGAAGGGAGCGTCTGTTTCGGGCGAACTCGCTGATCTTTTTTGTCCGGCTCAGGATGTGCGCTCGAATACAAACACGCCCTTTTTGTGGCGACGACAACATCGGGCCGGTCGTCTCCGATTACGTCTGCGTATTCGAGCTCGACGCCGACTCCGGACTCATCGTCGATGCGATGGGGAATCCAGGTGGGCGCTTCGTACCAGAAGGACCCGGCCACCACGTCGGGCGAGCCGTCCTGGTCGATGTCCCCGACAGCCGCCCCTTCTGAGAGGAATGCGTCCGTGAGCTCGTGCTTTTCGAACGACACGGTGTCACTAGGTCGCGTCCGGGTCCGACCCGAAGCCCAAGCCCAGGCCGATCAGCGCGAAGCCGAGAAGAACGACAAGAAAGAGGGTCCGGCCAGAGGGAGTGGTCGGCGCGGCCCCATGAGCAAGGGAGGCCCGCCTCGAATCAGTCAACGAACGTAACGAACGCATTCCACGAGCGGGCAAAGACTGAGGGAGAACGTGGGCAGAACTCTCGCATCTGTTGAAAAATCGCTTCGGCCCGGAGAGAAGGCAAGATCACTGGACCCATTCGGGGGAGGAAAGTTTTTCGTCGGGCTGCTGAGTGGCCTCCTCGGTGACCTCTTGTTTCCATTGGTCGTAGATTTGGGTGAGCTGGTCGACCCGGCCCGGATACGTGCTGGCGACATTGTTTTGTTCGCCGAGGTCTTCGTCGAGGTTGAAAAGCTTGGGGGGGTCGACGCCCGGTTGTTTGAGAATGAGTTTCCAGGGGCCCTGTCGAACGGCCGCGATGTTGCGGCGAGGCCAGTTCCAGAACACGGTGCGTTGTTTTGGCAGCGATTGATTTTCGAGGAGGACGGGACGGATGCTTTTTCCGTCGAACGAGAGGCCCTTCGGTTTTTTTGTGCCGGTGAGGGCAAGAATGGTGGGCATGAGATCCATGGTCATGGTGAGTTGATCCGTCGTGGTCCCCGCTTCGATGTGGCCGGGCCAGTAGGCAACGGCGGGGACCCGGTGTCCCCCCTCCCAAACGGTGGCCTTTTGACCACGGAGGGGGCCTACGCGGCCGCGGGGCAGGGGCCCGTTGTCGGAGCAAAAGAAGACGAGGGTCTCCCGCGCGAGATTCAACGTTTTGAGCGTGTCCACGATGCGGCCAATGTTTCGATCCAGGGATTGGACCATGGCCTTGTAGGCCGGGGTTGCGTGTTCGGGTTTGCGGTCGTTGTAAAGAGGCTCGGTTTGGCCCTGCTTGCGGACGGGGTCGTCGTTTGGGCCCTGAAACGGCCGGTGCGGAGCGGCAAAGGGAACGTAGGTGAAGAACCGCTCGTCGCGGTGGTTTTTGATGAACCGGATGGCGTGGTCGGTGGTAAGGCGAGTCTGGTAGCCGGATTCGCGAACGCGTTCGAGGTTGTGCCACCAGTCGTGGACCCCCATGCGGTCGACGTGGGACTGGTAGTCGATATTCCCGGAAACGAAGCCAACGAATCGGTCGAATCCCTGATAGAGGGGATTGTATTTTTCCTGATAGCCGAGGTGCCATTTGCCGAAGATGCCGGTGGCGTAGCCGTTTTGGCTCAGCAGTTCGGCAATAGTGGTTTCTTTCTCGGGCTGGAGGCCGTGATGGCGGTTTTGATCGAAGCCGGCAAATACAACGTCGGCGAGGCCCGCTCGATGCTGGTAGCGACCGGTCATAAGGGCCGTGCGCGTCGGGCTGCAGACGGTGCCGTTGGAGTGGAAGTCGGTGAACGTGAGACCGTTTTGGGCAAGCTGGTCCAGGTTGGGCGTTCGGTAGCGCTCGTTGCCATAGCTGGAGAGGGAGCCATAACCGAGGTCATCGGCCAGAATGAGGAGGATGTTCGGCGGTGGGCTCTCGGACGCGCCTTCGTCTTGATCAGTCCGGCACCCAGTGAGCCCGACGAATGCCGCAAGCAGGACGACTAGCGTGTTGTACGCGAATCGAACCGGGTCTTTCGGAGGATCAGACATAACAGATGGTGTTCGATGTGCACAAAGAAGCTTCGCATTGGGTATTGTGACGTAGGACGCAGGATTTACAGGCGATTCGGGGCGAAGGGATTTTCTACTCGTACTG
>CAYRPX010000100.1:0-10285 GCA_964426195.1 uncultured Salinivenus sp.
AGGAAAAACGCGAGGAACTTGCTCGCCGGGCCTGGGGCGTGGAGACCTACCACCGAAAACTCAAGCAGCACTGTGGAGCCGAAAGGTCTCAATGCCAAAGTGCCGAGGCGCAGCACAACCACATTCAGATGTCGATCCGCGCCTTCCTGCGGTTGGAGCTACACCGAGTGGAGACGGCGATCAGCTTCTACGAATCGAAGACCGCAATCGTCCGGGAGGCGATTCGGGCGTATTTGGCCGATCCAATCCACGTTCTACCCTCAAGTGCGTAACTCCTATGGGTGGTTCTCCATCCAGTCCAAGTAGGGTTCATCTCCGCTGTCAAACACTTCCACTACCATAGCTCCCACCGCATTTTTCAGATTGAAGCAGGTAGAAGAGAAGAAAGAGAGACGCCACGGAAGCGTCAAGACACACGCCTTCCAGCGGGGTTTGAAGAAGAGGGAGTCTGGCATTCAGATAGAGCGGTAGTGCGGAAGCGAAGTTTTGCTACCGCAGATGGAGATAGATTAGGAGCCCCGAAGCATTTCACGGCAGTCCGATAGCAGTATTATAACAAATCCCACTTTTTGCCGAAACGGTGAGTCCACTTCCGTATATCAGAGAACGCAATGAGCCACCGTTTGCAGCGTTAGAACCGGTTTGTTTGCGAAATTGCCGCCGGAGGGGTGGCAGAGCCTGGTCGAATGCACCGGTCTTGAAAACCGGCGGGCCGCGAGGCCCCGGGGGTTCGAATCCCTCCCCCTCCGCTGCTCGGGGGCGCCGCGCCATGCGCCTTCCGTCGCCTTGGTGGGGCGGAACGTCTGCTCATTCGTCGGTGACCGTTATGTCCGCGTCGGCCACCTCAGAGCTACCTGCGCTCCGCCGGTTCGCGCGGCGCTACCTGCAGTACGGCACGGCGGTGCTCCTGGGGGTGCTTGTGGTCATTGAGGGGATGGGCCCGTGGCTGGTGGAGTGGTTTCGGGCCGTCCCCGGCGACCAGCTGGGGGGGCGTCTTGCTTTCGCCTTCTGCACGTTTGCCGTCGGGCTCTGGGTGCGACTTCACCTCTGGGCGCTGCTGCTGCCCGTCGTGCTGGCCCTCTTCCGGTGGGTCGGCGTGCGGGTGAGCCTGAAGCGTGGCGTGTGGTGGATTCTCGTGATCGGCGTGCCTGTCGCGGCCCTCCACGTGGCCGTTGAGCGCGGCGTCTTTGCCGTTGCCACACTGACCCGAGAGGGCATCTATCCCAACTTCACCACGTCATTCGATTTTCGAGCGATTGATCCCTACGGCATTGGCGGATGGCGACTGACGGTGTTTCTCTTTCGGCGCTTCATCGCCGACTACTTCACCTACTTCATCGTGGCGGCCCTCTGCTTCGCCTATGAGCATTTCCTGCGCTTCCGCGAGCAGGAGGCGCAGGCGCAGGCGCTTCAGGCCGAACTCGCGCAGGCCCAGCTCCAGGCGCTGCGGATGCAGGTGAACCCCCACTTTCTCTTCAACACGCTCAATGCCATTACCGTTCTCGTCCGGGGAGGAGAAACGACGAAGGCGGGCCGCACGCTTCGTCTGCTGAGCGACATGCTGCGTGCTACCTTCCGGGGGGCGGACGTGCAGATGGTGCCGCTGCGGGAAGAGATTGACCTGATAGAGCGCTATCTCGAAATCGAGGAGATCCGATTTGAAGATCGGCTGCGCGTCGAGATCGACGTAGACCCGAACGTGAGCGAAGTCCCCGTTCCCTACCTCCTCCTGCAGCCCCTCGTTGAGAACGCCGTCCGTCACGGAATCGCTCCGCACGCCGAGGCGGGGGTGGTGCGCATCTCGGCTCAGCCCATCACAATCCGGGGAAAGAAGGGCGTGGAACTCACTGTGGCCGACAGCGGACCCGGCTTTCCCAAAGACAGCGAGACCCTCCTGGCCGAGAGCCAAGGGGTTGGTCTCTCCAACACCAAGCGTCGCCTCGACACGTTATACGGAGACGCCTATGCCTTCGAACTCGGGACCGCCGCCAAGGGGGGGGCTCGGGTGACCCTTCAGATACCGCTCGACGCCACCCCCGACGTGCTTGATCCTGAGGGACAAAGAGACGCACCGGCGGTCCCGGCCTCGGAAACGTAAGCATGGTGACGAGTTCAGCTTCACAACAGCCCTGAGTGGTTCCTCACCGTCGCGCCCAAATGCATCCATTCGATCGCACAGTGTCATGTCCATTCGTGCCCTCATCGTTGACGACGAGCCGCTCGCCCGCACCGGGGTCCGTCAGCTCGTAGAGCCGCTCGACGACGTGACGATCGTGGGAGAGGCGGCCGATGGGCCCAAGGCCGTACGTCAGATCGAGACGCACGAGCCGGACCTGGTCTTTCTCGACGTGCAGATGCCCGAGATGAACGGGCTGGAGGTCGTGCGAAAGGTGGGCGTGGAGACCATGCCGCTCACCATCTTTGTGACGGCCTACGATCAGTATGCCCTCGATGCCTTTGAGGCCCACGCGCTCGACTACCTGCTGAAACCCATCGAGGAGGAACGGTTCGAAGAGGCCATGGAGCGAGCCCGCCGCCAACTCCAGCGGGCCGAGGCGGACGCGCTCAACGAACAGCTTCGGGGCGTGCTGCAGGAGTACGTCCGTGAGGAGGACGAGGACGACAGCGTCGAACGATTCACGGTTCGGAGTCGGGATCGGATCTACTTCGTAGACGCTGAGGACGTACAGTGGATCGAGTCGGAAGGCGACTATGTGGCCCTCCACGACGGGGAAGATGCTCATCTCGTCCGTAAAACGATGAAGGAGCTCGAACAGCGACTCTCGTCCGAGTCGTTCGTGCGCGTGCATCGTTCCTACATCGTGAACGTCGACTACATCGAGGAGCTTCGGCCGCTCGATCACGGCACGTACCAGCTCCGCATGGCGAACGGCACGCCTCTGAAGACGAGCCGGGGCTACAGCGACAATGTGGATGCACTGCTCGATGCAACGGGGTAACGAAGTCCGCAAGAACTGTCGCACCCGTGCGTCTCAGAGGGAAGCCGATAGGGATTGTCCGCTCCATTCATCGCAGCTTTCTCATGGATGTGCACCTCGCGATCATTGGGCACCGCTCCTCACAGCCCGTCGCTGGGCCTGGTGGAGCGCCCGTCAATCTCATAGACACCGGTCTCTCCACATCGGAGGACGACCCGGCGGGGGCGTGGCTGTTCGAGGCAATCGACGACGCCCGCCGCGAGATGCGGGTGCGGCAGCGCCAGATTCCGGGCGATGCCACTACGCCCCTGCGGCTTGGGATCGTTGTGACTGCGGAGGGCGGGACGGCGCTAGACATCCATACCGGATCGGCCAACCTTCGCTCCCTCGATCCGGCAACGGCCGCCGACCGCGAGACGGTGCTGCAAGACCTCCGCACCCTGGAGCAGACCTTTCTGTCGGGACACTGAGGACGTTTCGGGGCGGCATGCGTAACGAAGTCGTGGGAAGAAGCCAGTCCGCCGCCGAAACGTCCCAATCGGCGAATCAAGCGGATGAGCCCCGACGTGTGGTATGGGGAAGAGTTCAATGTCGGAAACGCTCTTCCGACCATCTCACACATCAATTCACATACAGACCGAGATCTCCCAATGAAACAGACTCGTCCCGCTACTGCCCGCCCCGAGTCCCTTCCCGACGGCTACGTCGAAAAGACCGACGGCACTGTTGCTCCTAACGACTTGGTTTGGACCCCTGCTGAAGAGACGTTCGAGTCTGTTGAGGGAAATGCCTCCATCGTCGGGACCTCTGTAACCGAGGCCCCCAAGGTTGCGACCCCCGCCCACTGGGTGACGTACGACGAGACGACCGGCACCGTCTGGGGCGTTGGGGAATCCCCCGAAGAGAGTATCCAGGCGGCCAAATTCGAGGCGTACGGGGACGATCACGGCGCCATCGGCTACGAGTTTGCATGCTGGTGCGAAGAGTTGAGCACAAAGGTCTGCTCCGAAACCCTCTACGTGAAGGCGAACGAGGGGGATCGGCTCTCCCTGTCCGACGAGAAACTTCGGGCGCACGTCTTGGACAAGTAGTCTTGGACAAGTAGAAGGGAATGTCCTTTTGCAGAGCAGATCGCACGGCGGGGTGACAGGACGGAAAGCCGTCCGACTACCATCTGCGCTTGGGGCCGCTTCCTGAAGGGAGTTCTTCGGGACGGAAGCTACAATCCACATCGCTTTAAACTCAACTCGGTGCCTGCCATCCGTCCCGACTAGCTTCCTCAGTTCGGGAGAGAGGCCCCGACACCTGGACCAACCGAATCCGCATCTCTCCACCGCTTCCTTCTATCGCTGGATGGCCTTTCGGGCCCTGCACGGTTGATTGGGGCCCCATCCTCGGCACCCTGGCCGATTTCAGCCACTCAAGGCGGGTTCCGTTTCAGAAAAACGGCGAATCTAGCGTTCTGAGGGAGTGGGTGCCGAAAGTAGGTTGGGATTCATCGGGCAACTCGTCGTATCAAACAGCCACCTCGCCGCATCGTCGGCATCTTGGACAGGGGGCGGACGTTAGGAGCGGTGTATGAATGAGACAAGTCTCCTCGCTTGGGGGCGTCTCGTTGGTCCTCCAACAACCGTTCGTCCACTATGGCTGTCCGCCGACATCCCGCCTGGTTTTTCCTGCTTGTCGCCGCCTTGGGACTGACCGGGTGTGAGCCCTACATGAGCATGACCGATCGCATTCCCGCGCAGACCCGAAAGGCAACGGCCCTCCTGCCGGAGGCGCCCCGATACGCGGGCATGGTCGACCTGGAGACCGTGATGGGGCAGGCCGATGAACTCAGCGGCATGAATCTCACCGACAGCCTGCGTCGGACGGATAATGCCCGCCTGCAGTCCTTCCTCGACGCCACCGGCATGGACCCGGAGACGGACCTAAAGGCCGTGTACGGGGCCATCGGGGACGGCTCGTCGTTTGGCGCGGTCGTCTTTGCGGACCTTACGCCCGGCCAGATGGACCGGTACCTTGACCGTGCGCCGGACGGACGCGGCCGTGCTACCACCTACCGCGACGTTCCGGTCTACCGGCTTTATCCCTGCGATCAGGGATGCAACGGGGAAGAAGGATCGAATGCGCTGTCACTCGCCTTCGTGGAGAGTGGCACGATCGCTGCGTCGACGGATGCCGAGACCGTCGAGGCCATGGTCGATCGGCACCACTCGGAGACCGGGGGGCTCCGCGGCAATGAGCCGTACATGACGCTCGTCGAACGGGTGGGGCACGGCTCGACGACCTGGCTCGTGGGGCGCGATGTCCTGCAAACGGCATTTCAGGATTCGGCCGCGTCCTCATCTCGCTCCCTGGAGGTGAGCGAGGCCGGGTTCCAGCAGTTCCTCAGCGGCTGGGCCGACCGCGTGCTCGGCGTGTCGGAGCCCCCGCCGGTCCTCGACGGGTCCACCGGGGGCAAGGTCGAACAGCTGACAAGCCGGATTCGTGAGCAGGCCGTCTCGCTCACCCTGACCGACGAGACCCTCGACGGCGAGGTCTATCTAACGATGCGGGACGAAGAGAGTGCCATGAACGTCGTCGACGTGTCGAAAGGCGTGATGGCGGCGGTTCGTCTCTCCGATGAGAAGATGGGCGGCCTCAAGGGCGACCTGATTGACGGGGTCTCGATCGAGCGAAACGGTCCCGTCGTCCACGTCGAGTTTGGGGTGGCTCGCAAGCAGCTTCGCCGAACGATGCAGATGACGCGCGAGGAGTGCACCGCCCATCGGGTGAAGCCTTCGATTCGTCAGTCGAAACAGGCGATTCGTCGATTGGGCGGCATCCTGGGGTCTGTCCCCACGTTGGGAACCGTGCACCAGGTGAAGCCCCCCTGCAACCTGTGCGCGGATCGGCCTGTCTCTCATACTGCGTAGGAAAGCTACAAACGTCCGCCGGATGTAAGAAGTCCTGGCCATGCGCGGGTCAGGACGTTGAGCCGTCCTAGCCTATCGTTTCTTGCGAATGTGTGTGACGACCCATGCGCCGTTTCGTCTTCGAAATCATAGAGGGGATCCGGATTGCCAGCCAGGCCATCTGGGCCAATAAGATGCGGTCCGGGCTCACCACATTGGGAGTCATCATCGGGATTGCAGCGGTGACCCTCATGGCGTCCGTCATCAACGGGTTGGATCAGGAGTTCGAAAAAACCCTCTCGCAGCTCGGGTCGGACGTGCTGTACATCGATCGGTTTCCGTGGGGCAACAATGCAAACCAAGAGTGGTGGCGCCTTCGAAACCGCCCCCCCATCCAGCCGGCCCTTGCAGAGACGGTCCGGGAGCGGGCGCGCTACGCCGACGCAGTAGCCCCCAAAGCTGATACGGACGGTCGTGTAGAGCACGAAGGGCAAGAGATGGAAGCCACGATTACGGGCTCGACGCCCAAATACGGACGTATTCTTGGGGTTGAGCTCGCTCAAGGACGGTTCTTTACGCAATCCGATGAACGAGGGGCGCGACACGTGTGCGTGATTGGGGCCACCATTGCCGAGGAACTTTTTCCCGTGGCGACTCCGCTGGACAAAACCATCAAGGTTGGAGGGGTGCCCTGTCAGGTCATTGGGGTGCGGAACCGGCAGGGCGAAGGCCTGTTCGGCGGCGGACCTACCTCGCCCGACGAGCGCGTCGTCATTCCATTTAGCACGTACGACGCGATGTTTGGGGTGAGTCGACAGTGGGGCGTGGAGGTCATGGTCAGGGCGTCCTCAGTCGTTCCGATGGGACGGGTCAAGGACGAACTGACGGGCGTGGTGCGCACGGCCCGGGGCCTCGCCCCGGGCGACGAAAACGATTTTGCAATCAACGATCAGGACCAGATTCGGGCCAGTTTTTCCGGCACGAAGCTCGCCATTTGGGGAGTGGGTATTTTTCTGACGGGCCTGGCCCTCGTGGTCGGAGGCATTGGGGTCATGAACATCATGTTTGTGTCGGTGCGCGAGCGGACGAAGGAAATTGGTATTCGCAAGGCCGTCGGGGCCAAGCGGCGCACCATCCTCTTCCAGTTCCTGATCGAGGCCGTCATCGTGTGTCTCCTCGGGGGGCTGATCGGGCTCGGGGTGTCGGCCCTCGGAGCGCAGGCTGTGAGTGCCTTCATCTTTTCCACCTCGCTCCCGATACAGACCGTGGCACTGGCCTTCGGCATCTGCGTCGGGGTAGGCATCCTGTTTGGCATCGCCCCGGCCTGGCAGGCGGCCACGGCTGACCCCATCGACGCGCTTCGGTACGAGTGATAGGGGGCGACGGACATCCACTTGAGCGTCACAACTCGCTATTCAATCTACAAAAGACCCATGCAGAACTCTCGTCCAACCCTTCCTTGGATGCTGATTCCCATCGTTCGGCTGGTCCGGTGGAGCCGCACGGGCCTGGAAGAGGTCGTAGGGACTCCGTTCTTGGAACAGCGGGGACCGTCGGATCTCGGCGGGGCACTCGCTGTCGTGGGGGCGATCACCTTGGCAGCAGTGGTGGGCGCCCCACCCTTCCTCACGGTCGGTGGGGGCATGGCCCTCGCCGTCCTCTTTGTCGTCGCACGCAGCTGGGTCGTTGCGCAGGAGCAGCGCGCAGCGTAGTGCAGCTCGCTATCTCAAACAGCAGTCTTCGGTCATGAGCGGATTCGAAACCGTACGCGAGGCGCTTCAGGCGCTTCGGGCCAACAAATTGCGCTCGTCGCTCACCCTGCTCGGCATTGTCATCGGGGTCTTTGCGGTCATCGCCGCCGTCACGGCCGTGGACGTGATCGACGTGTACTTCAAGGAGTCGCTACAGGTGTTTGGGCCCTCCACCTTTTCGGTCGAGCGCTACGCGGTTCAGGTCGGCCCGGGGGGACAGCGAGAGCGATATCATCCGCCCATCACCTACGCGCAGGTAAAGCAACTGGAGGATAAAGCGAGTCCCGGGTTGAGGGTCAGTGTGGAGGAGGGATTTGATTACAGCGTGGCGGTGAAGTCGGAGTGGCGGGAGACTACTCCCAGCATCAACCTCTACGGCACGGACGAGGCCTTTCTGGGCAACTTTGGGTACAGGATGGCCGAAGGACGGCCCCTTGCCGAACCGGACGTTCGGAACGCACGTCCCGTGGCGTTGCTCGGGTCCACCGTGGCCGAAGAGCTGTTTCCGACGACCACGCCGATTGGGAAGCAGGTGGAGGTCGGGCGCGTGCGCCTCAAAGTGGTGGGTGTGTTGGAGGAAAAGGGCTCATTTCTTGGTTTTGATCCGGATTCGCGCGTGTTCGCCCCCATCACGTACCTGCTAAGCACCTATGGCGACGGGGGGCGCAATATTGGAGATGTAACGGTGCGCACCCCCACCCCCGACCAGCTTTCTGCCGCACAGGAAGAAGTGCGCCAGCACATGCGCGTCATTCGCCAGGTGGAGCCTGGTGAGCCGGGCACCTTTGCCATGGAGACGAACGACTCCGTTCGTAGCACTTTCGATCAGTTTACGAGCACCCTGACCATGGGCGGTGCGCTCGTGGGGCTCATCTCGCTGCTGGCTGCCGGAATTGGGATTATGAACATCATGCTCGTCTCCGTTACCGAGCGCACCCGCGAGATCGGCATCCGGAAGGCGGTGGGGGCCAAATGGCGCAATATTCTGAGTCAGTTTCTACTGGAGGCCGTCGTCCTGTGCCAGATCGGAGGCCTCGTGGGCATTCTACTCGGGGGGCTCGGGGGAAACGCGACGGCTGTGTATTTCGAAATCAGTCCGTCCTTCCCGTGGATGTGGGCTGGCATTGCCGTGGGGGGGGTAACCCTGCTGGCGGTCGTCTTCGGGGGCTATCCGGCTTACAAGGCGGCTCGCCTCGACCCCATCGAGTCGCTTCGATACGAGTAGCTCCGATCAGTTCGCCTACCTTCCCTGTTCACTCCCTAACCAGTTTCACACTGAATCCAATGCAACGCTTCGTCTCTTTCCGCTCTGCCTCGTCGGGGCTGAGCCTTCTCATTCTTCTTCTGGCACTGGGGGCGCTTCCCACGACCACCTACGCCCAGCAGCCCCAGGACACCACGCAGATTACGTTCGGGGAGGCCGTGCGCACCGCCCTCGACCAAAACACCGATCTCAAGCGGGCGCAGGCGCAGGCACGGCAATCCAACGTGCAGGTCCAGTCCGAATGGATGGACTTCATGCCAGATCTGAGTCTCAGCACAGACATCTCGCGGCGGATCGGGCGTAACTTCAGCCAAGTCACGGGCGGTTTTACCACGCGGTCGACGGACTTCTTCAACCTGAACGGACAGTCAAGAATCACGCTGTTCAATGGGTTCGAAAACATCTCTTCACTTCGGGAAGCACGGGAGCAGGCCGAGGCTGACAAGACGAACCTGAAGCGCACGCAACGGGAGGTGGTATTCGACGTCATGGACCAGTTCATCGCCCTGGTAGAGAGCCGTGAGATCGTGCGTGTGCGGGAGGAGCGAGTAGAGGCACAGCGCCAGCGTCTCCGTCAGATCCGGGAGCTCGTAGATGCGGGGGCGCGTCCCGAGTCGGACGAGTTTACGGCCGAAGCCGACCTGGCTGACGCCGAGCAGCAGGTTTTGCAGGGAAAGCGGGAGCTGGAGGTGAACAAAACGCGACTCATTCAAACCCTTCAGCTCAACCCCCGGAAGGCCTACGACTTTGAGGTGCCGGATCTGGAAGAAGGGACCTCCGGGACGGGCCAGTACGACCTGCCCACCCTCATTGGGGAGGCATTTCAGAATCGCCTGGACCTGCGCGTGGCGGAGGCCGAGCAGCGGGCCGCCCAGCAGAGCATCCGGTCTGCCCGCTCCTCCTACTACCCCAGCGTTTCGATCAGTGGCCGCTACGGGACGGACTGGTCAAGCCGAGGATTGAGGAGCGTCAGCGACGATGGTTTTGCCAACCAGCTCGACGTGAACCGAGGAGGAGGGCTCTCACTGTCGATTAGTATCCCGGTCTTTCAGCAGTTCAACCGATCCACGCAGGTTGAGCAGGCCCAGGTGCAGGCCCAGAATGCAAAGTATCAGCTTCAGGATCAGCGCCAGCAGGTGGCCCTCCAGGTGCGCCAGGCATACCTCGACTACCAGAACGCCGTGCAGCAGCTGGAGGCGGCCAACAAACGACTCCGGGCCGCCGAGCAGGCCCGAACCGCCGCACAGGAGCGCTACGAGCTCGGCTCGGCCGACATCGTAGAGCTGCAGAACGCCATTCGCGACTTCGTCGATGCCGCGAGCCAACAGGTTCGGGCCCGGTATGAGCTCGTCCTTCAGAAAGAGCGGATCGACTACAATGTCGGCCGACTCTCTCCGAGCGACCCGCTCCTTGGCCAGTCGGCCGCGCAGTAGC
>CAYRPX010000101.1:0-10236 GCA_964426195.1 uncultured Salinivenus sp.
TGCTCTCGTACAAGAAGAAAAACTACGCCCTGCTCACCTACGACGACGATCTCAAGTTTAAGGGCTCCTCCCTCATCTCCCGCTCCAACGAGGCGTTTGGGCGCCGCTTCGTGCGGCAGGCCATCCGCCGCCTGCTGGAGCATGACGTGGAGGGCCTGCACGACCTGTACGTGGACACCCGCACGAAAATCGTGGAGCACGACTGGGAGAGCGCCGACAGCTTCGCCCGCACCGAGAGCCTCAAGGACACGATCGAGCAGTACGAGGCCGACGTGGAGGAGGGCCAGCGCCCGCGCGCCGCGGCCTACGAACTGGCAAAAAAGAAGGCCGAGAAAACAGGAAAACCGGCCCGGAAGGGCGATCGCATCTCGTACTACATTACGGGGGATAGCGCCGACGTCACGGCGTTCAAGCACTGCAGGCTGGCCAGCGAGTGGGACCCAGACGACCCCGACGAGAATACGGCTTACTACCTGAAGCGGCTCGATGAGTTTGCGGACAAGTTTGAGCCGTTTTTCGACGAGCCCGATTTCCGCCTCGTCTTTTCACCCGAAGACCTGTTCGGGTTTTCGGCCGAGGGCATCGAGATCAAAACCGTCGAGCACGAACCGGATTCGTACGAGGACCAGGAGGAGGTCCCGTTCTGACCTGATCGAGTCCGTAATGTCGGAACGGGATCGGGAACTCGGTGCCATGTATTGAGCTCGGAAAAGGAAAAACGGAACTACACTTGTTCCTCGCCACCATCTACTATGTCCCTTTACGAATCCCCCCTCCTCGTCCTGGCCGTCCTCCTGTTCCCCCTCAGCACGGGCGCCCAGCCGGCCACCGACGTTCCAATCCGGAAGGTCGTCTTCTTCAAGAGCGGTGTCAGTTACGTCGAGCATCGCGGCGAAGTGCAGGACACCGCGACGATGACGCTCCGTTTCCGGAGCGAGCAGATGAAGGACGTACTGAAGTCGCTCGTCCTCCAGGATCTCGGGGGCGGGAGCATCGGCACGATCAATTACCCGTCGCAGGACCCGCTCGCCCGCACTCTTGCGAGCTTCCAGGTCGACCTTTCCGAACCGCAGGGCCTCGGGACGCTCGCCAACCAGCTCCGCGGGGCAAACGTGCAGCTCACCACGCCCGACGAGACGATCCAGGGCACCCTCGTCAGCGCTGAACAGCGCGACGGCCCAAATGGAGAAACGAACTGGCACCTTACCCTCTACCGGGACGGTGGGCTCCAATCTACGGCTCTCGAAAACGTCCAGCACCTCCAGTTCGACGATCCGGCGCTGCAGGAAGAGATGCGAAAGGCCCTTGACGCGGTGGCAGGCGCGCGCAATCAGGAGAAGAAAGCCGTCCAGCTTCAGTTCGAGGGACAGGGTCCCCGCAGGGTCCGGGTCGGTTACGTCGTGGAAGCCCCCGTTTGGAAAACGAGCTACCGCCTCCTCCTGCCCGAGGCCGAGGAGAGCGAGGGCCAGATTCAAGGCTGGGCCCTCATCGAAAACCAGACCGACGCCGATTGGACGAACGTCGACCTCACGCTCGTGAGCGGACGCCCCGTCTCTTTCGTCCAGGACCTGTACACGCCCACATACGTCGACCGCCCGGTCGTTTCCCCGACCTCCGGCCAGCCCCTCCAGCCGAAGCAGTATGAGGAAGGCGTTGAGGCTGAAACGACTCGAGCCGACCAGGAAGCCCGGTCAGCCGGGCAAGCTGCAACTGTGGAAGCCGAGGCCCGTGCTGCGCCTTCCTCGATGGACCCCACTCAAGGGATCACTTCGGCAGCGACGACCCAGGAGGCTGGCGCGTTCTTCCAGTACCGCGTGGGCGACGTGTCGCTGCCGCGCCGCCACTCGGCAATGCTTCCCATCGTCACAGAGCCGATCCAGGTCGAGCGCATCAGCCTCTACGACCCGGACGTGCACGAGACACACCCGCTGCATGGAGCGCGACTGGAGAACACGACCGGCCGACACCTCGCCGCCGGGCCCATCACCGTGTTCGACGAAGGCAGCTACGCGGGAGACGCGCGCCTGGAGGACGCTCCGCCGGGCGACATTCGGTACCTGACCTACGCCCTGAATCAGGACTTGCAGGTGGACCGGGGTGGTGACCAGACCGAGGAAACGGTCGAAACCGGAACGATCGTCGACGGCGTGCTGGAGATGACCCGGAAACGAGTTGCCTCCCAGACCTACACAATCGAAAACGAGGGTGAGACCGACGCCTCCGTGATCGTAGAGCACCCACGGCGCGACAGCTGGAGCCTCACCGGTCCCTCGGACGTCGAGGAACGAACGCCTTCGGTCTATCGCCTCCGCACGAACGTTGGCGCGAGGGACACCGACGAGCTTGTGGTCGAGGAGGAGAGAGTTCAGACCCGTAGATACCGCCTCCTCGACGCAAGCCGTGACCGGCTACTCTCCTATGCCCGGACCGGCGGCCTTCCCAAAGACGTCCAGAACGCTCTGGAGAAAGCCGCCGAGTTGCGACGGCGGGTCTCTGAAACCGAACAGAAGCTGGAGCAGACCCAGCAGGAGCTCGACCGGCTTCGAAACGAGCAGTCTCGCATCCGCAAGAACAGTCAGGCCGTCAATCAGTCGAGCGACTACTACCAGCGCCTCCTTGATAAACTATCCTCGACGGAGGACGAGATCGAAATCCTGAACGAGAAAATTTCGACGTTGAAGACGGAGCGCGCCGACCGGCGCGATCGCCTCGGCCGATACCTGCAAAACCTCGACATCGACTGACGAATTACCCTCGATGTTCTCTCCCAACATCCCCAGGCGCTCACACGACGAGTCGGTTCATCCAGATTCGATTTCTCGCATCGCCTCGTCCCCCCGCTCTTCCTCCCCCTTTCCCGTTCTAGTGCAACACCTTCGTCAAACCGAGGCGAAAGACCCGCCATGTTTGTATCGGCGACATGCGATTGCCCTTGCCTCTCTGATCGGCATTTTGGATCTTGACCTTCGTCCGAACCGGACGGCCTCGCCGAAGCCCTCCCCTTTCGGAGGACACTCCCCTCGACGACCCCAAACTAATCACTTCGCTCATGAAACGCCCTGCCATCGCTGGAATTTTCAGCCTCCTCACCGGCGCTGCCATCCTTCTCCTTCTTGCATCCATTTTTTACTCCTGCCGGAGCGGCGGCGATCCGCATCACACCCAATCGTCCGCCTCCCTTGACGCATCACCCGCAGCAGAAACACAATTTGTACAGGCCTCACGGTCAGTGGCAGGTCCGTCGACGGCCCTTGACCACACGGCTCCCTCCGTCCGCGCGCACTAATAACCCGGTGCTCGACCCCGAGCCTCACGGTCTACACTGTCGCTGAAAGACCGCCCCCCCGTGTCTGATTCTTCTGACGACTGCCCCCGAGGCCTCGTGTTTCCGGGCCTCCGGAGCACTCCGAATCGATATCCACTTCTCGTCTTCCTGAGTGTGATCCTGGTTGCAGGCCTCGCGCTCGTTTGGCCTGTGTATCCACTCGCCGCGAGCATTCGTCCGTACGTCCTGGGCTTCCCCTTCTCATTTGCCTGGGTCGTGGGCTGGCTCGTGATCGTGTTTGTCGCTCTGGTGCTGTTCTACCGCACGGACGACTCCGTCGACTCGGAATAAGGATTTCTGTTCGACAGCCTTTTCCGCCTGGCCGTCCTTTTCCCGATGCCTGAGTGGGCCGTCATCCTCCTCATTTGTGGAATCTACCTCGCCCTGGTGCTCGGACTCGGTATCTGGTCGGGCCGCACCGTGTCGGCAAGTGTCGACGGATACGTGGCGGGCGATCGGACGCTCGGCGTGATCGTGCTCTACTTTGTGCTCGGGGCGTCGGTCTTTTCGTCATTCGCCTTTCTCGGCGCGCCGGGGTGGGCCTACTCGCGGGGCGCGGCGGCCTTCTACATCATCGCCTACGGCACCGTGGGCATGGTGCCGTTTTACTTTCTGGGGCCGCGCACACGACAGGTGGGGGAGGCGCTCGGCTTCGTGACCCAGGCGGAGATGCTGGCCCACCGGTACGACAGCCGCACGATCTCGATTGTCCTAGCCGTACTGAGCATCGTCGCGTTCGTGCCCTACCTCACGCTGCAGATGAAGGGAGCGGGCCTCCTGCTCTCCACCATCTCGGACGGGCACGTACCCCGATGGCTCGGAGCCCTCGTGGCGTACGGAGTGGTGCTGGTTTACGTCTTCGCCAGCGGGATGATGGCGATCGGCTGGACGAATACACTGCAGGGCCTCTTTATGATGGCCGTTGCGTGGTTCCTGGGACTCTACCTGCCGGAAACGCTCCACGGCGGCATCCAGCCGATGTTTGAGGCCATCGCCGCGAGTGATCAGGGTGCGATGCTCGAGGCGCCCGGCTTGGCCGCCGACGGTTCGGCCTGGACCTGGGCCGGGTACAGCTCCGCCGTCATCGTCTCGGCCATCGGCTTCTCGATGTGGCCCCACCTCTTTATGCGCGCCTTCACGGCCCGCAGCGACCGGACGCTCAAGCTGACGGTGGTCCTGTATCCCACCTTCCAGCTCTTCCTAGTCCCGATTCTGCTCATTGGATTCGCGGGGGTGCTTGCCTTCCCGGAGGTTTCCGAGCCGGACACCATTGTTCCATACCTGCTCACGCAGATCGAGCTCTCCCCTGTCCTTGTCGGACTCGTGTGCGCGGGCGCCCTGGCCGCGTCGATGTCGTCGGGCGACGCCATCCTCCACTCCGCCGCCTCCATTGGGCTCCGGGACGGGATCAAGCCGCTGCTCTCCGCCCCCATGAGCGACACCCGGCAGCGACAGTGGATTCGGGGCCTCGTGGTCGCCATCAGCGCCACGGCGTACTACTTTGCGGTCTTCTCGGAGGTGGGCATCGTGGCGCTGCTGCTCGGCGCCTACGGCGGAGTCGCTCAGATCTTCCCGCTCGTCTTCGCCGCCTTCTACTGGCCACGGGCCACCGGGGCGGGGGCGCTGTCGGGACTTCTCACCGGCATCGGCGTCAATACTCTGTTTCTCGTCGCCCCGCACCTCCGCCCCATTCCGCTGCACGAAGGGGTGTACGGACTCGTGGCCAACGTAGCGGTCTTTGTCGCGGTGAGCCTCTGCACCGCTCCCCACGCCCGTGACCGCCTCGCTGCCTACATCGACTTGGATCGCGCCTCCTCCGAGCCGTCCCCTGAAAGAGCGTCCAGGACCTGAAGCTTGCGTATGTGTCTTACACCGGATACATTTTCGGTGCCTCGCCATTTTCTTCCCGGCAATCCTTCTCCGCCATGTGCTTCCAGCTCCGCGATACCTTTCCGTTTCTGATCGCTCTCGCCCTTCTCGCGTCGACTCCGGTCCAGGCCCAGAACACCGACGAACTTGGGGATGCCCTCAGTAGCATTGGCCAACAGTACGCCGACAACTACACCCAGCCCGTAACCGACGCCCTCGGGGCCAACCTGAACGCCGGTCTCTTCCGCACCGCAGAGGTGGGAGGCGAAGGCATGTTCCCCGTAATCGACGTGTACGTCGGCGTGGCAGCAATGGGAGCCTTCACGGCCGGGTCTGAGACCGCCTTTCAGCTCGACCAGGATCAGGTCCCGACGGAAGATGGCCAGACCCTCACGATCACCTATCCCAGCGGCGACCTCCCCACGGTGTTTGGGCAAGAAACGTCGCCCGGCGAAGCGGTCATCTCCGATGGGAACGATCTTACGCCCGACGAGACCGTAGACCTCCCCCCCGGCCTCCTGAACACGTCGGTCGCGCCCCTGGTAGTGCCACAGGTAGGCGCCGGAACCGTGCTGGGAACGGACGCGCAACTCCGCTTCCTTCCGGAAACCAGCATCAGCGACTACGGCTCGGTCTCGCTGTTCGGTCTCTCCGTGCGGCACAGTCTCAGCCAGTACATTCCGCTCTCGCCCGTCAATCTCGCCGTCCAGGGCACGTGGCAGAGCCTCTCCCTCTCCGGAAGCGAGGATAGCAACAACCCTGGCGAAATCGTGGACGCCTCCGGCTGGGTCCTCAATGCCGAGATTAGCAAAAGCGTCCCCGTGGCGCCGATTACGTTCTACGGGGGCCTGCAGTACGAGCAGTTTGGCGTCGATGTGGACTACCGCTTCCAAACCGATGCTGGCTCGTCGACAATCTCCCTCGACCAGGACGCCGCGAACAGCGTGCGCGCCCTGGCGGGCGTGTCATTGACACTCGCCCTCATTCAAGTCAACATCGACTATGCCCTGAGCACAAACAACACCGTTAGCGCCGGCGTGGGGCTAACCCTGTAGGAATCCCGGTCCGCCCCGCCGTCCCCATTCCTGATCCGTGTTGCCCCTCAAGGCGATATTTGTGATGCGTGACTCGTGAGCCGCAATTTTTCCTCACGTTCCACGTCTCACTCCTTACGCCTCCCGCTCGGGGGCAATCTCGGCCCCGTACCGTTCAACGGCCCCCTCCACTACCCCCTTGGCTCGCTCCGGCCCAAAGAAGTCCTGCACCCGAACGGTCTTGTCTTCCAGGGCCTTGTAGTCCTGAAAGAAGCGCCGGAGCTCCCGGAGGCGGTGGTCGGGAAGCTCCTTGATGTGCCAGTAGTCATTGAAGGCCGGGTCGTCCATGTGGATGCAGATGATTTTCGCGTCCTCCTCCTCATCGTCGAGCATGCTCATGAGTCCGATGGGCCGGGCGCGGAGGATGCTCAGCGGATCCACCGGCTCTTGGGCCAGCACGAGCACGTCAAGCGGATCGCCGTCGTCCGCGTAGGAGCGTGGGATAAAGCCGTAGTTGGCCGGATAGACGACCGAGGAGTAGAGCATCCGGTCCACCCGCAGCAGGCCGCTCTCCTTGTCGAGCTCGTACTTGACCTTGCCCCCCTGTGGGATCTCGATGATGGAGTTGAAGACGTCGGGGGCGTCGGGACCCACCTCAATGTCGTGCCAGGGATGGCTCATGACGGTCTCACCTGAATTGGGAACATGCCTGTGTCCCACGGCCGCGCCTGCATACACTTTCCCCCCTCGCTCCGGGAGGCAGAAAGTGCGTAAAATCACGGTTCACGGATCACGGACCAGCCCAGACCGCAGAGGAAAAATGACGATTGACGTGCACCACTGCAGTGTGGGGTTCCGTAGAAGAACTTTCCCAGCGGAGATCTCCCGCACGCCCCTCCACTCCTCCCCGAACGAGTCACACACCGGCTTCCCCTGGCGTCCCGGTCTGAGGCGATTCCTTCAGGTGCTGCGACGGATCGAAGGACCGCTCGGCCCCCAACCATACCGCCAGGGCCGCACTCGTCACGTGCGTGGCCTCGGGATCGAACGAGGGCCCGGCCGTGGACGTCCCGAGCGCTTCCATGTCGCCATCGGCCTCGTCGAGCTTCTCCGCGAGCGCCTGCACGTCGCGCGCCAGTTGAGACGCCGCTTCGGTCGTGTGCCCCTCAATCGTGAGTTTTCCGTCGCGATGGAGGTCGGCAATCGTTCGCACGACATCAATGCCTCCCAGGTGAACACCAATCTCGTCCGTTTCCCCGGGGGTTACGCCCGCCCCCTCCGTGAGAGTGGCTGACACGGGATCCATCCCGCGGTCTTCGAGCGCGTCGATTAGCGCCTGACCAAACTCGGTGTTTCGATTCACAATGAGGCTCGTTCGGCCAATGTACGGACGCTCCGCGACGAGCCCCTGAAGGTGATCGGCGAAGTCATCGGCCGAGGCAACGTCTCTGTGGCGCCGAATGTGGTCGAGCCGGTAGGTCGCCTCGTCGTCGGACGCCTCCTTTGACTTTTCGAACAGCGCGTGCGTCAGGTCGGTGGGACTTTCCCCATCGGTCGAGACAACGTCAGCACCGAGGAAAAATGCGTGGGCCATGTCGGACCAGGAACTGATGAACGAAGCACGAGGAGGTCGGGCCCATACGGATGAACGTCTCCGTCCGCTCGTTCCAGGATTCGAAGTCTGCTTCCCCCTATGATCTGTAAATTCACGCCGATCCAGCCTCGACTGTGCAGTACTGTATGCTAAAATACGATCGCTCATCGGTCCACATCCTATCGACCTGAAAATCGGCCTCTGCCGCCAGTGCGGCAAACTCATCGAGCGTGTACTTGTGGGAGTCCTCCGTATGGATGGTTTCCCCCTCCTTGAAGGGAAAGCGCTCCCCCGCCACGGTCACGGTCTGCGTCTTTGTGCTCCGAAGGTGGCTCTCGATGCAGCCTCGCTCCTCGTTCCAGAAAACGTGGTGCTCGAACCCGTCGAGGTCGAACGTGGCGTTGAGCTCCCGATTCATGCGGCGGAGCAGGTTTTTGTTAAAGGCCGCTGTCACTCCTTCGGAATCGTCGTACGCCGCCTTGAGCACGTCCACGTCCTTCTTCAAATCGACTCCGATAAGCAATCCGCCGTCGGGCCTCACCGTGTCGGCGATGCGTCCCAGAAAGTCCCGGGCCTCATTCCGCCGAAAGTTGCCAATCGTGGAGCCGGGATAGTAGCCAACCGTGCGCCTGGCCGGACTGGGAGACTCCGGCAACTCGAAGGCAGTCGTGTAGTCGGCGCACACTGGCTGGATGGGAATCGAGGGGTAATCCTCGGCGAGCTCGTTGGCACTCTCGACGAGATGCTCCTTCGAAATGTCGACCGGGACGTACGAGGCGAGTTCGTTCAGGTGGTCGAGAAGAATTCGTGTCTTCACGCTACTGCCGCTGCCGTACTCCACGAGCCGCACCCGGGGACCGATGGCCTCGGCCATCGCCTCGGCGTTTTGCTTCATGATGTCGATTTCCGTACGCGTGGGGTAGTACTCCTCAAGCTCACAGATCTTATCGAAGAGCTTTGACCCCCGCGCATCGTAGAGAAACTTCGAGGGGATCTGCTTCTGGGCCTTTCGAAGTCCGCTCAATGCTGCTTTCCGAAAGGATTCGGTGGCGGGGGCTTGGTCGAGCACGGGACGAGTACCGGTCGAGATCGGCATACACCTGGATCATTGGTGAAAAGCGACGATGACGGGAGCGTCTTGGGAGACGTTCCGCCCCCAAATATGGCCGGGATAAGGAAATCACATGCCCAACAAACAGGGGGCCGTTCCTGGAAGTCAAACGGTCTCCGACGTGTTTAGAAGCGTATAGGAAATGTTACAGGACTCACAGCTTCGCAGAGCGATGGTCCCTCTACGTCTCCAGGTCGGCAAGAGGGTCCGGATGGAGAAACCGATACCCACACTGAGTTTTGAGCTTTCGGTTGTCCACGATCTTGCCCGTGGTCGAGTCTGCGTCGTCGAACGTCGGCGGCTCAAGACCAAGCACCTTCGCTGCCTGGGTGTAAACGGCCCGTCGCGTGGGGTGAGCGTCGGCGCAGGCGTTAAAGACCTCACCGCGCACGTCTTGCTCCAAGAGGGTACTAAGCACGCCGACGCAATCCTCCCGGTGGATAAGATTGACCGGGGCCTCGGGCCGACTGACGTTCGTTCGTCCAGCCAGGAAGCGGCCGGGATGTCGATTGTCGCCGTACAGCCCTCCGAGCCGTACCACCGTCCCGGCGACGGCCGGATCGTTCATCAACTGCGCCTCGGCGGCCAGCACGGCGCGCCCAGTGGAACGACGTCGGCCCGGCAGGGCGTCCGGCTGCCCAGGCGGCTGATCTGCCTCCGTGACCGTTCGCTCTACCTTCGGGTAGACCCCCGTCGAACTCGCAAAGAGAATCCACTCGACAGCCCCTTCACTCGCGGTCTCAAGCACGGCCTCGATCTGGCGACGATGCTGTTCGAAAACGTCCTCGGCACTCCGCGGCGGCGGCACGTTCAGCACGAGGACTGAGGACGCAAAAAAAGACGCGACATCCTCCCCGGACACGTCGGGGTCGAGGACCAGACGGTACGGGTCAATACCGTCTCGTCGCAGCGCTTCGACTTTTTCGGGCGTCGTCGTCGATCCCCGTACGGAAACGCCACGGCCGACGAGGTGACGGGCCAATGGGCGACCCAACCATCCACATCCGAGAATGCTCACTTCCGCGTCGATCATCGGTGGACTCTGTCTTCACTCCGAAAACGATGGACATCTGGTTCCCTCAAAAACCGGATGCCTCCCCCTTCTCCGGCGAGACGAGACGCACGACCTGAGGCCGATCGTTATTTCTCGCCACGAGGATCCTCCGCTGCCCCTCCGGGCCGCGCAGAAGACGAAGTGCCCGCACCTCCCCCCGCAGGTACAAATTGCTCTGGAACGGAGCCATCGGTGACCACTCCCCGGTGCCGTCTCCCCGAAGAACGGTCCCGTAACTCGCGTCGTAGC
>CAYRPX010000102.1:0-10172 GCA_964426195.1 uncultured Salinivenus sp.
AGCTTGAGCGTCAGGGCACTTCGCACCACGGCGTCGCGGTGCGGCCCCTCGTACTCGCATTGCGCCGCCCAGTCGCGCCAGTAGTTGATGGAGCGGGCCAGCTTCCGCTGACCGTGGTCATCGAGAAGCGGCAATACGGCCGGCTCGCCCTCGTCGTACGACAGCGACAAAAAGTGGCGGTCTCCCTCCTGGAGCGTCCATTCTCCGTGGAGGGATTCGCGGCTGCGCGACAGGGTGAGGGGCAGCTCGCTCCGGACAATGAGGACGGCCCCTTCGTGATTGCAGAAGAACCCGTGCGGCCCCCGATCGTCGAACGACGGGTCAATCTGGGCATACTCAAGCCGCGGATCGCACGTGACTCGGACCTCGACCGTCCCCTCCACGCACTCGACCCGCCGGAGGATCTCGTGCATCGGCCACAGTTCGCGCCGATACGCCTCGCGGGAGGCAACCGGCATTAGATCCGTCAGCCGAAGCACCCCCGTGTCCGTCGTGAAGGTCGTTTCCAAGACATTCGTGTTGTCGAAATATCGTCGCTCCACCGTGAAGTCCGCCACCGGCCGGACCTGAAAATGTCCGCCGTCGTCAGCGTCGAGGAGGGCGGCGAAGACGGAAGGGCTGTCAAATCGCGGCCAACAGAGCCAATCGATCGATCCGTCTTTTCCGACGAGGGCGGCGCTCGCACAATCGCCGATGACGGCGTAGTCCTCGATGGGAGCGTACCGCGGGTCCACGTCGAGCGCCTTGGTGACAGACAGGACACGGGAAGACAGGGGGAGAAACCACACCGTGTCACTCGTTGCATCGGAATGTGTTCACTGTCGAGGCGGCCTCGCTCACCGGCGGCCCCAGACAGGACCTGCTCAGTCGGGCCGCCCAACCAGCCGGAGGCCTCCGCGCAGCGAGGCTGGGGCCACGCGCCGCCCCAGTCCATCGAGCAGGCGGCACAGGACCGCCAGGGATCGCGGCAGGTCACCGCTCGGCACAAAGCGCCAGAACCCCACGTCCGGACGCAGGCCGTTCTCCCTCAACAGCCGGCGGGCCCGGCGGGGCGACAGACGCCGGTCCGTCGCGAGGTGGCGCGTGGGCACGCCCAGGCGATCGGCGAGACGGTACCACCAGTGCGCTCCGTTCAGGGTAAGGGCCACGATGCGGCCCGAAGGCTTTAGCACCCGCACCGCCTGTCGGAGGGCACGGGCCGGATGCAGCAGGTGCTCCAGCACGCCCACACACAGCACGGTGTCGACCGAGGCGGACGGAACCGAATCGAGGCGTTCGGCGTCGCCAATCCGAAACTGGAGCGACGCGTCTCGGGTCTGGCGCCGGGCCCTCTGCACCATTCGGGGCGAAAGGTCGACCCCGACCCCCCGATCAATCCGACCGGCGAGGGCCCGCAGGTGCGCCCCGTCTCCACACCCTACGTCCAGCACTACGTCGGAGGGGGCAAACTGGGCGTGGTGATCGAGCACGCGCAGCCGATGCCGAAGAAGCGCCTCGGCGGGGCCGTGCTGTTCGGTGTGATTCTGAGCCAGATCGTCGAAGAAGGCGCGGACGTCCGCTTTCGTGGCGACGGACACGGGACTGGGAAACGACAGCATGCGACGGGACGGGAATGGTGCTACGGACGCTTGGGCAGGAGGGCGACCCTCTCGACGCCCTGTCGGCGATACGGGGGAAGCGCGGCCGACGAGTCGCCTCCTGCGGCACGATCGTGCGCCGTAAGAACACGCACGAGCAGCGAGTAGACCCCCGCATGGTGGAGGGCGTCGGCGGCGGTGGACGGGCGGAGCTCCGAGACAAATCCGTGGTCACGAAAGCGGCGGATGAGGCTCTCCGTTCGGCTCAACACGTGAAGGGGCGTCGCCCGGCTCTCGGTGTCTGCAAAGTGCGGCTGGTGATCCCCCACAACAACGATGAGACTGTTTGGGGGCGCCTGCCTGCGGAGGTACTCCGTCAGGACTCGCCAGTCGTACCGGATGTAGCGAAACAGGCGCTCTTTTTGGGACAATGTCGACCATGTCGGCCCCCTGGACTGTTGCGTGAGGGCTTCGTTCTGCGACGGGCGGTTCAGGCGTTTGGGCTCGTCGACAAGGGGCGGGGGCGGCGTGTCCCACGGAAGGTGGGAGGTCACGGCCTCAAAGAAGAGAAAGAACGGCGGCTCGGTCGGCGCGACGAACCGCTCGTGCGCAACGGACAGGCTATACTGGTCCGGCACGATGCCCCATCCTACGTCCGGTCCCTGGTAGTCGAGATCGCGCAGGTAGAACGTGCGATCGAACTCGTACGGATTGTCCGCCGACAGACCCGGTCGGGGGCGGACCGGGGGCTGGAGGGTGGCCGTCTCGTAGCCCTGATCGCGGAGCAGCCGCACGAGATGTGGGTAGCGCGGAAGCGTGGGTCGCAGCACCTCGAAGAGGGGCTGGTGTTCCACGGAAGTGCCGAGGAACAACGTGGCGGCGCTGAGCCACGAGAGGCCCCCAAACACCGGTGCATCGCTTTGTGCGGTTGCCATGTGCCACCCGGAGGCCCGGAGCGAGTCGGCCATGCCCGCCATGAATCGATCGAACGGCACAGGGCTGGCTGGGGCCGCCAGGACCGACCCGTAAGACTCGATCATGACGAGGTAGAGGGACGGGGGGCGGTCCCAGTCCAGGGCCCGGTAGCGCGCGTACGTCGAATCCCTGGGGCCTTCGAACCGGGCCGCCACATCTCGGCGCAGCGTCGTGGACGCCTCTACATTCCGGACGAGACACTCCGTCGTAGACAGGCAGGTGTTCTGGTAGGTGGCCCGGCGAAGGTATGTGCCACGGTCCGTGACGACGGCAAAGACGACGATCGGCCACACGATGGCATTGGCGAGGAGTACCCCGCGTCGCCCCATCGGGGACGACACGCACCTATGGAGACGCCGAAGCATCGACGGAAGGGCCCACACGAGTCCTCCGAGCAGCACGAGGCCTGCCCCGATGCCTACGACCTGCCGCCACGGCAGCGACGCGTTCGCGGCTAGATGCAATGCCCCCACGACGTGGGGCGCGTCGGCGTAAAAAATGGGGCTCCGATGCAGCATCGCGACTACGACCGCGTCGTACGTGCGATACGCCAGCAGAAATAGAATACTGCCTCCCACGAAGGCCCGGACGCGGGACCAATCCGCCGAGTACGGCACGACGGACAGGAGCGAGGCCAGGGCAAAGAGGTCGAGACTGAAGAGATAGTACCCCCGAGGAGGGTGTTCGAGGTACCGCACCGGATCGGTCGGCACGATGCCGGTCCCCAGGTTGGGCAGACGCAGAAGCACACTCAGTCCCACGAAGAGTGCTACGCCCTTCCCGAGGGCGGCCCATCCTGGATTCTGCGTGTGCTCGTCCTCACCCACGGCAACTTGTGGATCTGATCGTAGAGACCGTTTTCACGGGAATCCCGAGACCTCGAGCGTCTCCTCCTTCCGCTACCATTTCGAGAAGTCGAGAATCCGGAAGATGTTGAAGCCGAGGCGGAGGTTGCCGTCAAAGACGTTCCCGTTGAGGTCGCCCCCCTCCAGGTACTGATCCGCCGTCAGGCTGTCATTATTTCCCACAAGGAGCTGAAAGACGTGCCCCCCGGCCACGATCTCGACCCCGACGCCCCACGTGTCGTACTGATTTCCGGACCCAACCGTACGCTCGGAGCGAGCAAGGATGGGCGTCCACTCGCCAACGAGGGCTAGCTTCGAGGAAATTTTCCAGCGGGCCCCCAGGCCGAGCGTGAGAAGGGGCGCTTCCCCGGTGGTCCGAGTCGAAGGATTCAGCGTGAAGCCCGGCACGAGAAGAAGTCCAAACTGGTCGGCAATGGTACGCGTGAGGCTGACCTGCCCGGTAAATTTGAACGCCTCATCCCGCCATCGGCTCGCACCAGGCCGGTCCAGGGTATGCCAGTTTCCAATGCCCTGTACGGCAAGGCCGACCGGCCAGTCCGGACTGCGCTCTGGAACGATCTGGTAGCGCGTTTCGAGTTCCACGTTGTCCCGCTCGTTGGACCGGCCCAGAGTCACGAGCAGGTCATCGGTGATAGCGTACCCCATGCTCAGATGCATGTAGGCCGGGCCGTCGAGGCCGTAGAAGCCCGAGTAGCCGGAATTGACGGGGCGAATGAAGCGGTGACTAATGAGAAATAGCCAGTTGCCAGCACCAATTGTACGGTCCGTCGGAAGATTGATCACCTTCCATCCGCTGAACGGCATCAAGTCTTCGGTAGACGGGATAGACTCTGACGAAGCGTCCGGGGCTGCCGTCACTGAAGAGTCGGTGGACGCGACTGGTGAGGCGGAGGTGGGCCCCTGCGTAGACGTGCCCCCCTGCGCCATAGCCATCGGGACGGAAAGACCGAGCCCAAGACTCAGGAGAACGGTACCGACGACGAAGGAGTGAAAAGACTGCATAGGCCAGTTGTCATTGGGAGGAGGAAACGCAGTGTGCACCGCCGACCACACACGTTTATCGAGCCTCAGTTGAGGCCGTCTTTGCTGGACTTTTCACCGGCCGCAGGGACCAGACGGCGAGCCCACTGTTGTTCGCGTCACGGGGAGTGCCTCTTGCTCCCGAAGGCTCTCCACTCCACGCACTCCGGGATGAGCCTTCTCGCCGAGCCGCGCTCGACGGCTCCTCGATTCCCCCCACGATGCGCGCATCGATGCGGATCGTGTCTCCAATCGACGTCCACAGAATCGAAGGCCGCTCCACCTCGAAGCGAGTGAGCGAAATCGGAAACTGGGCCCGGGCGTATACGGAGTCAGGACCCGTTTGCACCCTCACCGTCGCGTCGATTGGGTGCGTCTTCCCATGAAAGTCCAGAGTGCCCGCCACTTCCCATTGACCGACCTTTCCGTCGCTGCTGCGTCCCCAGCGGAGCGGCTGGATCTCGGTGCCACGAAGTCGGACGAGCGGATATTGCTCAGCCTCGGTGACCTCGCGCATCTTCCGGTCGCGCCGGTCGTTCCCACTGTCGAAGCTCGCGACGGGCACGCGAATGACGGCGCGGCTGCTGTCCGCATGGTCCGGATCGAGGACAAACGTCCCGGACACGTCCCGACTCGTTCCGGTCCAATTGTGCATGGGGGCCGAACCCGTGTATTCAATCATACTCTCCGTCGAATCCACCGTAGCGACAATTTTCTGCGCCTGCGCACCGAGAACGCCTGCCCAGGTCAGGACGCCCATCAGGACGACAGTGACGATCGTATTTGGAGCGGCGCGCTCCTTCAACTCGGACCGCAGGTCGTTCGGGAAAAGAGGGCTCATTTCGAAGTAGGAGGTGGGAAGCAGTCGGCGCTACGAGAAAAAAGACCGTCGGGGCCTTCCAGCAAACGTCAATAGTCTTCGTTGTCAGAATCCTGAGCATCGGTAATTTCCATCTCGCCGCCCATGTACTGATGGGCCTCGCACTGGTAGTAGAGGGTGTCCGGAGCATCCGACGGAGGAGTGAACGTGACCGTGCCCGATGTCTGATTCGCCGGTTCGTCCCGGTACTCATCCCCTCCTTGTCCTTCTGCGGTTGTCCCCACGTAAAAGGGGTGGGAAAACCCGTTCGGTCCCTCCTCCACGCTTCCCTGGAGCCGAAACTCGTAGGTCTTTCCGCGCTCGAGGGTGATCACCTTGCCCACCTCCCCATCGATCGCATAGGCCGTCCCGATGTTGTTTTGTTCGCTATAAGGATAGCTGTCGTCAATCTCCCCGACGGTCACCTCAAAGGTTTCGGCGACATCGCCCCCACCGTTCTCCTCGCCTCCATTCTCCTCATTCATGGTTCCGCCCGAATCACAGGCGACCAAGAACGAACTCGCGCCGACTCCCGCAATGCCGAGCACCCCCAGGCGATGGAGGAAGTCGCGACGGGAAACTTTTTTCTCATAATCCATAGTGACGGTATAGATTGATTTTGGAAGGCACGAACAGAGAAAACCGGCGGATTCTGGACCTTCGCCCCCTTCCTCCATTTTCCCTACTCCCGCCCGTCCAGAACGCGCCCCCCCAGTAATAACCATCCCAACAATGAAAAGAAAAGATGAATCGAGCTCCCCTGCCGAGTGCCCGTGGGGATATTTCTTTGCAGAGGCGAACCGCGACGAGGGACTTGGGATCCTGACCAAGTGTGGGGGAGATGTAAGCTATACGTGGCTGTTACAAAGTCCCTAAAACTTTTCGCCCCCCAAACCCCGGTAGGCCCTCGGCGCCTCCTACCACTCCACACGCCCCTTCCTCCCGGCGGACACCCGGCACGATCCCCGGCCGCGGTCCAGGAACCTGGGCCTCCCTCCGACGGCGCGACGGTCGCAAATCGGGCAGGGATCGTAGCGCATTTGTCGTGCGTTTATTTGCTGAGTTCATTCCTGCGCGTTCTTGCAGTCCTTCTCGCGCCCCGGCCCGAGCCCTCTTTCCCGTCCATGACCGACGCCGACTCGACGACCGCGCCTGCCGTCAACCTCGACATCGCCGAGCGATTTCGCGAGGCCGCCGATCTCCTGGAGGCCCAAGACGCCAGCCCCTTCCGCGTGCGTGCCTACCGGCAAGGCGCCTCGACCCTCACGCAGCTCGACCGCTCCGTGGCAGACCTCTATGAGCAGGAGGGCCGCGACGGCCTCGAGGCACTCCCCAACATCGGAACGTCGCTCACCAACGCAATCACGGAGATGCTGGAGAGCGATCGGTGGCGCTTTCTGGAGCGCCTGGAAGGCACGGTCACCCCAGAGTCGGTCTTTCGGCAGGTGGCCGGCATTGGGCCGGAGCTCGCGGAACGCATTCACGACCAGCTCGACATCGAGACGCTGGAGGAGCTGGAACAGGCGGCACACGACGGACGGCTGGCCGAAATTGAAGGCTTCGGCGAGCGGCGTCTCCAGGCCGTGCAGGAATCGCTGGACGCTCGGCTGCGCCGGCGACGATCAGGCGACGCCGAGGTGCCCGTCGGGGAGCTGCTCGACGTGGATCGCGAGTACCGGCGCAAGGCGGCGCGCGACGCGCTCCGACGGATTGCTCCCCGTCGGTTTAATCCGGAGGGCGAGGCGTGGCTGCCCATCCTCCACACCGAGCGCGACGGGCGGCACTACACGGCCCTCTACTCCAACACGGCCCGCGCCCACGAGCTCGACAAGACCGACGACTGGGTGGTTCTCTACCTGGAGGACGAGCAGCAGGCCCAGTGGACGGTCGTCACCGAAACGTCGGGCCCCCTCGCCGGAAAACGGGTCGTCCGCGGCCGCGAGGCGGAATGCCGTCGCTACTACGAGGAGTAGGAAATCTTTGAACGGTCACGTTCCCGTCGACACTGCCTCCTGAAACCGGTCGGGGTATGCCCGAATCGTTTCTGTTCGCGTAGGGTGACCTTTTCGCGGGAGGCGGATGTCCGTGCCGGAGGCTCACCGCATGAACGCGGCGGCCCTCATCTCGTTGAGAAGATCTGTCGCGTTCCCGCTAAAGACAACCCCTGTCCTCATGCAGGACCTCCGTGCCGCCGCCGTCCAGTTCAACCACGCTCCGGGGGACAAGGAGGCCAACTGGCAGACCGTCCGCGACTTTTCCACCCGGGCGGCCGAGCAGCAGGTCGACCTCCTCTCGTTTCCCGAGATGTGCCTCACCGGCTACTGGCACCTCCGCAACAGCGACCGGACCACGCTGGAGGGCCTCGCCGAGCCGATCCCCGAGGGGCCCTCGACACAGCATCTGATCGAGTTGGCCCAGACCCACGAGTTCACGGTGGGGGCGGGCCTCATCGAAGTGGCCGACGACGGGGCCCTCTACAATGCCTACGTCGTGGCGATGCCGGACGGGCGCACCGCCGTGCATCGCAAGCTCCACTGCTTCCTCAACGAGCACATGGCGAGCGGCGACCAGTTCACCGTCTTCGACGCGCCGGGCCTCGGCCGGCTGGGCGTGCTCACCTGCTGGGACAACAACCTCGTCGAGAACGTGCGCATCACGGCCCTTCAGGGGGCCGAGCTCCTCCTCGCTCCCCATCAGACCGGAGGCTGCGACTCGCGGAGCCCCGAGGCGATGGGCCTCATCGACCCCGAGCTCTGGCACAATCGGCACGAGAACCCCGAGGCCATCGAGCGAGAATTTCGAGGCCCGAAGGGACGCGGATGGCTCATGCGCTGGCTGCCGGCCCGGGCGCACGACAACGGCCTGTTTCTGGTCTTCAGCAACGGCGTGGGGCTCGACGACAACGAGGTGCGCACCGGCAACGCCATGCTTTTGGATCCCTACGGCCGCATCATCGAAGAGACGTGGGCGGCGGCCGACAAGATGGTGGTGGCGGACCTCGATGCGGAACTGCTCGACATGTGCACCGGCCAGCGCTGGCTTCGGGGCCGCCGGCCGGAACTCTACGAGCCGATTGCCACTCCCAGAGGCGACGAGCTAGACCCAAGAGCGGCCCACTTCAAACAGGAGTAGCAGGAGCCGACGCCGTACGCGTCTCTCGTTCCTAATCCGGCACTGCCTCTTGAAGCCGGTCGAAAAGCGGCCGCTGGCCCTCCACGATCTTCTCCACCGCCTCGTCCAGCGAGAAGTAGGCCGCCCGGTCCAGCTCCGGAAAGGACTGCGTTGCCCCCGAATTGGGCGGCCATTCCATCTCGAAGGTGTTGCTCTCCAACCTGTCCGGGTCCAGGTCCGCCGCCACGGCCCACACCGCGATTGTCTTGCTGCTCGACTGCCGGACGGTCCCCAGATCGAGGTACGCGTCCTCATCCGACGGAGGCGTGAGGCCCGTTTCTTCTTCGAACTCGCGCCGCGCGGCATCAAACGGGGCCTCGTCCTCCTCAATCACGCCCTTCGGAATCGTCCAGGCCCCTTCGTCTTTGTTTTGCCAGTACGGCCCGCCGAAGTGGCCGAGGAAAACCTCGAATTCCGGCGAGCAACGGTAGATGAGCAGTCCGGCGCTGTGAGTCATGGCGGTCAGTGCTGGGTCGATGGCCGGATCTCCACCTCCGTCAGCACCGGTAGGTGGTCCGACGGGTACTGCCCCTCCCACCGACCCGCAAGGTGCCCATGCCGCCGAACGGCAAGGCGCGGACCGACGAAGACGTAGTCAAGCCGCCGGTCGGGTCGGACGGTCGTCTCGAAGTGGTTGTACGTGGAGCGAGGGCCATGATGCGGCTGCTCGGCCTCCTCCTCGGCATCTCGGAGCGGGACCGGGGGCGCGTCGTCCCCGGAGCGAGTGAGGACCTGGTAGGGAGGCGCCGACGGCGGCGCATTGAAGTCCCCCATCACGACGATCGGATCACCGTCGGCGAGCGCCCCAACCGTCTCGGCGATGAGCCGAGCGCTTTTGGCCCGGGCCTCTTTGCTTTCGTGATCGAAGTGCGTGTTGAGCACGAAGAGGGCGTTCCCGGAGCGTCGGTCTCGGAAGCGGGCCCACGTGGCAATGCGCGGGAGGGCCGCCCCCCAACTTTTGCTTCCGGGCTCGTTGGGCGTAGCGGACAGCCAAAAGGTGTCGTGTTCTAGAAGTGTGAGTCGGCGCGTGTCGTAGAAGACCGCCGAGAATTCGTCGCCGCCGGACCGGCGCCCGACCCCGACCCACTCGTAGTCCGACAGTCGGTCTTCGAGGTCCATGAGCTGATGGAGCTTGCCCTCCTGGGTCCCCACCACGTGCGCCCCATGGAAGCGAATCATACTTGCGACCTTGTCACGCCGATTCGCCCAGTTCACAGCCCCCGTGTCGGCGGGATTGTCATACCGGATGTTGTACGACATGACGCGTAGCGGGGCGGTCGCCGTCGAGTCGGCAGCGGCACTCATGCTCGGGAGAAGTAGGATCAGGAGAACGGCTCCACCGATCACACGAAAGACACGCTCAAGCACGAGACTGCGGGGGGTTGGTTGTGATGAGGCCAAGTGCGCCGAGTAGTTGCTGTTGCGTAGCGCTTCTCCGTCCACGTGCGTGCTGTGCTCCGCCCGCACGATCTCGTCAATACGCTCCAATCCTCCGTCACTCCTCCAGTCCCACCCGCCGAAAAATCCGATCCACGTTGCGGACGTGGTATGTCGGATCGAAGACCTCCTCGATCTCGTCGTCGGTCAGGACCTCCGTGATGTTCTCGGACTCGGCCACCACCTCCTGGAACGGACGCTCTTCCTCCCATGCCGTCATGGCGAGCGGCTGCACCCGGTCGTAGGCCTCCTCGCGGTTGAGCCCCT
>CAYRPX010000103.1:0-10065 GCA_964426195.1 uncultured Salinivenus sp.
CCATCATCGCGTCCTTCCAGATCGTTTCGAGCAGCTGCTGGCGGGTAAAGGCCTTTCGGGGATGGCGCACGAGGTACCGCAGCAGCTCGAACTCGGTCAGCGTCAGTCCAAGATCTTCGCCATTGAGCTCGGCGCGGTATTCATCTTCGTAAATCTTGAGGCCGTCGACCTCAAGGATGCTGCTTTCCTCGACGCCGGACCGACGCAGCACGGCTTTCACGTGGGCGACGAGCACCTGCGGCGAGACGGGTTTGGTCAGATAGTCGTCGCCGCCGAGCATGAGGCCTTCAATCTGATCCTCTTCCTCGGTCTTTGCACTCAGAAAGACAATTGGGATCTCTTCAGTTTCGACCCGAGAGCGCAACTCCCGACACACCTCGTATCCGTCCACGCCGGGAAGCATAATGTCCAGTACAATCAAGTCGATCTTCCCCGATGCTTTCTCAAGGGCCTCTTCCCCGTCAAAAGCAGTGTGTACAGTATAACCTTCTTCTTCAAGGAAATGACTTACGACTTCGACAACGTCCTTTTCATCATCAACAACAAGAACGTCAATGTCGCTAGGATCAGCAGTAATAGGCATTGTTTGGAGTAAGGTTTATGAATGAAGAAAAACGTATATACTGCCTTTCGAATGGGCAGCAGAGAATTTGAGGCACCACCTTAAATCCTATGCGAGAGCCACATGGCGGGATGCATCTTGGAGTTCAACGTTCGGGTGCAAAACGTAACGATGTTGTGTCTCGTTCAGATTTCTTGGATTGAAGCCTGGGAAGGATGGGAGACGGCCCCGGATCTGTTGGTCGTGACGTAGCGTCGAGGCACGCGGGGAGAGACGCCACAACAGATTTCGTACGGAATGGTCTCGCTCCACCGAGCCACGTCGTAGATGGTCGGTCCCGAGGGACCAAAAAGAACTGCCTCGTCGCCCAGGCTGACGTTCGTGGCGGGAGCACGGTCTGGCGGTCCAAGATCTATCATACACATGTCCATGCAAATCGTGCCTACGACGGGGCAGGAGGCGCCTCCAATCCGGACGGAAGCGCGCCCCGAGCAGAGACGCGGGTAGCCATCGCCGTATCCCACGCCCAGTGTGGCGATGCGGGTCCGGCAGGGGGCTTGCCAGTGGGCGCCGTACGAGATTGGAGTCCCCGCGGGCACCGTCTTGAGCTGAGTCACGCGCGCCGTGAGCTGCATCGCCGGGTGAAGATCGAGGCGAGTGCCCAACTCCGGCGTGGCCGCCAGTCCGTACAGCGCAATGCCACTCCGCACGAGAGAGGGAGAAAACTCGTGGATCGGCGTCCCGATGGTGAGGAGAGCCCCCGTGTTGGCCGCGTGCACGTGCTTGACGGAAACGTCGAGCTCGTCCACGACGGCTTGGAAACGGTCGAGTTGCGTCTGGGCAAATGCGCTTCCGGGGGTGTCCGCCGTTGCGAAGTGGGTCCATACTCCCGCAAGGACAATTCCAGGCGTCTCGGCTAGGTGGGATACGACCGTTCCCACGTCGTCAGGGGAAAGTCCAAGTCGGCCCATACCCGTGTCGACCTTCACGTGTACTCGGAGTGCGGCCTCCGGGGGGACGTGGCGAACGACCGCCGCCGCGATGCCGGTTGACGGAATCGTGAGGTCGAGATCGTAGTCTACGTACTGGGGCACCTGGGTGGGGGCCGGAGCACCGAGAACCAGAATGCGATCAATATACCCCTGCTTGCGAAGCTGTTTTCCTTCCGTCAGCCGAGCCACGCCGAAGTGGCGAACACCCTCCTCGTGCAGGACCCGAGCCACGGGGAGAATCCCGTGGCCGTAAGCGTCCGCCTTGACGACCGCCATCAGATCAGCACCGTCGGCCCGGTCCTGAAGGATCCGGGCATTGTGACGAATGGCCGCCAGGTTTATGGTGGCGGTCACCGGGGCATTTTCGACGCTGTCTGTCGACCGATCGATAGCGAAAAGGAGTACTGTCGACGCAAAGTGACGCACGAACGCAGCCCCTTGGTAGACGTCCATCTGGACAATGGTTCCTCAGAGCTAGGACGGACAAGAGCAGTTTTTATGTTAAAATATTGATTGAGTCTATACCAATTGTGGACGCTCTTTATACTTATCCGGGCGAAAAGGGGGCGCCGCGCGGGTCCTCTTGGTGTGGGTTGTCAAAAGAGAAGGTACACATCGATTTTCAGCGGACGGCAACATGGGCATTCTTGCTTCTGATCTGCGGATATGGCCAGAAGAGCACCGGAGAATAAGGGGGCAGGGATGTGCGTGGGGGCCTCATTTCCGTTCCATGAAAAGGCAGAGTCAGGAATCAAGTTTGGGAAGCGATTGGCGTGCTGTTGGAATCTTTCGTATTGCAATAGCACTGCTCCAGGAATATTTTCTCATTGTTCGCTTCTCCACGTTTTCTCTTCGTACCAACTCGTTTCCGAATGATAATTCGTCGTGCCGTCTCGGGTCTCGCCCTTCTTCTCATTGTCTCTGGGAATCCGGACCTTACACAGGGACAAGAGGGCCCCAAGTTTACGCTCGAAAGCATCCATGCCTCGTCAACGTTTCGGCCTGAAACATTTCAGGGCGGGAAGTGGGCCGACGAGGGACCTGTCATTACGTACATCGAGGCCGCTGACACCGCCGACGCCACGCACCTGATGCGGTACAACCTGGAGACCGGCACGCGCACGCGAATCATCGACGGTACGAACCTGCACGCGGAGGATGTGGACCGCATCGTGCCAATCGAGGACTACACGCTTAGCGACGGGGGCGAGAAGGTACTCATCTACACCGACTCGAAGGAGGTATGGCGGGCCAATACGAAGGGCTATTACTACGTGTACGATCTGGACGACCAGGTCCTGACTCCGGTGTCCGACCGCGATGAGGGGTATCAGATGTTTGCGAAGTTCAACCCATCGGCCACGAAGGTCGCGTTCGTACGCCAGCGGGACCTGTACGTCGTTGATTTGACTTCCGGGACGGAGACTGCCCTCACCACCGACGGCAGCGACGGGGAAATTATCAACGGCACCTTCGACTGGGTTTACGAGGAGGAATTCGGCCTGCGCGACGGCTGGGAATGGAGTCCGGATGGCACCCGCATTGCCTTCTTCAAGCTCGACGAGTCTGGGACCCGCTCCTTTCCACTGGTGGACAACACCCAGCGGTATCCCGACATTACGCGCTTTCGCTATCCGAAGGCGGGAGAGCAAAATAGCGAGATCAAAATTGGAGTTATCGATCTCGCCCGGATTGACACAACCCAGCGGGGCCAGCCGCAGGCCACACAGTACTTCGACACAAACACGTGGAACGGGGGCGGAATGACCCACGAGTACTTGGCCCGGATGGGCTGGACCCCTGAGGTCGACGGGACACATCAGGTCTGGATGTATCGGCTCAACCGGGAGCAGAATGTTTTGGATCTCCTGTACGGGAATCCAGAGACGGGCGAGACGGAGACGGTGCTCCAGGAAACGGAAGATACCTACATCGACGTTACCGACGACAAGCTCTCGTTCCTCGACGGTGGAGAGCATTTTGTCTTTCTCTCCGAGCGGACCGGGTACAAGCACGCCCACCTGTACCGAAACGAGGGGACGTATCTCGGGCCCATTACCGAGGGAACCTGGGAGGTGACTCAGTTCCACGGGGTGGACGAAAAGGACTGGACGGCCTACTTGACGGCCACCCGCGACACGTCGCTCGAACGGCACCTCTACAAGACGAAGGTGTCCACGAGCCGGCATGAGTCCGCCCATTCCGTCGACAAAATCACCTCGCGGTCGGGCTGGCATTCGATTAATCTGTCGACGGACCTCGACCATTACATTGACCGGCACTCGAGGGCCGGTACGCCGCCGTCGTGGACGCTGCACGACGGGGGCGGGGACCGCCTCGCCACGCTTAAAGAAAACGACACGCTGGCGAAGCGTCTCGATAGTCTCGACCTCCCCTCGAAGCAGTTTACCTCCCTTCCGGCTGCCGATGGCACGCCTCTTAACGCCTACGTCATTAAGCCGACGGACTTCGAGCCGTCGAAAAAATACCCCGTCCTCATGTATGTGTACGGCGGACCGGGCGTGCAGACCGTAATAGACCGGTGGGGGAATACTCGGCAGCTCTGGCACCAGTACCTGGCCCGCCAACACGACGTAGTCGTTGTGAGCGTGGACAACCGGGGCACCGGTGGACGCGGCAAGGCCTTTCAGGACGTGCCGTATCAACGCCTCGGCCAGCCGGAGTCGGCCGATCAGATCCATGCAGCCCAAGCGCTTGCGGACTCGGCGTGGGTGGATGGGGACCGGATCGGCATCTGGGGCTGGAGTTACGGCGGGTACATGACCCTTCTGTCGATGTTCAGAGACGAGGGACCGTCTACCTTCAGCACAGGAATTTCCGTCGCGCCTGTCACCGACTGGCGCCTCTACGACACCATCTACACGGAGCGCTACATGTCCACGCCCCAGCGCAATGAGGACGGCTACGAAAACGGCGCGCCGCAGACCTATGCCGACCGGTTGCAGAACGACCAGCATCTGCTCATGGTGCACGGCGATGATGACGACAACGTGCACTTTCAACACAGTGTCCAGATGGTCAACCAGCTACAGGCGGCCAACAAGCAGTTCCGGTTTATGATGTACCCGACCCGCGAGCACGGCATTTCGGGAGGCCAAACGCGGCTGCACCTGTTCACCATGGTTACAAACATGATTGCCGAGCACCTCACGTCCACAACTGAGATGGCCCAGACCCGGACGAAGAGTGCAATGGGGAAGTGAGAAAAGACGTATGGAGGTGTGGAGGCATGGGCGGCGGAGAAGTGTGGAGGCAATCAAAAATCCATCCCACAACTGCCGTCGGGCCGTTGACGGAAGCGGGGTAGAATCGTACCTTTTGCGTGCGTCCGATCGCTATCTTATGTCGACGTGCTTCTCCCTGAATGACTCCTGATCTTCTCCTTCGTGGCGGCACCCTGCTTCGGCCCGAGCCGAAGACCACCCAGTCCGCCGACCTGCTGATTCGGGACGGCACGATTGCGGAGATTGGAGAGGACTTGGAGGGGGAAGAAGACGTACCGGTGTACGACGCCTCGGGCAAACTCATCTCGCCGGGCTGGATGGATATGCACGTCCACTTTCGGGAGCCCGGCTACGAGCACAAGGAGACGATCGCCACGGGGAGCCGTGCGGCCCTCGCGGGCGGGTTTACCGACGTGGCGTGCATGCCCAACACCGATCCCCCCCTCCACACCCGCGACGTGATCGAGTTCGTGCGGGAGCGGGCCGCGGCGACGCCGGTGGGCGTTCACCCCATTGCGTGCGTCTCAAAGGAGCGGGCCGGTGAAGAGATCGCCGAGATGGCCGACTTGCGGGCGGGCGGAGCCGTGGCCTTCAGCGACGACGGGGCGCCCGTGCAGAAGGCCGGGCTGATGCGCCGGGCGTTGGAGTACAGCAGTATGCTCGATCGTCCCATCATCAACCACATGGAGGAGGAAACGCTCAATCCCAGTGGCCAGATGCACGAGGGGGAGGTGTCGGCCCGGGTCGGGCTCGACGGGATTCCAGGGGTGTCCGAGGACGTGATGATCGCCCGCGACGTTGAACTGGCCGCCTTCACCGGAGGCGACCTCCACGTCGCCCACATCTCTACGGCCCGTGGGGTCGAACTCGTCCGGCGCGCCAAGACGCGCGGTATCCCCGTGACGGCGGAGGTCTGTACCCACCACCTCTCCCTCACGGACGCGGCGGTGGAGCAGACGGGGTTCGACACGAACACAAAAATGCACCCGCCCCTCCGCTCGGCAGCGGACGTGGCGGCCCTCAAGGAAGGGCTGGCCGACGGCACCATCGATGCGATCTGTACCGACCACGCACCCCACGCCTCCCACGAGAAGGACGTTGAGTTCACGCAGGGCCCCTTCGGCATTTTGGGGCTCGAAACGGCGTGGGGGCTCATCGGCCGCGAACTCATCGAGCCGGGCGTGCTCTCGGTCAAAGAGGCCGTCCACAAGCTCACCGTGGACCCGCGACGCATTCTCCGCCTCGATGTGCCGGAGATCGTGGAGGGTGAGTCAGCCCGCCTCACGATCTTCGACACCTCCACGACCTGGACCTTCACCGAGGACGACATCCGGTCGAAGAGTCAGAATACCCCCTTCGTGGGAAGCGAGATGATAGGGCGCCCCTGGGCCGTCTACAGTGAGGGGCAGTTCGTGGAGTGTGATGATGCGTGATGCGCAAAGATGCGTGATGCGTAAAGAGTGATGCATGATTCACCTCCACGTATCACGTTTCACGCATCACCGTCCCTCTTCGAGCCGATCGGCGAGCGTATTGGGGAGGCGGTCGGCAGTGCGGATTTTTCGAGCCGTCGTGGCCACGTCGTAGTCGAGCCGGACGTTTTCGTACGTGAAGGCCTCCGTGTCGAACAGGCCGAAGCTCAGCTTTGGGGTGCCGTCACGCGGCTGGCCCACGCTGCCCACGTTAATGAGATAGCGGTGTCCGGATCGCACCCGGAAGATGCCCAACGAATCGGCCATCACGGCTGGGGAGTGGGTGTGGCCGATGAAGCACACGTTCGTGTCGAAGTGGTCGAACTGGGCTTGGGCGGCCGGGTAGGCGGTGAGTCGTTTCCAGGCCGTTGGGTCGTCGGGGGTCGCGTGGACGAACGTGCAGTTGGCCACGGTGTGAGTGAGCGGTAGATCGGCGAGGTAGTCGCGCTGCGCCTCGGAGAGTTGTTCACGGTTGTGCCGGGCGGCCTCCTGCCCGTCGGCAGGAAGAAAGGGTACGTCCGCTTCCCGAGCCACTGCGGCGTCGTGGTTGCCGAGCACGACGGCCTCGCAGCGCTCACGCACGAGGTCGACGCAGGCGGACGGGTCGGCGTTGTAGCCCACCACGTCGCCCAGGCAGTAGACGGCCTCCACGTCCGCCTCGTCGATGGTCTGGAACGTGCGCCTGAGCGCTTCGAGGTTCGAGTGAATGTCCGAGATAATGGCCAGCTTCACCGGCACCGTGGAATTTGAAAGAAGAGCACGAAACCGCTCTGCAATCTAAACCGCGTGGCAGGCAAAACCAACGACCTCAACGTAGCGACGAGCCAGTTGCGCCGAGTTTAGTCGAGAGTTGACCGTGGATGCGTGGGAGGAGAGTGTGGGGAGAGAGCGCAGGAGAAGTGGGAGAGGTCGACAAGGATCGTCCGGGCTTCGTGCTTCGTACTGCACTGCACAATCCGCCCTTCGCTCATCAACCAGTTCCTGTCTCGCTGTGTCTTCCGAGTCCTTACACGTCGGGGTGGTTCTTGGCGGTGTGGCCCCCGAGCACGAGGTATCGATCATCTCTGCGCTGCAGGCGGTCGCGGCGCTCGACCACGACCAGTATACCCCCGTTCCCATCTACGTGGCCAAAGACGGCACGTGGTACACGGGCGAGTCCCTGCTGGAGGTGGATCGGTACCGCGATCTCGACGCTCTGCTCGACGAAGCCGTGCCGGTGGCACTCGTGCCCACTCCGTACGGCCACCTCGAACTTTTAGAGGACCGGGACGCGAGCGCCCTCCAGCGCCTCGTGCGCCCTCCCTTGCGGCGGTCCGTCGATGTGATGCTGCTCGGTCTTCACGGCGGGGCGGGCGAAAATGGAGGTGTGCAGGGCCTGTGCGAGACCCTCAACGTGCCCTACACCAGTGCCGGGGTCTTCGGCTCTGCGCTGGGGATGGACAAGGTGATGTCGAAACGGGTGTGCCAGGAGGCCGGCATTCCTGTGGTGGACTTTGTAGCGTTTCGCGGGGACGAATGGGGCTATCGGGAGGAGGAGGTCCTCGATCAGTGCGAGGCGGAGCTCGACTACCCGCTCGTGGTAAAGCCGGCCCGCTGCGGGTCGTCCATCGGGATCTCACAGGTCGAAGACCGGGGGGCGCTCGACGCCGCCATTGAAGACGCCTTTCGGTACGATGACAAGGTCGTCGTGGAGGAGGCCGTCGAGGAGCTTCGGGAAATCAACTGCTCGGTGCTGGGGGATCGACACGAGGCGACCCCGAGCCTTCTGGAGGAGCCGGTGCCGTCGGACGAGGACGAGGTGCTGACCTTTCGGGACAAGTACATGCGGGAAGATGGGGAGGGCGCCAAGGAGGGCACTGGCGCGAAGAGCGCCGAGACCGCCCCTGAGGGCATGGCCTCTCAGGACCGAATCGTGCCAGCCCGCCTGTCGGACGAGCGCACCGAGCACATTCAGGAGCTGGCCGTCCGTATTTTCCACTACTTCGAGTGCGCTGGCGTCGTCCGCATCGACTTTATGATCGACGAGGCCACCGATCAACTATACTTCAATGAAATAAACACCATCCCGGGCTCGTTTTCGTTTTACCTGTGGGAGCCCTCCGGCGTCCCCTTCGACGAGCTGCTGGACCGGCTGGTCGACATCGCCCGTCGCCGCCACCGCGAACGAAATGGGCGGGTCCAGACCTACGACGTCAACCTGCTCGCCGAGAAGAGCCTCCGCGGGTTCAAGGCCGAACAGCCGGAGTCCTGACGCCCACCTGCTGTCCGGATCACACTGGAGTTCGACACGACCCCGTACGCGTCCGTTTCCCCTCATGTCGACCCGTTTTGCCGCCGCATTTTTGGGGCTTCTCCTTTTCGGAGGGGGGGCTCGTGTCGGACAGGCTCAGACCCAGACGCAGTCGGCAACCGTTCCCGACCACGCGTCGTCCATTCTCGACAAGAGCTTCGTGCGGAAAAACGGCACGAAGGGGCTCGACTACCTCTACGGCATGCAGTTCGAAAAAGCGAGGGCCCGCTTCGACAAGATTGACGAGCGGTATCCTGGCCATCCCGTGGGGCCATTCCTGAAGGGGTTGAACCTCTGGTGGACCATCATGCTCGACCTCACGGATACCTCCCACGACGAGGCCTTCATCGAACAAATGAACGTCGTCCTCGCCCGTTGCGACTCGCTGCTCAACGAGGATTCGGGGCACTTCGACGCGGCTCTTTTCAAGGCGGCGGCCCACGGATTCTTGGCCCGTCTCCATTCCAACCGGCTCCGCTGGTGGAAAACGATTCGCAACGGCCAGAAAGCCATCAACTACGTCCAGAGGGTCGAGGAGATTGCCCCGGAGCGCGGCGACTACGTCTTTGGGTCGGGCATGTACGACTACTACGCAGCCATCCTCCCCGAGGAGTATTCTCTCTCAAAGGCCATCATGTGGTTGTTGCCTTCCGGGGACAAGGAACGGGGGCTCCGGCTGCTCCGCGAGACGGCCACGAACGGGCGCTATGTGCAGACCGAGGCGATTTACTTCCTGGCGAAGGTGCATTACCTGTACGAAGACGACTTTCGCGGGAGTCGGAAATGGGCCACGAAGCTCCGCGAAAAGCATCCGGATAATCCGTTTTTCCACGCCTTCGAGGGGCGGGTCTACGCGCGCTGGGGACGATGGGATCGGGCCCGATCGATTTTTCGGACGGTGCTGGAGCGCTGCGAAGCCGGACAAGCGGGCTACAACATCCACATGGAAGAGATCGCCCGGCTGTACCTGGCTCGGGACCGTTTGTATCAGGATGAATACCAGGAGGCCCTGAGTCACCTGGCCGAGCTGGAGCAGTTGACCAGTCGAGATCTGGAGGATACACGGTACCGGATGCTTGGCTACCTGTACCAGGGCATGGCCTACGATGCGCTCGGACGACGCGACTTGGCGGTCAGCCGCTATGAGAAGGTATTGACCCTGGAAGATGCGTCGGGGGCCCACGACCGGGCCGAAAGGTATCTGGAATCTCCGTACGAGGGGTGAAGGTGGAAGGGTTGGAAGATGAGAACATTGGAGGATTGGAAGGTGGGGACTGAGGGTAGGGGATACGGATCCCCCCGGTTCGCCCATGTGGAATGTCTTGTCCTTGTAAGACGTGGGGGGTGTAGGCGTGAAGAACAAACAAACGCCGAGTGTCCGACGTAGTCATGCGTCCACTAAGTTTTCCAGACTCTCCACTGAGCCATGCGTTTTCGGTATACCGAGTGGGACCCCGTCCGCCACGGCAGCCAGAAGCCGCTCTTTGAGGAGTTGTTCGATCTC
>CAYRPX010000104.1:70-4924 GCA_964426195.1 uncultured Salinivenus sp.
TCCATTGTCAGGTTCAACGAATCCATATCCTTCGGCCGGACTAAACCACTTGACAGTTCCTGTCTCCATAAGTTCAGTTTGAATCTTCTAATGTTCGCTTTCAGCGTTCCTCCGATTCCCTCTCCCAGCGGGGAAAAGGACTCGGATTTATGATGACGTTTCCCTTTTATGCGGCCTCAGCCTACATGTTCTCTACACTTCTCCCCCGACTTGTCCCCTTCCATTGAACAAAACTGATACAGGTGTGGACTGAGCAATACTCAGGAGCAATACTTAGTCTGACCTTCAATGGCCCGACGTTTACGTTTATGGGCTCCTTCTACACGCACTCGTTTCACACGTTTGCTGCACCATGACGCATCGGTCTTCAGTCCTCCAGGTTGTCTCCCTCCTTGTGGGAGGAAGCCTCTTTATCCTCATGGGAACCGGATGCTCCTCCTCACAACCCTCTCAATCCTCCCAGCCCTCGCAACCGACAACGGAGGCTCCCTCTTCCCCCGAACCCAGTCCTTCCCTATCGCTCCTATACACGACGAAAGACAGTGGGTTGGTGCTCCACGACGCTCGGCAAAATACCTCCCGCAGCCTGGTCCCCGAAGCAACCTCGGGGGGCCCTCGAGCGGTGTCACCGACGGGACGCTACGTGGCCTTCAGCTATGCCACGACCGACTCGTCTCAACTCGCCCTGCTGGACCTCACGACCCAAGAACTGCAGCAAGTGCACGCCTCCGCCAAAGAGGTCGTGTACTCACTCGCCTGGCACCCGAAACAGGATCGGCTCGCCTTTGGCCACTACCGTCCGACCGAGAACGAAGACCGAGGTCCCGGGGGCATTCGCACGGTCGTTCCCGGCAAATCGAACCGCGACGTTGGATGCAACACTACGCGGGAGGTCTTACATTGGCTCCCCAAGGGCTCCCTCGCCACTCGTACCGACGACCGGCTGTACGTCGTTGCCGTCGAGGACTGCGCGACTCAGGCTTCGCTCGACGCCCGCCGCATGTATCACATTCAGTATGCGCCGGACGGTCGACAGATGGCCTACATCCACCGGGAACTCAAATACGACCGATCAGCCGGCGAATACGTGCCGGACTCGTCGCTTGTCCTAAGCGGGCCTCGGGGGGAGGACGCCGAGACGCTCTTCGGAAATGAGCGTCGGGTTCGTCACCTCCGCTGGTCCCCCGACGGCTCCGAACTGGCCTTCGATGTATGGGTCCCTGATTCGGGGCATCGCCAACTTGTGGTCTACGACGGCAACCGTCCCAGTTTTCTCGTCCCTCCCGGCGCGACCACTGCCGACCAGCTCCATCCGCGCTGGTCGCCCTCGGGCCGGCACCTCGCGTTTACCCACCGAACGGAGACAGAGGCATTCGCCGCAGTGCGGGTCAAGGGCCAGACCCGGCGTCTCGCCCCTACGAAAGCACCCGTATGGGGCTGGCACGACGAGCAGTCGGTGGTCGTGCCGGGGCCGGACTCCGTACGGGTTCAGACCCTAAACGGAACGACGCGCCTTACCCATCCGGCTCCCACGACCCTCCTCCACGTGTGGACCCGCCCACCCTCCTGACTCCTTCCATTTCACCGCGCAGCGAATGCTCGCTTGCCGGCACTGGATCCCAGGGAAATCCCTAACCGGGGACGTCGCGGCCCCATTTCATTCTACCCCTGGATCTCCGTGACGAGTTGAATTTCCTTCAGCACGCTTTGCACCTCAAAACATTCCTCGAAGGTGCCTTCGTAGACTGTGGCTTTGCCTTCGTTGTGGACAGTCCAGGCCATGTCTTCGGCTTCCCCGCGGCTGCAGCCCGTGGCTTTGACCAGCTGTCCGATGACCTCTTCGAACGTATGAACTTCGTCGTTAAAAAGAATGACAAACCAGGGGTCATCGGTCCCACTGCCATCGTCCTCTTCCTCAAGTTCTTCGACCTCCGGCGGCGCCGGTTCAACATCTGGTTCAGCGGGCGCCCCGAAGGTGCTCAGCGAACGAATTTCAAGCATCATGAGTAGCTGTGGACTCTTCAACGAATCGTCTCGAAGTAAATTATTTCGAAGCACAGAAGCCGTTCGACGCGCGAACGGCGGAAGAGACGAGGCTGGTCTAGGCCGTCCCATCCTCAACGGCGTCGGACGAAACCGACTCAAGCTGGATTTCAAAATTTTCAGTGACGGGGTTCGCAAGAAGCTTCTCACAGGCCTCGGTGGCGAGACGATGTGCTTCCTCTTCGTCCTCCGCATCAATCCACAACTCAGCCTGCTTGCCCATGCGAACCTTGGCCACCTTGTCGTATCCAAGATTTGTCAGCGCATTGTGAACCGTTTTTCCCTCGGGATCGAGAATGGAGGGGCGCAGGGTGATTGCGATCGTAGCCTTATACATGAGCGATGTAGAATGTTATGAACCGAAGAGGGAAGATGACAAGTTCGGCGCCCCTGCCGGGGGGCTAGGACGAGCCTAAATATTTCTCCGGAGCTGGGGTCGTAAGCGCCTTCAGGAGCTGGTAGATGGCTCGTCCCACCCCATGAAGCAGATAGACTGCAAAGACGAGCAAAAGGCCCCCTTCCTGGAATCCGATGATGAGCGCTCCGGCCAGCACGTAGATCGCCATCTTCTTCGGATGTGCCCGCACGTACTGAAGGGTGGGCATTGGAATGGTGTCAAACCGAACGCTCGACACCATGAGCCCCGAGAGCACGACTACAACGGGCAGGATGACTCGAAGATTGTCCAGGGCAAAGAGACCGCCCCATGTCGAATTCTCAGCGGCCAAGATGAGCGCGACGATGGCGAGGGCTTGGCCCGGAATGGGGAGACCTTCAAAGCTCTCTTTGTCGGCATCGTCAGTGGTTACGTTGTAGCGAGCCAGCCGCACGGCCCCACAGAGAGCTGGCAGCGGGGCGACGATCATGCCGAGAGGATCGAAGGCATCCAGCACGTATCCGTAGAGGAGGAAGGACGGTGCGACTCCGAACGACACGATATCGCTGAGAGAATCGAGTTGAACCCCGAACGGGCTGTCGGTGTCCGTGAGTCGGGCCATCACACCGTCGAGCAGGTCAAAGAAGCCAGCCAGGACGATGAGCCAACAAGCCAATCCGAAGGCGGACTCGAGCACCTGTGTGAGAGCGAGGAATCCACACAGCAAGTTCACGAGCGTAAAGAAGGAGGGCACGATCACTCGGGGCGGAGGTCGCTCGCTCCGCTGTTCGCGTCGGGCCGTGCGGTAGGCGCTGAGGCGGCGCCGGACATGCGCCGGGTGGAAGGATCGTTCGTCCGGCGGCACGGAGCCCCTCCCATGGTCTGATTCAAAGGGGTTGATCATCGGAATCAAGCAGACGTCGATCACGAAGCAGACGAATGAGGAGACGAGGAAGTGGCTGGAGACGCCTCCACGCTGGCGGATTCAGCCTCCTCGATGGTCGAGTCTTCTGCGCTAGGCATCCGACCAAGAATCGTCATGCCTGCTCGTACGGTTTGCCCCTCTTCTACCTCAAGGTCGACCGACGGGGGCACCAGAAGATCCATTCGAGAACCAAACTTGATGATGCCGAAGCGCTGACCGGCCGTTACGTTCTCTCCTTCTTCAAGGTGATAGACGATGCGGCGCGCCACCGCCCCCGCAACCTGCTTAAACAGAATCTTCGTGCCGCTGGGATGCAGCAGGCCAACTTCAGACCGCTCGTTCTTCTCGCTCGCCTTCGGATGCCAGGCCACAAGGTAGTCCCCGGGACGGTACCGGACATATTCGATGATGCCGCGCGCCGGCACGCGATTCACGTGCACGTCGAGCGGCGAGAGGAAGATGGAGATGCGCTGTGCTGCCCCCTGCAGGTACAGCGGCTCCTGCTCGTCCTCCACTACCTCCACGATGCGCCCGTCGGCCGGAGCCACAAGTCCATTTTCGCGTGCGTCGGGGGGCGGCGTGCGTTCGGGATCCCGAAAGAAAAAGAGCGTAAATGCGAGGACTCCCCCCCCAACAGCCAAGAGAGAGGCTCGCCAGAACCATGCGTCCACCCAGACGGCCCCGAGGACCATTCCGAACGCAAGGCCCGCTACGACAGCGATGACCGTGTATCCTTCGCGTGCAATCACGAGCGGAGGCCAGATTGGAGCGTGAAGGACTCGGAGGGAGCGAAACCGCTGCCTGTCTCCCAGCAACGTTCCGCTTTACCACCGGGCCACAGAGAAGTTCAGCCGTCGGTCGTGAACATCGTCCGGAGATTCCAACTCCAAATGCCTGCCAGCTTCGGAAACTCGTTTCCAGGGGAGTTGCACAGGTTTATACACGCCCCTTCGGATCTGAATGAGATTTGGGAGCCCCGCGACGGTCTTCGACCCCCTAGTGAGTAGAGAGGCTCCCCGTTGATGCTGTCCCCTAGCGAATCTCGATTGTGTGGATAAACGGTGTAAATCCGGTCAAATACACGCTGTTCAAGTCGAGTTTTGACTCGGCACCACGCAGCTCTGTCCAGCGGTGACCGGCTCGTCCAGGACCAAAAGTGATTCGCCGCCCCCCACACTTATATTCTCCATATCCCTCCGTCAACAGGTACGCATCTACTATGCCCTCGACGGGGTCGACACCATCCAGCTCTCCCTCCTTGCGAAATCCCATCTCGACGGCGACAGGCACGCCTTCCGTTCCCGTAATTGTAATTTCGAGAACAAACCCGTTCTCTTCCCAGCGGATTAATGCTTCTTGCTTCAGCTGCTGAACCTCGCTCTCCTCCCGCTTGTCGTGTTGCATCTCCGAGACTGTACCCTCGTCGGGAACGAACTCCGGCGAGAGTGGCTGATAGTACGGTCCCCTCAGTTCCTGGATCAACTCGAACCCCTTTTCAGTGTGCGTGAAC
>CAYRPX010000104.1:5024-9981 GCA_964426195.1 uncultured Salinivenus sp.
GTACGGTCCCCTCAGTTCCTGGATCAACTCGAACCCCTTTTCAGTGTGCGTGAACTCCTCAGACTCGAACTGGCCTTTGCCGAAGAAGGCCGAGGCGAACCGTACGGCATCAAGAACGGCTTCCCCCTTCATATAACTAAAAAAAGATGAATCCCACTCTATGATTGCCGCATCCAGATCACTATTCCGAATGCGATGGACCCCGGAATGCGAAAACGTCTTCTGATACCGCTTCGGCACGGCGCCAGCAGGCGGCAGCTCCGACCAAACCGACGAATCCTCACACAGCAACGGCAGATCCCCGACTAGTTTGTCCTTCCACTGTGCTTCGATCAATTGACACACGGCCGCGTAACGCGGCTCCTCGTCGCGAATCGCGAGGTAGCGATATGGATAGTAGTAGGATGTGACGTACCGAACCTCGTTGCGATCCCGCCGATTTGATGGAGCCGTCACCAATTCCCCACCAGGCCGGAGATAATACAGGGTCATGTCCAGATTCTCCCGAACCGGATCCAGATACTGAGGCCGGTCGAGATTCCGGCTGATCGTGATGAGCATCCGATTAACGATCGCGGAATAAATGCCTACACTTTCCTCGATAAACTGTCCGTGGGGATCGACGTAGACGCCTTCGGACAGCCACTGATCTGCACGCTCAACGTACCCATTGTTGGGCCGAATTCGATGGAGCCAGGACAGGGCCGAGGTGACAACCCAGCGGTGATTGGAGGTATGCACGCCTCCAACTTTGAGAATCTCTCCGGCTTGAAACAGAAATTTCTCCAGCTTTCCGGTGAGGGCACCAAGCGCTTCCACCTTGTGGCGCTGGAGAAGCTCATAGATGGGAGCAAGGCTGTTGACGACAAACGCCGTGTCCGGCGGGGAGTGGAAATTCGTCGTACGCAGGTCGATCGAACCGTCCTCGTGCTGGAAGCAGAGCAGCACATCCGCAGCGGCCTCGAGGGCCCTCCGAATTCGATCCGATCGATGGTGACTCGAATGCTGATAGAGGTGCGCGATCGTGAGGGTCTCGATGAGAGAGGCCGTACGATTCGGAGCGGGGATCTGGTGGTCATCTACAACGGCTCCGTAAACGTCACTCCCTTCGTCCTCAATCTGTCGGTTTAGCAGCTTCGAGACACGCTGATCGTTCAGCTTCAGGAGCTCTCCGAGCCAATCGGGCAGCTCTTCGGAGGGGCCTCTCAGTCTGGACGCTGTGACGAACGACGGGGTCGCCCCAACCATTGCACCCGAGACGGTTACACTCCCCAACTTGACGAAGGTCCGTCGCTCCATCGTTCTTGGTAGCAGTTAGGGGTTAAGCAATGGCTTGATTATGCCATTCCACAAACAGCCTCGTCGTCATATACGCAGCCCATCGGACTCCGAAGAAGCCGGCGTTTGTCGCACGAATCGAGCCAGTTTCTGCCGCCGGTAACCTGAAAACCGTTCAACGTGGGCCCCGTTCCTCACTCCCTGGGAATGAGGCCTCCTCTGTTGTGGATCAGGGCCATCGGCCCAGTCCTTGGCTCGCTGCCAGCTGTGGCCCATCTCCAGGATCGCCTAGCGAATCGCCTCGTGGCTCACGACTCGCCGGGTGAGCCCCTCCTCGAGGACAACTTCTGCCAGCAGCTCCAGCGTCCACGTCGACCGCTCCTTCAAAAAGTCTCGGGAGCTCTGGAGGGCCAGTTCCACAAGCGCCTTTTGAAGACGACCTTAAAGCAAGTCGCTTCGAGCGCACTCCAGGCACGCTTGGACACCACGTATCTGACTCGCCGATCACAGAGATCTGCGGGGCACTGCCTCCTGGAAGCGATCGTGCAGGCGTTGTCAAATCGTACGAATAGGACTCTGACTCCACCCCCTCTCCAATTCACGGATGGCGAGCAAGAGCCCCTGGACGATAAGTACGTTGGTAACCAAAAAGAAGAGGGCCTCCTCGACAGGGAGACCTGCTAGCTCAAGCCCGACGCTCGTTCGCTGTGAAATGTGCCAGATGCCCCACTGAAGCGCCAATCGATCCGCTACGCACAGGTAAAGCGTGGGAGCTGCCACCCCAATTGCGGCCAGTCTGCGACGATGCCACAACCAAGAACCACCGTAGATCCATTGCAGCAAGAGCATCGGAGCGGACCAGACCAAAATCAACCCAAGATACGTCGTTGCGGACCATTGAAGTAGAAAAAGCCCGATGCCCCCCAACACAGAATAGCTTAAAATTCCTATTCTGTGCGCGACTCGCCTCACGAGATGTCTGGACTCCATCGATCTGGGATTTCCCCGAACCCCCAGTACCCAAAGACCGGTCAAGAGCGGCTGTAGCGCGAAAAAGAGGTACTCTTCGATCGGGACGAACCCGACCAGCGCCAGCACCCGCCCCTGACCATATCTCCAGACCTGCTGTGCGACCAGATAATTATCCCAGGGCGTCGTATAGACCACAGCGATGATCGTGATGAACAGGAGTCCCCATCGCTGCGGTCTATCGAACGCCTGCCTCCGGTAGACCCAAAGGCCCAAGCCCAGGATTGGGGGACACAGAAAGACGAGGTGAAACTCGAGGTAGGTCATTCTCCCTAAAGGAGGAAAGTCCGAAATGCGCCGACTCACGCAAGTCCTTCAACAATTCTATGCATCTGAGTCTCCATATCGGCTCGCACTGGGCGGCGCGTTTGTATCATCTGATGCTGAACTATCCCTTCCTGCGAACCCGTTCCTCGAAGTGGAGGTGATCAATAGTATTCGCCCATTTAACCAGTGGATCGCTTCATTCTCGGCGTCCTAACTCCTTCCGGGTTCGCCACCGTCACCCTCGTCGGTCTACCCACTACCGCGACAGGTACAGGTCCTTCATCTCATAGGGCCGCTCAAAGTGCTCGTCGGAAAGGGAGTCGACGAAGGCGATCGCCTCGCCGGTCGACTTCATTTCCGGCCCCAATTCCTTCGGCACCTCCGGGAACTTGTCCCACGAAAAAACCGGCTCCTTGATCGCGTAGTCTTCCAGATCCGACTCCAGGGCGCCCTGCTGGCGGAAGGTCTCCAGCTTCTCCCCGAGCATCACCTTCGTGGCGATGGCCGGGATTGGAATGTCGGCGGCCTTGGCGATGAACGGCACCGTACGGGAGGCCCGCGGGTTGGCCTCGATGACGTAGACGACCTCGTCTTTGACGATAAGCTGCACGTTCATAAGCCCGAGCACGTCCAGCTCAAAGGCCAGGTCACGCACGTACTGCCGAATCGTCCCCATCACCTCCTCCGAGAGGCTGAATGGTGGCAGGACGGCCGTCGAGTCCCCGGAGTGGACGCCCGCCGGCTCGATGTGCTGCATCATGCCCGCGATCCACACGTCGCCTCCGTCGCAGATGGCGTCTACGTCCAGCTCGATCGCGTCTTCGAGGAAGCGGTCGAGCAGAATCTCGTTGTCGGGATAGGTGTCCAGCACGTTTTGAACGTACTCAGCCACCTCGTCCTCATTGATGGCAATGCGCATGCCCTCTCCTCCCAACACGTAGCTGGGCCGGATAAGCGTGGGATATCCGAGCCGGTCGGACGTCTCGATCGCCTCTTCTACCGAGTGGGCCACGCCATAGGGCGGGAACGGAATCTCGAGCTTCTGGAGGATTTCGGTAAACTTGCCCCGATCCTCGACGAGGTCCATCTTCGAGTAGGACGTGCCGAAGATCTGGATGCCGTCTTCCTCAAACCGCTCGCCGAGCTTAATCGCCGTTTGTCCGCCGAGCTGCAGGATCACGCCCTCCGGCTGCTCCAGGTCGATCACGTCCTGCACCCGTTCCCAAAAGACCGGCTCGAAGTAGAGCTTGTCCGCCACGTCGAAGTCGGTGGACACCGTCTCCGGGTTGCAGTTGAGCATGAGGGCCTCGTAGCCCATCTCCTGGGCGGCCTTTACGCCGTGGACGCACGAGTAGTCGAACTCGATGCCCTGCCCAATGCGATTGGGCCCCGAGCCGAGGATCAGCACCTTCTCCTTGTCGGTCACCGTGCTTTCGTTGACCGTTTCGTAGCTGGAGTAGTAGTAGGGCGTTTCCGCCGGGAACTCGCCCGCGCAGGTGTCCACCACCTGGTAGACCGGCGTTACGTCCAGCTCCTTCCGGTATGCACGGACCTCTTCGTCGGTCACATCCTCCGGCACGAGATAGGCGATTTGCTCGTCGGAGAATCCGTTTCGCTTAATCTCGAACATGAGGCGCTCCCCAATGTCCTGGAGGGAGGTGGACCGAATTTCATCCTCGATCGCCACCATGTTTTGAATCTTGTGGAGGTACCAGGGATCGATCTGGGTGATGTCGTACACCTCCTCCACACTGGCGCCTTTGCGAAACGCGTGGCGAACGTGGAGCAGTTGATCCCAGTGCGGCTTCTTGAGCCGCTCGCGGACCTCTTCCCGGTCGGCGTCCTCGCGATCAGCGCCCAGGCCGGCATACCCAATCTCCAGGCTCTGCCACGCCTTCTGGAGGCTTTCGGGGAAGGTGCGGCCGATGGACATCACTTCGCCCACCGCCTTCATCTGGGTCGTCAGCTCCTCGTCGACGCCCTCAAATTTGTCAAAGTTGAAACGCGGGATCTTCGTCACCACGTAGTCGAGCGAGGGCTCGAAGCAGGCGCTGGTATCGCCGGTGACCTCGTTGGGCAGCTCATCGAGCATGTACCCGATGGCCAGCTTCGACGCCACCTTCGCAATCGGGTAGCCGGTGGCCTTCGACGCGAGCGCCGAGGAGCGCGAGACTCGCGGATTGATCTCGATCACGATCATCCGATCGGTGCCCGGCTCGAAGGCAAACTGAATGTTGCAGCCGCCGGCGAACGTCCCGATGGAGTTCATGGCCTTAATGGCCGCGTCCCGCATCTTCTGGAACTGCTTGTCCGTCAGCGTCTGCTGCGGGGCGACGGTGATCGAGTCGCCGGTGTGCACCCCCATCGGGGTAATGTTCTCAAT